>NZ_ADHJ01000044.1:0-177794 GCF_000193415.1 Paenibacillus vortex V453
AATTTTCGAATTATGCAAAATGCTCATATACGTAATGGCAAGCAGCAATATGATATAATTCGATTACCTTATCTCATTATTTCCCATAGAAGGCGGTGTCCTGATATATGAACAATATCGTGACGATGAAATGGCTGCTGGCCAGACTCTACGAATCGGATCTGGTCATCGTAGACTGCCGTTTTGCTCTTGGCAAGCCGGAAAGCGGCCAGGCCAGTTACGAGGAGTCGCATATCCCGCGTGCGGTTTATCTCGATCTGGAGAAGGACCTCTCCTCCCCCATTACGGAACATGGCGGACGCCATCCGCTGCCAGACTTGGATACATTGGCAAAGCGTCTTGGCCAATCCGGTATTCATCAAGGCAGCCGTGTCGTCATCTATGATGACCAGGGCGGGGCCATGGCTAGCCGTTTATGGTGGCTGCTGAAATATACGGGGCACGAACAAGCCTATGTAATGGCCGAAGGCTATTCAGCCTGGAAGAGCGCTTCTTATCCGGTTACGGATGAACAGCCGATTGTCATTCCCGTTACATACGAAATGAAGCTGCAGCCCCATAAACTCGTCAGCGTACATGACGTACGCGAGGCTTCTCAACAGGGTATCAGCATGCTTCTGGATTCCCGCGAGCCGCGCAGATATGCCGGATTGGAGGAGCCCTTGGATGCCAAGGCCGGACATATTCCGGGTGCAAAGAACTACTTCTGGAAGGGTGTTCTGGAGCCTTCCGGACATTGGAAGGCTCCAGGAGCACTTCGTGAGCACTTCTCGGACATTCCGCAAGATGCCGAGATCATTGTATACTGCGGCTCCGGCGTAACTGCCTGCCCCAACGTGCTTGCTCTGGAGGAAACCGGTTACGGCCATGTGAAGCTGTATGCAGGCAGCTGGAGCGACTGGATCAGTTACGAGGACAACCCGGTTGCGACGGGAGACGAGTAAAGTGCAAGAACCCGTTAGTCGGCGGGTTCTTTTTTTATATGATCGCTCTTGTTAACTATCTTTCATGAATCTATGTATCGCTGAAACGACAACTCGTGCTAAAGTACATTCAAAGAGAAACTATCGTAAAACACGGGCTTTGACTTAAAAAACGCCCTGCTTATCGCAGTGAATAACGGATTTTAGCAAACGGAGGACTCGATTGTGGCCAATATATTAGTCGTTGAAGATGAAAAATCGATAAACGATTTAATTACAATGAATTTAAAACTGGTAGGACATCATTTCTGTAAATCTTACAACGGAACAGACGTCATTCAATTTCTTAAACAGGAGAAATTTGATCTGATTCTCCTAGACATAATGCTGCCTGGTATGGATGGTTTTGAACTAATGCAACATATACGAGCATATAACATACCGGTTATTTTTCTTACAGCAAAGGAATCCTTGTCCGACCGCATCACCGGATTTGAACTTGGAGCTGAGGATTATATCATCAAACCATTTGAAATTGTAGAGCTTCTTGCTCGCATAAATGTCGTGCTTCGCCGTGCGAAGCCATCCGATGACCTCTTTGTCTTAGGTGAAGCAGAAGTCAAATTGCTGGAACGGCAAGTATTAAAAAACGACCAACCTGTAGAATTGACTGCACGAGAATTCGATCTACTTGAGGTATTAATCCGTAATCGCAATATTGCGTTATCCAGAGAGAAACTGCTGGAACTTGTCTGGGGTTATGATTTCCTCGGTGAAACCCGCACGGTAGACGTCCATATTAGACAGCTGCGTAAAAAGCTAGGATGGGAAGAACGGATCGTCACTATCTTTAAGCTGGGTTATAGGCTGAATGCGGAGGTATAGAACCCATTGAAATTCTGGCTGAAGACACTACTCGTGGTATTAGTTCTTTTCGTTGTGGCACTTGATATCAGTGTTGTCATGATTATGAATAAAAGCTGGTCTCTTAATACAGAGCGAGAAATCCAAAGAGCCTCAAGTGAACAAGCGCTCATTGCTAATAACATCTACGAGAATTTAACGTCGATCATGTCACGAGGATCGAGTGTAGACGATGAAATCCTGCACAATGTTACCTATTCTTATGCCAAAAATTATTTACAACAGGGTGTTACCTTACAGCTCTGGAATCAAGAACAGCTATTATATCCAAAAGATATGAACCATCTAATAAAACCCGACATTCCATTCGAACAAATTGAAGAACAAGGAATTCATTATATACAATTCTCTCATAAACTTCCTCCCCCTTATGATCATCTACTGCTTGTTTACACACGAGATATTGAGGAATTGTATGACAATCAGCGAGAGCTGAATCGTTTTTTTGTAACTATCAACTTTACGATCAGCCCTGCGCTTATGATTCTCCTGTTTCTATTCATCAGGCAGTTGACTAAACCACTTAGGTTATTATCGAAGACAACCAAACATATTGCCGAAGGCGATTATTCAGAACGGGTCCTGTTATATAACAAGGATGAGTTCGGCGAATTGTCGCAGAATTTCAACCGCATGGCTGAAGCGATAGAACAGCGTATGCATGAGTTGTCAGAAATGGCAGAAGAAAAACAACGAATCGTTGATAATCTTGCACACGAATTGCGAACACCACTTACAAGTATGCAAGGCTTCGCAGAATACTTGAGATCCGCTAACATTGGGGAAGAAGAACGCGGCACCGCCACCCACTATATATGGACCGAAACCATGCGATTAAAAAGCCTGGCCTTTAAGCTGCTAGACCTTTCGGTTGTCGGTCGTAAACCGCTGGAACTGCAACGAATCCCTGTTGAAGAGTTATTCAATTCTGTCCAACAGACTGAAATGAAAAACATGAGGGATTCTCGAATCAAGCTTATTGTCCATCGGGATATCGATTATGTATATGGGGACTTTGATTTACTCGCCACTTTCCTAGTAAACTGCCTTGAGAATTCAATTCATGCTTCCGTTGAAGGAGGCGAAATTAGGCTAATGGCTTATGAACTTGACGAAGAAGCCGTTCTGGAAGTACGCGATTTCGGTATTGGAATGACTGCACAGCAGGTGGCACGGGCTTTTGAACCCTTTTACCGAGCTGACAGTGCCCGTTCCAGAGAACATGGAGGGGCAGGGCTCGGCTTATCCTTGTGCCGTCAAATTGCCGAAGCACACGATGCTCGTCTATCACTGCAGTCCAAGCAGCATTCAGGAACGAGTGTCCATCTTATTTTACAACTCCATAACAACTCCAGTACGACTCCATAATAACGCTATATTAAAGTAAACCAAGACAAAAGCTTATTAAATGGAGGGTATATCAATGAAAAACAAGAAGAAATTATTCACGATGGCAGCAACAGTATTTGTTATTTCGGGGGGACTTCTAGCATTAAATGCAGTCATGGTTCCAAGTGTCGTAAATCAAACAGTTGTAGCACAAAAGGCGTCCTTGCAACAGAACATTTCGACCGTAAGCTCCGTTAGCAGCACGGTGCCTGTTATGAAAATTGAAGCCACAGCTCCTGTGTCGACAGTTGAGAGCTATCTAGAGCAGACTATAACAGATGAAGAAGTACAATTAATTAATAACTATTTCGATGAAAATAAGAAAGAAACCACCGAGCTAAGCAGAGAGCTTACAGAAGAGGAAAGTAACCGTCTTCTAAAGCTGGGCGATCAATATGTATATGATGGACTGCGACCAACGAGCCCGCTACCCTTAGAGCCAGGACCTTATGATTTTTATCTCGATATGGACAAAGACATCTTCTTCTACCCCAAGAGACCTATGACAGATCAAGAGCTGCTGCAACATATCGACTGGTACTACCGGATCAACTATGTATTATCCAAACGAGTTGATCCCGAACAACAGGAAATCACCGACATCAAAGAGTCAGAAGCTGTCAAATTTGCAGCAGCAAGTGTAAAGAAAATATTTGACGTCGATGTTTCCAAACTGGAGGTCTCTGCCTCTTTGCATACCTTATATTCCGAACAACAGAAAACATGGAGTATTCTCTTTCAGCCTTATAAAGCAGATACTTTACGAGCCAATGGACAAGCCTATTTAACTTATATTGTCATCCTGGATTCAACAACAGGTACGGTGATAGATACAACGGTTACTGATTTATCATACAAAAGAACACCTATTAGTTCCTCAGCAAGTCTAAAAATAAGCAAGGATGCAAGCTGGGTGGTAGCAGCTAGGCAGATTGTGACTAAGAAGCTTGGCGAAACCCGAGCAATCAAGAGCGCAAAATATGTGAAGAATCCAGTTAACGATAAACGTGGAATGGTTAACATTCTAATTACTTTGGAAGATGGCAGCACTTATGATGCAGAGCTTCGTTATCCTGAAAAAACACTACGATGCCTGTTGTATAATCCTGCTCCCTCCATTACACCATAACCTCTCAAGTATTAGGCTGGTTCCTCATAGATTGAATTCAATACAACAAAAAAGAGTGTGCAGAAATTGCACACTCTTTATCTATTTTTCCAGTAAGCCAACACGTCATATCATTTGCGAGCGTGCTCATCGTCGACGACGGAGAGAACCACATCAATTATCTATCCTGTTTGGAGAGCCAATCCGCCAATTCTTCTGTTTGAGCAAGAACGGCAAGCGGATCATAATACCAGGAGCGTTCCTCAGGCCAGACGTACATCTGTCCCTTATTGACTGCCGGGAGGCTGCCCCAGATCGGGTCTGCTTTATAATCCTCCATCGTACTGGAATTGGAGGTCATAATAATATAATCACCCGCATATTTGCTCACCATTTCAGCCGTTAACTCAGCCCACTGCTTCTCTAATATTTCCTCGGCCACCCCGCTGGGAGGTTTCCTTCCCAAAGCCTGATAGACAGCCTGACCGCCACGCCCAAAATTATCACCGTATACCCAGGTTGACTTCTCGCCGTCCTCCATAATACTGAAGGTGGCGTCAGTGGGAATTGCTGCATCGACTTTAGCCTTGGCGGCCGCAATGCGCCGGTCATATTCCTCCAGCCAGGTTTTAGCTTCTTCTTCCTTACCAAACAGTTCGCCGAAATAAGTCAGCTCTTCGTGGGCGTTTTTTAAATCCCCGTACGGAATGACGATAGTAGGTGCAATTTTACTGAGCTGTTCATACGTTTTTTCAGCATTGCCGGTGATGATGAGATCCGGATTCAATGCCACGATTTTCTCGACTGACGGCTTTCCGTAATCCCCAATATCCTCGATTCCTTCCAAAGATTCTTTAAAGTAGTAGTTCTTGATGGTTAATCCTGGCGCTCCGACCGGAATCACATCAAGCGCAATGAGACTTCCCAAGTATTCTTCAGCAACAATTCGCTGCGGATGCACCGGAACTTCAATGTCTCCATGGACAGTGGAGATCGTTTTCACTTTGGAATCTCCCTCCGAATTCGTCTCAACCGCTTTCGACGGATCCGACGCTGCAGTCTGTACTGTCTCCGTGTTGCTATTGCCGTTACCCGTATCTGCTGCTCCACACGCACTGATCATAAGTGCCGTTATAAGGACCATGACAATCAATGTAAGCCTTCGTCTGCTCAAATAATCTGAAAAAAGCAATTTGAATCCCCCTTATTTATCGATAACGATAATCATTCTCAAATAAACTTTACCCCCTGTCCCTTCAAATGGCTATGCCTTATAATGATGTCCATTCATGCAAATTTGTGATGTCGTCTCAGCACCTTCATCAATTCGTGCAGCTGTGCTTCCGAAGAGATGGGATCATACCCGAAGAATAATTCCGGCTGATTCAGCACATAGACTTGATTGCGCCGGACTGCATCCAAATTCATCCATTCCTCCGAACGAAACAATACATTGACACGTTCCTGACCAGATGGATCACTTGGGAGTGACGTGATAAAAATATGATCTGCTGCATAAGAAGCGATCTCTCCAATATCGACTTCGACAAACCCATCACGAAACAAACCCTCCTCTATCAGCCGTTCAGGTGGACGGAATCCGATATCATCATATAAAATCTGACTGCCTCTGCCGAAGCTGCCGCTAATGCAATAGGCCTTGTCCGAGCATATTTCCCAGACAACGGCGGTGCCCCGCTCACCAAGCACATGGTTCAGCTCACCATTCACACGATCGGCAAGTTCGTCATAACGGGACAGCCAATCCTCTGCTGCCGTTTGTTTGTTCATCGTGCAAGCAATAAAACGAAACTGTTCACGCCAGCTCATCGTCTTGAATGGCAGCTCCAGAACAGGGGCCAAAGAGAGCATCCTCTTATTCTCAGCCGCAGAATTGTAGCTAATAATCAAATCGGGACTGGATGAAGCCACTGCTTCATAGTATCCATCAGTGGCAAGCGTATAGGGATCGAAATAACGTCCTGTACTCAAGTTCTTGTTATATTGAGTCTGCAGCAGCCAGGGAGTATACACACCAAGCTCTGGAATAATGCCAAGTGCCAACAACGATGCGGTATGGTTAAGATTCAACGCCGTGATACGTTTAGTCTTGCGTTTGTATACCGTAGGCGATACACCGACGGATTCTTTGAATTTACGGCTTAAGTACAAGCCCTCCTTATACCCTACCTCCTGCGCCAGAGCATTCAGATCCTGCGATCCGGTCAATACTCGTTCCTGCGCTTTGCGAATTCGAAGCAGCGTCAGGTAAGCATTAAAGGTACGTCCAGTATGCTTGCGGAACATGCGTGAGAAATGCTCAGGACTGACACCCGACAGAGCAGTCATATGCTCACGTGTTACATCTTGATGGTAGTTCTTTTCTATATACTCAAGAGCTTGCTCCACCCAAGATTGTTTTGTTGATGAAGAAGCCCTGATTTCCATCTCCGCATGGATCTCCTGCAGCAGTTTAATAAACAGAAGCTGCATGTGAAAGGGCTCATCTGAGTTCTGACCTCTCCACAAGCTCTCAAACTCTCCGGCCAATCGCAGAGTCTCGGGCGAGATGGCATGAAACGGCGCAGAGCAATCAAGACCATAAGATGTGCTGCCAGCTATAGATAAACACCGGTATTCTATATAAATCCCCCGCAACGGGGTAACTCTGTTCGATTCCAGCCTTAAATCCGGAATGGTGCTGCCAGAGACAAATACGCTTCCCCTGGAAACCGGGAATGAACGATCATCCTGGTGCAGCATACCGGCTCCGTCCTGAATAATCAGTACTATGTAATCCGCCTCCTGACTGTCCCCGATGGTGCTTGGAATCCCTTTCTCCAATCCGATTAAACGAATGGGGATATGAAAAGAGTACATGGAAAAGGTGGCCTTTGGAGTTAACATAGAACCCCCCCTTGATTATGATAATCATTATCAATTAAGTATAACAGATGCGCTGTCTCATCTGTTAGGATAAATCCATTCTCAGCAGCTATGCATTTTTATGAACTGACAAAGCAAAGCCCGTTCAAAAACCTTCAACTTATATGACGGCTTTCATCATCAACTACAGTCTAAAACGACCATAAGCCTGGTACTTGCATATATGTGCTACGCTTGAATTAAGAATCACTCATTCCACTAAAAAGGAAGTGTGCACACAATGATACTGAATCATCTTAATCTCACGGTAACTGATGTAACCGCAGCCAAGGAATTTCTGCAAACTTATTTCGGACTCAAAATCGGCGGTGAGCGCGGTCAGTCATTTGCAGCGTTGTTTGACGATGAAGGGATGGTGCTGACCTTAATGCGGGGGACCGAGGTGAACTATCCCAAGACTTTTCATATCGGCTTTATACAGGAAAGCGAAGAGAAGGTAAATGAAATCCATCAACGTCTGAGGGAGGATGGGTATGATGTCCCTCCTCCCCAAAGGGCCCACGGCTGGACTTTCTATGTCAAGGCTCCGGGAGGCTTTACAGTAGAAGTACTTGCATAACTATCATGCCGCATGAGGTAACGGCTGGGTTAGCTTCCTACCATAAGAAGCCTGCGCACTGCGCGCGGGCTTTATGGTATGTCGGCCTGTTACAGAACATGCAAAAAACCGTGCATGGCACGGTTCTTCTCATGAATACGTGTTCTTCTCTTGCTTCAAGAAGCAAGCTCTTACAAGTGAGAGCCTCCGCTTGCATCGATGCTCTGACCCGTGATCCAGCGGCTCTCCGAAGAAGCCAGAAATGCTGCGATATCTGCGATATCGCCAGGCTCTCCCCACCTTCCGAAGACCGAATAGTCGGCGCCGAATTGAAACGAAGCAGGATCCTGAAGCATCGGGGCATTCATGTCCGTGTTAATGAATCCGGGTTGAATCGCATTGACCGTAATCCCACGGGAGCCAAGCTGGCTTGACAAGGAGAGCGTCAACGCATTGATGGCCCCCTTCGTCATGGTGTACGCCGGAATATTGGGCAAGGAAATCCGGGTTACGGCAGACGATAGATTAATAATGCGCCCGTCGTCCCGAAGGCGTGGAAGGGCTTGCTGAATCAGGAAGAACGGTGCCTTCACATTGACTCGCATGATATCGTCAAAGCTCTCTTCTCTTGTCTCCTCGATTGTTGCCATCAAGCCGACTCCTGCGTTATTGACCAGAATATCGAAACGCGTATCATCGGTCCGTGCTCTCAACATCTCATCCAGCGTTTTGTACAGCTTGCTTACTCCATCCCTGTCGCCAAGATCTGCCCCAATCAGAAAAGCATCGCCTCCGCCCTGTGTTATCTCCCGTACGACCTCTTCCGCCGTATCGCGGTTCTTGCCATAGTGAACAGCTACCAAGGCCCCTTCCTTTGCTAAACGCATGGCTACGGCGCGCCCAATTCCTCGACTGGAACCCGTAACCAGGGCTATCTTCCCATTCAATGCAGTCATGATCTCATCATCTCCTCTTCTTCTTTCACTTTCAGTTTTATCACAGGGTCCGTTTCGAAATGTTGCTCACCTATTCGGACATTCCTTTTCTGAAAATTAAAAATCATTTACATTCCATGTAATGCTCATTTATAATGAGAATATCAAAAGAGCTGCGCAACCTATGTTTGCATAAAGCGATTAAAGGATGATTTTTTCCTTTAATCGTCTTTTTTTGTGAGCTTGTTGAAAGTCATGGAGGTAGGTACGTATGAAAAAAAGAGCATTTGATATGATCATGCTGCTCATCGGGGCATTTATTTTTGCGCTGGCCGTCAATTTATTTGTGATTCCCAACGATTTTGGCGAAGGCGGCGTTACCGGGGTATCCATCATTCTGTATTACGTGCTGCAATGGTCCCCGGCACTGGTCGGCATCGTTATTAACGGGATTTTACTCATTATCGGCTACAGGCTGCTGGATAGAAGAACAACGGTGTATACCATTATTGCGGTTGCCTTTAACTCCATCTTCCTGCATCTGACAGAGAACTGGCGTATCGCTTCGAATGAGCCGGTGATCAACGCCATCTTCGCCGGACTGTTTGCCGGCGTCGGAATCGGACTCATCGTCCGGGTGGGCGGCACAACGGCAGGCACGGTCATACTCGCACGTCTGGCCAACAAATATTGGGATTGGAATATCAGCTACGCCCTGCTGTTCTTCGACCTGATCGTGGCTGGACTGTCCGTCTTTGTTATCGGTATCGAGAAGGTGATGTTCACGGTGGTGATCCTCTATATCGGGACCAAAGCCATGGAGTTTATTATCGAGGGGCTGAATCCCAAAAAAAGCCGTTACCATCATCTCAACCCATCATGATCGCATCGCCATACGGGTGACGGAGATCATGGATCGCGGGGTAACCGTATTGCGGGGTTACGGATACTACACCGGTCAAACGAAAGATGTGCTCTACATCGTCATTAGCAAACAAGAAGTATCCATGCTCAAAAAAATCGTGCGCGCAGAGGACAAAAATGCCTTTGTCACGATCCACGATGTACGCGATGTGTTTGGCGAGGGATTCATTGATATATCCAAATAAAACGCACTTATTCTTATTGTAATAACAAAATAGATCGAAACTCAGCACGCGGACTGGGTTCGATCTTTTTTTGTGTACATGTTCGGCTATATTAAACAGCTTATATCGGAGACATATATCTTCCGTACTCCAATCCGAGATTCGTTATCGCATCATTCGACACGGACAGCAGAGGTCATTCTCTCCTTCCGCCCCGGCCTGCTTCGGATCTGCTGGCTGGATGACCAGAAGCGTCTCTGCCGGAAGATGGCTCCTTCAGCTACTGTAATAATATTCCATGTCTTCCATTACCCTAAACGTAAAACACACCCAAAAAATTTAACTTCGCGACCGGTTTCGTTGTGTATTTCCATGACAAATTCAGCTTATTTTTTGCATTTTAACTACACGAAACACGGCGAAACTGCCAGCGAATTAACACCTAATGACAGGTTTATAGAAATATTTAATGAGTTCGTAAAAAACATTTTATTGGTAATGCGAGCCAAGATTCTATAAAATTCTTTTTAACTTAAAAATGCAGAGTGCAAACTTTTAATGTTTTAGTACAAATTGTCCAAGACAGGCCCCTCTTTCTGCAGAACAGACGATTTTTCACGCAATACTACTTTAACGATTTGAAGGAGTGCATCGCAAAAGTGACTACGAATATTTCTGTATCCTCACCCCTTACTGCCGCGCAAGATTATGTGGAATCCATCTATAACCAGGTTGTAGCGCGAGATCCGCATGAGTCCGAATTTCACCAAGCCGTCCGGGAATTTGTGGATTCCCTCGTCCCTGTGTTAGCCCAGCATCCGAAGTATCGTGAGCTTGGTATCTTGGAGCGCCTTGTCGAGCCGGAGCGTATGATCACCTTCCGCGTTCCTTGGATGGACGACCAAGGCAGAACTCAAGTGAACCGCGGGTTCCGCGTCCAGTTTAACAGCGCACTGGGTCCGTACAAAGGCGGCATCCGGTTCCATCCGTCGGTTTATGCCGGCATTGTCAAATTCCTTGGTTTTGAGCAAATCTTTAAAAACTCGCTCACGGGCCAGCCGATCGGCGGCGGCAAGGGTGGTTCGGATTTCGATCCGAAAGGCAAGTCCGATCAGGAAGTGATGCGTTTTACCCAGAGCTTCATGACCGAGCTGTACCGCCATATCGGACCTGATTCCGATGTGCCTGCTGGGGATATCGGGGTCGGTGCTCGCGAGATCGGTTATATGTTCGGTCAATACAAGCGTATCCGCGGAGGACATGAAGCTGGAGTGCTGACAGGCAAAGGCGTCATATATGGCGGAAGCCTGGCTCGGACGGAAGCAACCGGTTACGGCTGCGTTTACTTCGTACAGGAAATGCTGGCTGCGCAAGGCCTTGATTTCAAAGACCGCCGCGTCGTGGTTTCCGGCTCGGGCAACGTCTCCATTTACGCCATCGAGAAAGCGCAGCAGCTCGGCGCGCATGTCATTGCTTGCAGTGATTCCAACGGATACCTGCATGATCCGGACGGAATCAACCTTGAAACCGTCAAGCTGCTGAAGGAGCGGGATCGCCTGCGGATCAGCGAATACGTCAAGATCCACCCACATGCCGAGTATACCGAAGGCTGCTCGGGAATCTGGAACCTTCCATGCGATATCGCACTTCCTTGTGCCACGCAGAATGAGCTCGACGCCGACGCTGCCAAAACACTCATCGCAAACGGAGTGAAGGCTATCGGCGAGGGAGCCAATATGCCTTCAACATTGGAGGCCATGGAGCTGTTCATTAGCAGCGGCGTGTTGTTTGGACCGGCTAAAGCCGCCAATGCAGGCGGAGTTGCCGTATCCGCTCTGGAGATGAGCCAAAACAGCATGAGAATGTCATGGACCTTTGAAGAGGTGGATACGAAGCTCCATCAGATTATGAAAAACATCTACAGCAGTGCCGTAGATGCTGCTGAAGAGTATGGTGTGGCCGGCAATCTTGTGGCTGGCGCCAACATCGCTGGTTTCATCAAAGTGGCCGATGCCATGATCGCCCAAGGTATCGTATAATATATAGAAAAAAAGAAGCCCTGCCGCATATGCGGCAGGGCTTCTTACAGCTTACAGCAGCTCGCTGCGGAGCTCTTCGGCTGATTTTGGCGACAGGTATCCGAGCGGGATATCAAATACCGTCTTGGCGCCTTGCTGTCCCTCTCTGCTCAAGCGAATGGCCGCTCTTGCATAAGACACGAGCACGCTCGCCGTAAATTCAGGGTTGCTGTCGAGTTTCAGCCCGAATTCAACAATTTGCTTGCTTCCGTTTCCGGTGATCCCGCTGCGGATGACAAATCCGCCGTGAGGCATCCCGGCATGCTCAGCCTCAAGCTCTTCTTGCGTAATAAAGGTAACGGTTGTATCGTAATCCGCAAAATAGTTAGGCATCGACACAATGGTTTGCCGGATTTGTTCTTGGTCCGCTCCTTCTTCCGCTACAACAAAGCAATCTCTCCGATGCTTCTCGCGAGTAGATAGTTCCGGCGTTTCTCCGGAACGGATCTGGTCGATAACCTCTTCTACCGGAACCGTGTATTGAACGCCCGCTTTCACCCCGGGTACTCGACGGATCGCATCCGAGTGGCCTTGGCTTACGCCCTTGCCCCAGAACGTGTAGTCTTTTCCTTCAGGCAGAATCGCTTCGGCGAGGAGACGGTTCATGGAGAACAGCCCCGGATCCCAGCCTGTCGAGATCACGCTCACATGACCTCCGCCCATCGCTGCTTTGTTAACTTCCTGGAAAAACTCAGGGATTTTCGCGTGTGTGTCAAAGCTGTCTACCGTATTGAACATACTGGCAAGCTGTGGAGTTTGCTCAGGCAAATCCGTAGCCGAACCGCCACAGAGGATCATGACATCAATCTTGCCGATATATTGCTCTGCCGCTGATATATGCTCGAAGCGTGCACCGGAATTTGCCGGCATTTGCTGCGGGTCTCTGCGCGTGAAGATAGCCACCAGCTCCAGATCCGGATTCTGTCCGATCGCTTTCTGTACCCCTTTACCCAAGTTACCATAACCTACGATTCCTACTTTAATAGATGCGTTCAATGTTTATCCTCCCTTTGCCAGACCATACTTCCATTGGCATGATGTTTATGTACTGCTTTAAAGTATAAGTATATAGTACATCACAACAAATGTAAACTATTTTATGTTGAGAGGAAATCCTTTCTATCTGTTTCGTTCATATTTTATCCACAATAATCTTACCTGTTGTCTTGTGAAACGTTGCCCCGGTATTCTGACTTCGTTCTTGCTATTTCAACACGAAGGACCCATAATTTTGCAGCCATAAGAGGATTTATGAAAGCTTAAGAGAAGTAAATATTAAGATCACCCGAGAAAAGGAGACATGTTATCATGCAAAAAATAAAGGCGTTATCCATAACTCTTGCTTGTGCTTTATCGCTCTTTGCATCTTCTCTCGTTCCAGCACCAGCATCAGCAGATGCCAATGCCGCCTCCGCCAAGGAATGGATCCAAATATCCGCACGGACATCTTATTACGGTGAGACAGCCAATGGCCAGCCCCACGGGCGAGGCACTATCAAATGGGGTGAAGACAAACAGTATTCCGGCGATTTCGTAAACGGAAAACGCACGGGCACCGGTAAATACATGAACCAATACCAAGCAGATGATGAACAACATAAAGTGGTGTACAACGGCTCCTGGACGGACGATAAGATGGATGGCGAAGGCCTCCAGACGCACAAAGTCACGCTCCCCGACGGGACCGTCAGATGGAACCAGCTCCGGAAGGGGACATTCAAGGCAGGCGTATTCCAAAGCGGCTACGATGTCATTCATGCCGTAGCGGACCCGGATTACAGCTTCACTTACAAGAATGGCAAGGAATTGCTGACGATTATGGGAAGCAACCAAAACATGAAAAAAGCCTGGGCAGCTGCCTCCATGTTCAGTGTCCAATACAAAAACGGCTCCGTCAACAAATCCTATTCGATCTTTCCGGCCAGCACGGCTGCAGAACAACGTCAAAATGATGCCGCGAAAAAATATTTAAAGAGCATACAAAACAAAATAAATCCTCATCTGTTGCAATTTGAGGCATTGTCCAAGCAGGTCCCGTTATAATAAACCGGATTCAAACAAACCCAAAAAAGAACCCCCATCTTGCAAAAAACAAGAGTCGGGGTTCTTTTGAATGTTTGGCGGGTTCTTTCATTGAACTCCGTCGATGTTATGAAGCAGGCCGATCGAGTACATAACGAAGCGTATAGTAATCCGGCTTCTCAATGACTACGTTATAGCCCAATAACTCGGCAGTTTGCAGAAGGGGAACCATGGTCTTCCCGCCCGCAACATAAGGAGCATGTCGAAGTGTAACCTCGCTTTTGGCCACTCCATTCTTCCTGTCCTCTTTGCTTCTGGACTCCCATGCCTGTGTTGAATCCACCTTCAGCTCGACTGCGGGACCTCGGCCTGATAATATCACGATCCCCGCATCATACGCAGCCGATATCCCCAGTGCTTCAACCGCTTCCTTCACAGGCACCATCAATTCCGTCTCGTCCGGCATCTTCCGGCTTGTAAAAGAGATGGGCTCCCCATTCCCGTCTATCAAGACCTCGACATTTCTGGCTTCCTTCCCCGTAATAAGCACGGTGTCGACCTGTCTGGATAGCCGTTCCGTGAATGCCTCAACATTATCCGGCGTCACCTTATAGCGGACATCCCCTTCACTGATTGCCCAAGTTATACGGGAGTTTATGTCCTGTGAATGATGCGACAGATCCTTGAATAACGAGAAATCGTAGGTCCAGTCCGCTTCAGCCTGGAAGTCATATACCTGCGTGTTGCGATAGCGGTTGAACTGCTGGAACATCCAGGTCTTCATTTCCAACTGGTTGCTGTAACGGGCCGGGTTTGAATCCTGCCAAAGCTTCTGCCGCAGAATGCTGTATGGCGGAGAATAAACGATAAATTCAACTTCGGGATATGCCTCGACCAAAGACAAGACATACGTGTTGAAATGATGCTGCACCTCTTCGAGCGGCTCTTCATTCACGCCAAAATAATGTTCCGTGTTTCTTGCGCGATCGTAGGCATTCATCACCTGATCACTTCCAAAGGACGCTTCATCGTTCCAGTTATACAGATACTCGATATTTTGGGGTGTTCCACCCAGGAGCGACTTGGCAATCCCTCTTGCAAAGTTTTCATAAGCGGAGTAATTGAACCAATACTTGTAATCGTTCCACCAGATGTCATCATAAAGGTAATCAGGAAAATTAGCATCTGTGCCCTCATCCGGATTCTTGAGTGCAAAATAGTCCAGTCCCCACAGGACTCTCTTCACCTTCCCAGTCTCAAGCGCCAGCGATGCAATCTTAAACTGCTCATCCGCTGTTGATCCTCGCATGGACAGCTTGAGAGCTTGACCTCCCAGAGCCTCCCCCACTTCAGACGGCAGGAAATTCTCCGTCATGGATGTACCCAGAATAATCGTATCATAGGGATAATTGCGGGCCAGACCAGGGTTCTGGTATCGCTGCTCGCCGGTGAATACAGGAGAATACCAGGTTGCCTTGCGGTAGAACTGAAAAGGGTCCAGCACAAATGTCATACAACTGATCAGCAGCGCAGCTGCGATGGAAACGAGAGCAAACTGAATCAGCATCCTTTTTCCGGCTCTCCGAGAAGCTCGCGCAGGTTGGGGACCTGCCACAGCATGCCTCTTGGATGGCGCCGACTTCGCGGCTGTTGATGTGGATGGCATGTTCATTAGCCGCCCTTACCTAAAAATTAAAATACAGAAATTCGCTAATGCGAGTAATGTACATCAAAGAGATCACAAACAGTACCGCACATACTACTGCCTGTCTGAAGTTTGGCCGGAAGGATATGGACAGCTCCGAGGAATTCCGACAAAAGAACACGATCGGGGCGATGAGGATCATGATCGCGACCGGCTCTAACAAGGCAGTGTCCAAATTCAGATGAATACCCGATAGACCGCTCATTCCCTTCATCAGCCGCATGGCATCAGCCCAGCTTTCCGCTCGGAAAAAGACCCAGGTCACCGTTATAAAAACGAAGGTGATCGCCCAAGCGAGCACACGGGGCATCGTAATGCCCAGCTTCCCCCATAACCGTTGAATGACCTGTCCGACACCGTGCAGGAGGCCCCAGAACAGAAACGTCCAGCCTGCGCCATGCCACAGTCCGCCGATCAGGAAGGTCAGCACCAGATTCCGCAGCATGATCGCTTCACCACGGCGGTTGCCTCCCAGCGGAATATAAATGTAGTCCCGTAAAAATCGGCTCAGTGTCATATGCCAGCGCCGCCAGAAGTCTTGAATATTCACCGCCTTATAAGGTGAGTTGAAATTCTGCGGCAGCCGGATATTGAACAGAAGCGCAGCACCGATAGCCATGTCGGTATAACCGCTGAAGTCAAAATAAAGCTGGAACGTATAAGATAGCGCAGCTACCCAGGAATCAACGAAGCCCGAAGCAGTATCAAAACCTGTATTGGCATAAACCGCCAGCGTATCCGCGATGACTACCTTCTTAAACAAACCGATGCAGAATATAAAAATGCCGTTTGCGGCGTTCCCCCAATCCCACAGCTTGCCCCGAACCCGATCAAACTGCGGCATCATCTCGCCATGATGCAGGATCGGACCCGCGATTAGATGCGGATAGAAAGTCACGAACAGCACATAATTGATCAGATTGTATTCACGAGCCTTCCCCTTGTACGCATCCACCAGATAGGCGATTTGGGTGAAGGTAAAAAAGCTGATTCCGAGCGGCAGCACCAGATTGAGAAGGGGCACTTCCCACCCTGTCGCTGCTCCAATATTAACGATGAAGAAATCAGCGTATTTGTAATAGATTAACAGCAATACATTCCCTGATATGCCGGCGATTAATATGCCTTTTGCACCGCGCCGGGAAGCGGTTTGATCTAGGGAATGAGCTTGACGTGCCTGGAGCAGCCGTCCCACGGCATAATTGAAGGCAATGGAGCCGAGAAGAAGAGGTAAATAACTGATATTCCACCAGCTGTAGAAGAATAGCGAGGATAATGCCAGCCAGCATTTAGCGGCCAATCCGTAACGAAGCCGGTTCAGCATAAAATAAACAAGCACCGTAATCGGCAGAAACACAAAAATAAAAGGATAAGAATTAAACAACATGCCTGAACAGGCACCTCCGACTTCCTGACTTCACATTTCGCTTCGGTTTATGTCGTTTTTAGACGACGATCTCAATAGTATCATATATTTTACATCTGAGAAATAATTTTCTTGCAAGTGCTTTCTATGATTTATATCGAACAATTTCCATATAAACTGAAGTATAACTGAAGTATTTAACCCAAGAAATTTAGGAATCGGCAGGTGCCCCAAGCATTATCGGAGAACTTGATATAAGTCGAACTGATTACCGTATAAATCCTCAAAACCTACGCCTCTGCCACCTGGAACAGGCTTCGGTTCTCCGTGGAATACGACGCCTCTTGCTTTCAAATCCTGATAATCTTGGTCGATATCATTCGATGCAAACATGATAAGAACTTGATCGGCTGCTTGTTTACCTATAAGTTCCTCTCGTTCTGGCGTATCCGCTTCAGTTAACTCCAGAACCAACTCATTGTGCTTCTGGGGTGCAACGGTCAGGTAGCGCCAACCCGGTGCAAACTCCTCCTCTGCTACAACATGAAACCCCAGCTTCTCCGTATAGTAGGCTTTGGCTTCGTCAAGATCTCTCACGAAAATAGTAACTTGAATAGCAGACGTAATCATCGTTTTCTCCTCCTTTATCTAGGTGCAGTCCTGATTGGCTTCACCTCATCAATCACAATCCAGTTTAGCAAAAGGCCTCATGCTATCTTTCTTATGCATTGCTAGATTTAAGGAGTTACAGAGAGGACCTTTGAAAGCCTCCTAGTATATAAGCGATAGAATCTTCTAATGAATGCAGCACTACTGTGCTGTCCAGCCGCCATCCACAAGCAGCAAAGTACCTGTAACAAGATCGGAGGCCGGTGAGGCCAAATAAATGACGGCTCCCGCCACGTCTCCAATGGTGCCGATCCTTCCTGCCGGAATACGAGCCAATACGCCATCTCGAAAATCCGGCGAGTCCAGACGCTCGGCCGTTCCAGGCGTATGAATGAATGTCGGGCCCACCGCATTGATATTTACACCGCGACTGGACCACTCCAGCGCCAGCACCTTCGTCAACTGATTCACGCCTCCCTTGGAGGCGCAATAAGCTGCACCTTCGGTAATGCCAACGACACTGACCTGTGAGCTGACGTTAATGATTTTGCCATAACCCTGCTCCAGCATGATGCTGCCGGCGGCCTGACAGCAGAAAAATACGCCCTTCAAATTAACATCCATCATTTCATCCCAGTAGTCCTCTGTGATGTCTTCGGCCAGCATCCCCTCTCCCAAGCCAGCGTTATTGACCACGATATCCAGTCTGCCATAATCCTTGGCAACCTGAGCAAAAGCAGCACGGATCTGTTCCACGTTCCGGACGTCCAGTTCATAGGCCTTGGCCTGACCTCCTGCTTGGGATATGTCCTCAACTAATTGATCCAGCACCTCCTTGCTCCGTGCCATGACCGCCACCTTAGCCCCTGCCGCTGCAAGCGATTGGGCCAAACCATACCCGATTCCTTTGCTTGCGCCGGTTACAATGGCGACCTTACCCTCAATACTGAAATTAGGCTGCATATGTAAAACCTCCATGATTTTTATTCGTATATGTAGTTACATTAAATCATGGCGGTAAAGCCGAGGCAATCTTTACCAGATCATTTGAAGTCCGGCAGGAGGCTGGAACCCTAGAACCGGAAAGGAAATTTACCGAAACGCAATGGAGGAGTCATGGCCTCTCGGCTAGAAATGATTTAAGAGCAGCATCGTTATCGAAGCATGAAGGAAGTATGAGGAAGGAGTTACGATATGAGTGAATGGTTATCCGAAGCACAACAGCAGGCGATTCTTCATGTCGGCTCATCGGCGAAACGAGCACAACAGCATGCCATAGACATCATAGAGCGCATTTTAGAACGTAACGGCTTAGGCGCTGTGACAATCCACTCGCTATTAACCTGTATCCGAAAGAATGCCCGAGTCACGTTGAATTTCCATCCTGACCGGGTACTGCCCACCACCAACCGCGCTGTAATAGAAAGCCTTCTGACAGAGGGCCGTTACCATAACCAGTTCATCACAAGCGTAACGAATGGAAGCCGTACCGCCTATCCGGGCGGTGAGCGTGACCGCTGGGAACAGCTTCTGTTTGGCGGAGCCTACCAAGAGCCTGGCGTTCATAATGAGGAGCGGCCCAAATACGGGGCCCTTAATCTCATGAACTATGCGGACGGCGCCTCTCCCCGGTTTGGCTCTTGTTTTTTTGTATTGTCTCCGGCCATATTGAGCCGCTGCACGTTTACTTTCGGGGACAGTCATGCAGGACCTGAATTTACAGGTACCATAAAGCAATGGGATTCCGTTCTTGCAGCCCTTCTGCTTGAAGTCGAGTCCACGGGGTCAGCCCTGGGCACCCCCCACATGAACATTCCATCTATGGTGGAGCAGCTTGTTCACCTGCCTTCATCCTATACCAGTCACTCCGGACCTGTTGGTCGCAGCCTGGATAATTATATTGAAGCGCAGATTCATGGCGTTATCGATTTGTCCAGCGATGTGGAAGCGCTTGTTGCCGATCCATCTTACCGGAATACCCGAACCGGTCAGTTGTTTCAAGAATTGTGTGAACGATATAACCTTACCCTATCCTGGCATCCCGGGTTCTGCCTTGCTGTACAGGATGTACCCGATGACTTTCGGGGACCCGCCATGCCGCCGCTGGCCCAGAGGATCGACCGGCAATTTGCGGATTCGCAAGGCGTGCTGGACGCCGCTGTTATCGGCAAAGCAGCAGCACAGCTGTATCATCAACCAGACCATTGGAGCGATTGGGGAACCTATGATGAAACCTTTCAGCATCTCAAACAGCTGTGGCACGTGCTCGTAAAGTATGGATAGCCGAATCCGAATACTTCAAGCCGCTAGGCCGCATTCCTGCCCCAGTACAGTTGATCGGTTGATCGTTCACCTGGAAATAACCAGGCTAGCCGGATCCGTGCAGCAACGGCTAGGCTTATCGATCACAGCTTCTTTATATTGATTTTAGAAAGGATGATGACCGGATGGATTGGATTCAGCGAATGAATGAGGCCATAGGCTATATGGAAGCGCACCTGACCGAGGAGATTGATTACGCGGAAGCTGCACGGATTGCATGCTGCTCCGTGTACCATTTTCAGCGCATGTTCCCTTACATTACGGATGTTTCGCTATCCGAATACATACGGAGACGACGGCTGACCTTGGCTGCTTACGAGCTGCAGAACAGCGATATCAAAGTCATCAGCCTTGCACTCAAATATGGCTATGAATCTCCGGAGGCGTTCGCGCGCGCGTTCCAGAATATGCATGGCACAACGCCAACGGCAGCTCGCCAAGCCGGTACAAAGCTGAAGGCCTATCCCCGCATCTTCTTTCAATTTTCCATGCGAGGAGCTGCAGAAATGAATTATAGAATTGAGGAAATGAAGGGTTTCTCCATTGTTGGCTTCCAGAAGCAAATTCGAACACAGCAAGCTTATGAAGACGTCCCCCTCCTCTGGAAGGACGCCCATGCGGAAGGAATATTCGATAAGCTGTGGAATTATCGTCAGGATGACCATCCGATTCGGGGGATACTAGGGGTTTGCGCGGACGGTGACTATGGGAAAAACGAAGATTTTGATTACATCATGTCCGTGGTCTCCCAGCACACGCCCCCGGATCCGATGGTGCAGCGGCATGTTCCCGCGGCCACTTGGGCCGTCTTTGAAATGGAGGGAGATCCGAGCGGGATAGCGGATATGTGGAAGCGTCTATATACCGAATGGGTTCCATCCCATGCGTATGATCTCGCACCGATACCTGCTATTGAATGCTACCTTCCACCGGATGAGAACAAGAATGAGTTATGGATTCCTGTCATTAGAAAGGCTTAACCAGGGCTCCCCGCCTACCGACCCATAATGCAAAACCAATGAGCAGTATATCCATGCCGATGGTTCAGCGGACATTCCAGCCATTCCGTCAACATCATGATCCAGCCGATAAAAGCCGCAAGCTCTGTGATATCACAAGCTTGCGGCTTTTATATCGAAATTCATGTCTTTAACCTTAACCGACCAGGTCGTGGATGTTACTTGTTCAGCAAACGCAGCAGCATAACCACAGCCTCTGCCCGGGTGGCCGGGGCATCCGGCTCGAACTTCCCGCCGCTCCGACCGCTAACCAGTCCTTCTGCATATGCGGCGGCGATATAACCTTTTGCCCAGGCTGGAAAACTCGCCAAGTCTGCAAACTTGGCAGGGTCACCTTGAAGCGGTTCTAAACCTAACGCTTTGGCCAGCATGACAGTTAACTCCGCTCTTGTGATCACACCTGCAGGCTGGAATCGCCCATCCTGATATCCCTGAATCATCCCGGCCTCTACTGCAAGCCCTACCGCTTCCCTTGACCATTCCGGGATGTCGGATTCGTCTTTAAATGGATATTGGCCTTCACCTTGCAGCCCCAGCGCTCTAACCAGCAAAACCGTGAATTCATCTCGTCTAATTAAGGAATCCGGTTTAAACGATCCGTTAGCATAACCCTTGACGATCCCTCGGCTTGCCAGTTCGTCAATCGCTGCCTGCGCCCAGTGTCCTTCCGTATCACGAAAAACTTCCGCAGCCTGAGGTGGCTCAGGTCTCATCGGCGGCTCAGGATTTGGCACAGTGCGGACAATGGTTAGGGTATACGTATTCACCTTGCCGCTTTCAGCGCTTACCTTAATCTCTATGACATTCTCCCCAGGTTTTAATGTGATCCTTCCGTCTTTGTCCCAGGGTCCCGTAATGCTTGCTTTGTTATGGGCGGCAGTGAGATCGAATTGGATCTCTGATGCCTCGGTCTCGGCACGATACGCGAACACGTTCGGCGAGAAGTCGGGACTCAGCTTCAACGCATTCCCGGCTTCCCCAGCTCCAATAGAGAATGTATGAAGCAAGGCATTATCCGAAGGAATCGTGGGTGTAGACGGGATCGGGTTCGCCGGTCCCGGATCTGGATTGCCTCCCGGATTTGGAGTTGGAGGCGCAGGGAGCTGAAGTGTCTTCGCTGTTGCCTCGAGCGGTGTGCTACCGTTTCCGGCAGGGTCATATGCCTTTACCCGAAACGTGTAGGACGTATTCGGGGATAAACCTTCCACCGTGTAGGAATACGTGCTGCCGGTTACCGTTGCTACCGGCGTATCTGCGGTATCTACGCGGTATACCCGATATCCTGTAACCTCTTCATCATCCGAGGCTTGCGGCCAGGATAACCTCATCGAGGTAGTGCTGATGTCAGATATCGTCAGTTGTCCGAGATCAGGCCATACCGGAGCTTCCTGATCCGGATCAGGGCCTGAATTCGGATCTTCCAGCGTCTGAACCGTCGTCTGGAGCGGAACGCTCGCATTGCCAGCCCGATCATAGGCACGGACGCTAAGCGTATACGATGTGTCGGCCGCCAAACCGTTCATCTCGTAGGAATAGGTGGCACCCGTCACCGTTGCTGCCGGCGTGGCATCATTCCCATTAAAAATGCGATATTCGGCAACCTCGTCATTGTCCGTGGCTTCAGGCCAAGACAGCTTGAGGGAGTCGGTGGATATGTCGGATGCAAGCAGCTCCGCAGCCGCAGGCCATAACGGCCCTTCCGTGTCTGGCTGCGGGTCATCCTCTGTTATCGTGATAACCGCCTGGATTGGGCTGCCAACGACTGTACCTGGCACTGCAGCAATATTCAAATAAAACTCACGGTCATCTTCATGGATATCATCATTTAGAATTTCGATCTCAATCCATTTCTCAAGCTCTCCATCGGCAAAAGAGAGCGTCCCTGAAGTTGGCTTATAATGCTTGTCAGCCTTAGCGCTTCCATCCGCAGTATGATAAGTGACAGCGACAGCACCGTGGCTGCCTCCTTCACGCATCACCTTCACCCGTACCTCGGCCCCGTCTTCCGAAACCGCGTAATCAGCCGCCTCCAGCCTTATCGTTCCCGGTTCGGGTTGCACAACAATAGCCTTGTAGATATACAGGGCTTGATTAGAAGATACAATAAGGTCCGGCGTTCCGTCCTCGGCATAGTCCCCGACAAGCGCCCGGTGCGTTCCATTTCCCTGAGTGACCAATTCCGTTTGCCACAGTAAATTCAGTTGGCCTGACGCATACTCCTTGGAATACAAATCAACGCCTTTTCCCGTCGCAACGATTATTTCCGATTGGCCATCCCCGTTTACATCCTCTGCATATACTTTTTGAGGAACCGTGACCAGGGGCTGCTGCTGAAGATTGTACGTATTGTCCCCATGATTCATATAAAAGAAGACACCTAACATGTCATTCAGCGCCATAATATCGATATGTCCGTCACCATCAATATCCCTGGATATGAGATCCACGGTATTGCCTAGTACCATATGGAAGATCTCGCTCCGCGTATAATCATTTCCCTTATACCGCTGCAGACCCAGCATCGGACTGGCCACAACCAAATCTACCGTGCCTATGGCTCCATTCGTGATGGTTGTCGCTCTATTGCCGCCTGGTGTCAAAGTGATGGGGAGCATTGTAAAAGTTCTATCTGCGGCAACGTGAACAATGGTAACCTGATTGAAATTAATAATCATAATGTCTCTCTTACCATCCAAATCAAAGTCCGCAGCTACGATATCCTGAGAAGGCAGCAATGAAAGCAGCCTCGTATCACGAAAGGTACCGTCACCTTCCCCGTACCATAAAAACGTTCCGATTTGCGTTCCGATCAGTAAGTCCAAGTGATCGTCCTGATCGTAATCATCGATTTCTAGTGTATGCGGCACCCCCAGAACCTGCAGGCTTTGTGGGAGAGGATCAAATGTTCCATCCCCCTGGCCATAGAATACATGGACACTCCCATCATCCGTTATGGCCGCAAAATCCAAATGACCGTCTTGGTTGAAATCACCCGATTTTAAATCTACCACCTTACCGCTAAGCTGGGCGATCTCGGATTTATTCTCATAGTCCGGTACAGCCGCATAGGCACTCGGCGGCAGCAGCAAAAGACTGCATAGCAGTATCATCATGAATTTATAGCCGTTTGGAATACTCATAAAATTTCTCCTGAACATCGACTTCAACTTCTAACCTCCCATTCACTAAATAGACCTGCCTTTTTATTTGTGCGCTCCGAATTCATTGTAAGACAACACGTAGCACAAAAAATCCCCCTGAAGGGGGATAGATGAGGGGTGATAAAATGATGAATCGTATCAAGTTCAGGGTCTATTCGTTTTCTTGGGATCGCTCAGCCTCTCGGCCTGCGCAATCGCCTCACTGAGATTGGCTGCATTCAGTTTGCTATAGATCCGTTTCCTGTGCGTCTTCACCGTTTCGTAGGTAACATTCAGTTTCTCCGCAATTTCCCTTCCGCTCAGATGGTCCAGCAATCCCTGAAAAACATCCATCTCCCTTGACGTGAGCAGAGCCTCCAGCGGGGAATTCACCGATTCGGCCATTCCGTCCACTGCGGCAAGGATCGATCTGATAAAAGAAAGAGATGCGGAATCCTTCCCCCGATATCGCCCCTGCTGCTTCGCGCGGATCAGTTCGTGCAGGAGCTCTATAACCGGAGCTCCTTCATCGAGAAAAATCCGGGTAAAATCATTGGCCTCCGATACCTGCAGCGCCTCTTCAAGCTGGATCAGCGCCTTGCGATGCTCCTCCCTGGACTGTAACATGACGGCTGTAATGCATAATATTTCAGCAGCATCGATCGGTCTCATCTCACTCTCCGCAAGGTACAGCAGCCGATCCAACAGCTCTTCGGCTTCATCCCATCTGCCCTGCAGAACAAGAACGCGGGCAAACAGCTGATAATCAAATAATTCGAAGACAGACACCCTGTCCCGGCTCGATAATTGGCACTGTTCGCCCCAAGCCAGTGCAGCCGCCGGATCGCCGTATTGCAATTGGAGACGTATGCCCTCCAGGTGTAAAATTTCTATCCCCCGGGGAATATCCATCCACTTCATCCGCCGCTGCCCGCCTTCAAGCAGTTCCAGAGCTTCGAGCATATGACCCTCGGCGGCCTTGAGTTTCGCTTGCAGAATCCAGCTCGCCACAAGGTCATGCTCGGGCCGGTTTGGATTTTGTCCGATCCACGTCATCGCCTTGGAAACATAATCGGCTGCCGCCGATAGATCATTCCAGTAGTAGAGCACTTCCGCGTGATTAAGGAATAATTTTCCCAGAAAAATCGGATTCACGGCCTGGTACACCTCTGCCATCTGCATGGTGTACGGTGCTGCAATGGCCTTTGAGGCATGACCGCGGCCGATTTTATAAGTTTTTACCGTGATCGGCTGCAGCGGTTTCTCCGGTTGACCAAACAACATTTTGATCCCATTCGGGGCATATCGCACAACCTGCTCGTATTCCTCCTTGGCGAGCTTCAGATCATTCCGCCCAAACACCATTAACGTCCCGCGCACATAGTGAAGCATTGCCAAATATTCATGTCGCAGCACCTCGCTCAATGCTCCAGAGGATTCGGCATACCAGGCATCCGCTTGATGCAGCAGCTCCTCTCCCTCCGTAATATCCCCCGACTCCTCGGCAATGAGCGAGTTGGCATAGGAGAAAAAGAGAACCGGGTGCTGAAGCAAAATATCGCTGGGAATCACGGATAACCATTTTTGCAGATTCGACCATTCCCAATCCACGACGCGGGAAGTCATCTCGCGCAGCAGCAACACGGCCTGCTCATAATATTGACCTTGCAAGTAATACTCAACGGCTTCCTCCGCAAGGCGTTGTTCACTGCACCAATCACCGGCTGCCTTGTATAGCAATTCCTTATGAATATCCTTCTCCTGTTCCAGTCGTCTCTGCAAAAATTCCGAGAATAAATGATGAAATCGGAACCACTCTCCCTTATCATCCAGCGCCACTACGAATAGGTGGGAACGCTCTATCGATTCGACTAGCTCCCGGCTATCCTCAAACCCAGACACAGCCATACACAGGGATACATTCCACCGCTTCAGGATCGAGTTGGTTAGCAGAAACTGCTTCATCCGATCGTTCTGAACCGAGAACACCTCTTCGAACAAATATTGCTTCACCTCACGGCTGTCCCCTGCAAAATGGCGGATAAACGGTTCTTTATTCTCCTGCCGCCGCATGGCAATAGATGCAAGTTTGAGGCCGGTAATCCAGCCCTCTGTTTTTCTGACGAGTGCGGAGGACAGCTCTTCGTTCAGCAATAGCTCGGTGCTCTGGAAGAACTGCGCACCCTCCTTCTCTGTAAACCGCATGTCCTCGGTATGGAGTCTGCTGGCGAGCTGTCTTGCTTCCATACGGGCTACAGAGAAACCAGGTTCTGTACGACTGATCATGCAAACATGGATGCCCCTTGGCAAATGGTCGACAAAATACGAAAATGAAGCTGATAGTATTTCGTTCTGAATCACATGGAAATCGTCCAGCACGAGGATTAGCTCCTCGTTCAGCCTGCCTAGCGTATTCAAGCACACGATGAGCCCCTGCTCATAACCTTCCGTATGCAGCAGCGGCAGCACAGGTTTGACCTCTTCCCAGTAAGCGGGAAACACTTCTGCTATCGCAGCCGATATGTACCTCCAAAAGCGGGAGCCTTGATTATCTCCGGAATCCAGCGACACCCAGGCGGCCTGTTTCCCATGCTGCAGCAGCCACTCGCTGACAAGCGTCGTTTTCCCGAATCCCGCCGGAGCGCAGATCAGTGTCACATTGCCCGACATGGCATCCATCAGCCGTTCACTTAGACGCGGCCGGGGAATCAAGGTGGATACCGTTCTTGGAACGGTTAATTTCGAGTGCAGCAGCGGCTCTTGTGCACCGAGTTCAGTCCCATTTATCATCATACGCCTCCGTATCACCTCGAATTTGACGTTGGGACTTAACCTGATGGCATGGCCCAGACGTGTTAATCCATCATTTCTGTACTATTCTACCATTCCATAATCTGAGCTATAAAGCTTCAATTTCGTCAACCGGTCAATCAAGTAGACAAAGTTCATCTGTCCAAGAAAAAAACCGCTCACTATCAGAGCGGCTCCAGTATACTTGTTATTTCCCCTGATCGGTTTGGACGGGAATCATAATGATAAATTCAGGGTTATCCGCATACGGATCCTGACTCATCGGATATTTTTCGAAGTGGGTTAAATGATCCGGATTATATTCCGTATAGCCTTGCTCGTGAATCCAGCTGTAAATATTATTATAGGATTGCTCTATGCTGTGCTGCCTGCTGTGCTCACAGGCTGCATAGGTAAGTGCAGGTACGGACAATGAAACCATTCCTGCCGGAATTTCCTCGATCCGTTCCACTTCGACGACCCCATAATGGATAAATCCTTCTCCATCAGGAAACGCATGATACGACAGCCCCAACAGCGTATCGGTATGTATCGCATAAGGGATCTCCGGCAGCCTCTCTTGCAGCATCCGATGAATCGCGCGAATCCCCCCGGCACCGGCCTCGGCAAACGTCCCTGCCCACTTCAGTCCAACTGCTTGGAAGGCTTCCTTGCTCATGATTTTTGCTTCGTTTCGTTGATTGATTGTCATGGGGATATGCTCCTTTTTCATATTTTTTAAATTCATTATATACTTGAACTATGTCAAAAACTGTCACAGTATAAAAAATAATCAAAGGAGCAGGGTCATGCCAAAAACCGAACGAATCCTTAAGGTCATGCAGCGGGTATATGAACGGCAAAACTTCACGGTAGGCGAGTTAGCTGAGGAATTCTCGGTTTCGTATCGGACAATGCTCCGCTACCTTCATGAGCTGTCCCATCTGGGTGTTCCCCTGTATGCCCATGAGGGAAAGAACGGTGGTTATTCGATCCTGAACACACGCCAGCAGCGAGCGCGCACGGAGCAAACGGGGGAGTCCATTCAGCGGATTATCAAGCCGCAGACCCTGATAGTTGGCCTGGAAATGAAAATCCCTTTCACGGCTTATTACATGTCGCATGCTCTCAAACCCAAGCTGTGGCAAGAGCTTGAGCAGCGTATGGCTGAAATTCCATATTTGCGGAGAACATCAAAACCCCAATATGTCGCCGCTGTATTAAACCGGCAGCAGATCTATCATTATGTGGCCGGGATGGAGGTAACAACGATCCGTGATATGCCAGAACGGATGGTGAGTCTAACCCTGCCAACGCAGGAGTATGCTAATGTATACGCATGAAGGGCATTCCAACAGGGAGGATACTGATCAATCCTATGCTTATGTTCTCCAGCAGCTGAAACAACGCGGTCTTACGCCGAACCCGACACGCTACTGCCTGGAGCTGAGAGCCTCCGTTCATGCTTCTTTGGCTCAAATTTACGTTCCTCTAACCGTATAAAATAGGCTTACAGCCAGAATCAGTACTTCATTCAATGCTTGCCCACTTACACTGCGTTCAAGCGAACTAATCGACAGTGTATACGAGCAGCGGACTCCACAGGCCTTATTTTTGATATATCCGGCTATTTAGGAAGTTAACGGACTCAGGAGACGCTAAGTACAGGAATCCTTGCAAAAAACGGATGTTTTTAAGCAGATAACGTCTCCTGAGTCCGCTTCTTGCTCCAAAACACGGTTTCATGCACAAATAGTGGCTATACGGTCCGCCGACTCCCGATCGATACAGAGGAGAAGCGAAACGTCAAAGCTCCTTCCGAAGTTAAAAAACAAGCCCCGGCTCACGTTGGCCGGGGCTCCATTATTAAATGGCTTTCGGATTGTCTACCACAGGGTTTACATCCGCATCATAATCCACGCCGTCGGTTTCAAAGCCGAACAGCTGGAAGAACTCGCGGCGATACCCTGCAAGGTCGGTCAATTCTTCGATGTTCTCGCTTGTAACCTTGCTCCATAATTCCGCAACTTCAGACTGCACATCCTCGCGAAGCTCCCAATCGTCAATCCGGATACGGCCCTTCTCATCCACGGGCGTTTCTTGTCCGTTATAGAGACGATCCGCGAAGAGACGGTAAATCTGCTCAATGCAGCCCTCGTGGAGTCCTTTTTCCTTCATAACTTTGTACAGCGCCGATACGTACAGCGGAACAACCGGGATCGCCGAGCTGGACTGGGTAACCAACGCTTTGCTGACCGTCACGTAAGCACGTCCGCCTCCATCTGCAAGCCTTTCGTTCAGCTTCAGCGCAGTTGCCTCCAGATGATCCTTGGCTTGTCCGATGGATCCATCCCGATAAATGGCCTTGGTGATCTCGGAACCGATGTAGGAGAACGCAATCGTTGTGACTTTTTCAGCCAGTACGCCGCCTTCAGCCAGCTCATTCATCCACAGCTCCCAATCATCGCCGCCCATCACCTCAACGGTGTTCTTCACTTCCTCTTCCGTAGCGGGCTCGATCGTAACCTCCGTTACTTCACCGGTATGGAAATTCACCGTTTTGTTGGTGTAGGCAGGTCCGATCGGCTTCAATACGGAATTGACCGTTTCGCCGGTTTCAGGCAGGGTGCGGCGCGCCGAGGCAACACTGTACACCACAAGGTCAACTTGGCCCAGTTCCTTGCGGATAAGCTCAACCGTCTTGGCTTTTGTCTCTTGTGTATAAGCATCCCCTGTCACGCTGAACGATTTCAAGCCTGCCGCGTCTGCCGCCTTCTCAAATGCAGCTGAATTATACCAGCCCGCGGAAGCCGTCCGCTTCTCGGTGGCCTGGCTGGGACGGTAAACTCCCACGGTATTCGCCCGGGAGCCAAATGCCGCAGCAATTCTTGCCGACAAACCATACCCTGTCGAGGCGCCGATGACCAGCACATTACGCGGACCTTCGAATCCAGGCTGCTTCAATACATAATCGATCTGCTCCTGTACTTGTGCTTCGCATCCTACAGGATGGGATGTGGTACAAATAAATCCTCGGGTTCTAGGTTTAATAATCATATTTATATACCTCTCTTCCAGTATTCGTCGTCTGACACCATATGTATGGTCTTTTGAATTCCTTTCTATTTTAACTGTTTTTTGTGGAGAGAGGAAATCTTTTGACTGAAGAACCAATAAAACCTCCCTTCTAAATAACGGAGGGCATCGCCTTCCATCCAATTAAAAGAGAGGTTCTTCTTGTCATCTATTCGGATTCGATTCTATAGCCGCCGCATTATTTAAATGAAGCATAGCCTTGGTCAGCCATGACCACACTGCCTGTAATGGCGGCTGCTTCGTCTAGGGATACCAGGTAAACCGTATCTGCGACAACTTCAGGCTGGGTTAATTCCCCGCCCATAACTTTGGCTCGCATGGAATCCAGCAGCCCTGAATCTTTATAGCCCTGGATAATCGGTGTGTCTACTGCGCCAGGAGCAACAGCCACAACACGGATGCCATAAGGTGCAAGTTCAAGGGCGGCAGATTTACTCATCATGATGACCGCACCTTTTGTGGCATGATAGGCAAACGTACCCGGCGAAGCCAGGAATCCGAATACGGATGCCGTATTGATGATAACCCCTTTAATGCCAAGCTCCTTCATTTTTCTGCCTGCTGCGATAATGCCGTAAGCTACCCCGTGTTGATTCACGTTAATGGTACGGTGATAGAGATCCATGTTCTGCTCAAGGACCGGTCCAGCTCCGCCAATGCCTGCATTGTTGTGCATGACATCAATACGGCCATATAACTCAACCGCTTTATCAACAAGCGCTTCAACGCTTTCCGGTTTGGAAACATCAACCTGTACAAAAGACGCTTCGCCGCCTTCTTGTTGGATCATATCCACCGTCTCTTGTCCGTTAGCCTCGTTAAAATCGGCAACAACAACACGGTCGCCCTTTCTAGCAAATTTAAGAGAAACCTGACGGCCGATGCCGCTCGCTCCACCGGTAATTACCGCTACGCGTTGTTCTGACATTATCAATGACCTCCTAGGGTAAAATAGCATTATTTCTTGAATATTGTGTGTCCATGTCCTTGTGTTCATTGTAACGATGCGTTATATTTAAGTAAATTTAAACATAATTAATATTACTTAAATTTAAATTAAGGATGCGATCACATGAATCTGGAGCAATTGGAATATATCGTGGAAACCGCCAAGACAGGATCATTAACGAAGGCGGCCCAAAACTGCAACGTTACCCTGTCAGCCGTCAGTCAAGCGGTGTCCAGTCTGGAATCCGAGTTCGGATTCTCCTTGTTCACCCGCTCACGGCTTGGCGCCGTACCTACAGCCGAGGGCCAGCGAATCCTCCAGAAAGCCTATGCCATTTTGGAACAATTTCAGGATCTGAAATCAGAGGCGGAAGGATATTCCAACCTGCTGAGCGGATCTCTTCGGATTGCCACCGTACCCGTACCGTTAACACTATCCATTGATGCGATTATTCAGTTCAAGAAAGATTTTCCCCAGATCCAACTCGAAATCACGGAGAAAGCGACACTTGATATTATTGAGGATATCAAACACAACCAGGCCGATATCGGCTTGATTTTTGTCGATGACGCTATCATCCATCAACACCGCGGACTGCATTTCGGCAAGCTGCTGGTAAGTAAATTCGTCGTGGGGGTCAGCCGTCAATCCCCGCTTGCAATGAGGCAGTCCATTACGCCTGAGGAGCTGTGCAAATATCCGCTCGTCCTCTATAAGGATGATCAGCTCTTGAAGCTTATGGATCAGTTCCAGGAACAATACGGGCAAATGGATCTGCTCTTCTCAACCAACCAGACGAGGGTCATACAGAAGGTCGTCGAAGAGAATGTAGCGGTTACGGTGGGGGTTGATTTGTCCTTCTCCAGCTTCACTCCCATACCTTCGGGAAACATCGTCACGCTGGAGCTGGAGATGCCCCCCGGCCACGCTGCTTCTTCATTCGGCTGGGTGCAGCCCGGAACCCACCATCTGTCAAAGCCAGCCTCGATCTTTCTGGACAAGCTGAAGCATCAGATAGGATGAACGCAGCCTTTGCTCCCAAATATACAAGCCAACCGACAAGTAGGGTCGTGACCGTTATCCAGTCCCCTGCTTCCGGTTGGCTTTTTCAGAAAAATCTGTATTAACGTAATGACTCGCTAAGTGTCAAACTCACCGGACAATGGTCACTTCCCATCACATGGCAGTCAATCTCGGCATCCTTGAGCTTTTCGGACAAACGGGCAGACACCAGAAAATAGTCGATGCGCCAGCCGATATTCCGCTCTCTGACCTTAGCCATATACGACCACCAGCTGTATACATCTGTCCGGTCCGGATAGAAGAATCGAAAGGAATCGATGAAGCCCGCTGCCAACAGATCGGTCATTTTGCCGCGTTCTTCCAGCGTGAAGCCGGAGTTGCCGTGATTGGATTTGGCATTTTACAGGTCGATCTCCTGATGGGCCACATTCAAATCTCCGCATACGATGACGGGTTTGCGTTCATCAAGCTGAAGCAGATAACTGGCGGAACCGCTCTTCCCATTCCAATCGATAAGGAAGCCTGCTCAGGTCCCGCTTGGCATTCGGTGTATACACGTTCACCAGATAGAAGCCCTCAAACTCCAGCGTAATCACTCTCCCCTCCGGTTCGCTGTCCTCCTCCAAGCCATATCGTACAGACAAAGGGGCAATTCTCGTAAATACCGCTGTCCCCGAGTACCCTTTCTTCTCGGCATAGTTCCAATACTGCTGATATTCAGGCCCCAGATCCAGTTCAATCTGTCCGGCTTGCAGCTTCGTTTCTTGCACGCAAAATATATCGGCATCCGCCTGTTGAAAATAATCGTTAAAACCCTTTGTTACGCAGGCCCGCAGGCCGTTGACATTCCATGATACCAGCTTCATACTCATAAACCTCCATAATGATTCGTAAGCTACTAAATTCTATAATGGTAGCACGTGATAGGTTAACGGACAAGATTTCATGAATAAACCGCTGCCGAATCAGGAACAACATTAAATGACTAAAAGGAGGGATACACTTTGACAGGCAGAAACAGCAAACCGAAGAACGATGGTCCATCCAGCAATCCGGAGCGTCTGGATCAATATGGCGACAAGTTCGCTTCAGAGAACGAAGAGGAGTTTACATCGGCTGCAGAAGAGCATTGCAGGGACCAGGATTGACGGATGAACCTCTGCCGTTCCTTGGTCGGCATCAAAAAACACACACCTGCTTTTCCTAGGGTGTGTGTTTTTGAATATCTTTGGGCTCCTATTCTGTCACACCGAAATGATTACCATCCGGATCGATCAGCGCGAAACCTTGGAATCCATCGAATTGCTCGATTTCCCCGACATCTGCTCCCTTCTTCTTCAGCCGGTCATAAAATGCGTTGGATATCTGTCGTATGAATGTTGAAATACTGTCCCACTCCATAATTATTTTTGGGAAACTTAGGCTGCGTCACTTCATCGGACCGAACGAGACAAACATCACCTTCTCGTCGTTCAGTTTCATAACGATTGCTTCCGGTTCGTCTCGATGTGTAATCTCAAATCCTAGCTTATCGATATACCAGTCCGTAGATCGCTTCAAATTACTTACCGGAACAAAGATGCCTACACAAGAATCGTTTTTTCCATGTTTGTGTCCTCGGCTCCTTCCGTCATCGATAGAAATTCAGCGATTTCCCTCGCTCTGAAATCAAATACATCTGCAAGCAATATAACAACCATCGCTCAGTATCGGTGCAGCTTAGTTTGTAAATCGGATAGATCCAACTTATGTTCTGACATATTGGTTCCCACCTCGCTAACTAGTTCTATGGGAGCCGTTGTTTTCCTCTTTTACATTGTGCTACCCGGTTTGATTGCTAGGCCAAGCTGCCTCTAGTTGAATGCCGTTATTATCGATGAATATATAATTGCGGATGCTGCCCAGATTATAAATATCAGTCATAACAACACCGTGTAGACGGAGGTTATCCCGCAAAGCCAGTGCATTGTCCTCCGACGGCAGGGCGAACGCGATATGCTGGAGCGCCCCCGGTAAGAAACGGTATAAATCCTCAGATATCGGCTCCTTTGATAATCGCTTTAACGTCTCTACGCTTTGGAATATTTGCGCCTCCTTGTATTCGAAAAAGTGTACCCCCCACGTCTTCGTGTCTCCGGGCTTCACAAAACAATGTCTACCCCGGCCTTTAACGGCCGGAAATATTTCCCCTGCCTGCATGCCAAGCAAGTTCACATAAAAATCAAGCGTGGCCTCTAAATCACGAGTAACCAAAGCGATGTGATGGATCCCCTGCCATTGCAACTCTTCATACGCAATATTCTCAGACGGACGACTCATGGCATATCCAGCTCCTTTTTGTTGGATTTATAGACGAATCGATAACGGAACAACAACATTAAAATGAATATGACGAGCCACTGGCCAGCCAGCAATGCTTCAAAAGTTTGGCCTACCTTCCACTCTGATAGAACCGCTCCCGCCATTAGCAAGGTCAAGCCCGCCGCTGCATAGGATGTTGTTCGAGGAATGACCAGCAGAATGGCGCCCACAACCTCAAGCACTCCCACCGCGATCCTTGACCATGCCGGATAACCTAATTCATGAAACATCTCAACCATTCGCCCCGTCCCCATCAACTTCTGAATGCCGTTCTGAGCAAAAAACAAAGCGGTACCCCAAACGACAGTCCAGCCGATAACAATCAGCCATTTGTTCATTACGATTGCTCCTCTACAAGTAATTAGAATTCTAACTATTTTCTCAAAAAAAGAGCACCTTCCTCACTCTTTTTCAAACAGACCGACCATTTTCACAAGCAGCTTCTTCAAAGTCTCAAATTCTTCCTCCGTCATCCCTTCCCTGACATGGTAGTCTACATCTGCCGCCAGATGCTGGGTCTCCTCCGCTAACCGCAAGCCTTCATCCGTTAGAAATATCCGTTTATAGCGCCCATCCTCCGGATGATCTTTGCGGATAACCAGTCCTTTGGCGGCCAAACCGTTGATCAGGCTGGTCACACTAGGTCGTTCAATCATCAGAACCAGCTCCAGCTCGGAAGAGGTAATACCCGGAAAATGGCGGATTGCCCCAAGTGCGCTCCACTGCGTATGGGTAAGCCCTGTCGCTTTCAACTCTTTCTCCATTTCACGCCGAAGCGTAATATAACTGTTTTTGACCAAACGGCCGATCGGCCCTTGATCCCACTTCCATTCATGTTGCTGTGTTTCGAGCTTCATTACGGCATCGCCTCGATCTTATAGTTAGAATTCTAATTATTATATTACGCAATTTCCCCTTCCGATGTCAACTTGATGGCCCCTCCGAGATTTCGGTTGGGTTGGTCGTCTCCTGCTTCGGAGCGCCCTACTTTATCTATTTGCTGATCAAGGATGAAGTTGTACGGGTATAACAAAAGAACGGCCATTACCTCCCGGTATTACAGGAGGAAATCACCGTTCTTTTGTGTCATGCGCTAAAGCATGTACAAAGGCAGTACTGCGTTTAGTGAGCACTTACCAGGATTTTCACCTGGTTCTTCTCTTTGAGCAGGGCCTCAAAGCCCCGGTCAATCACCTCGTCCAGTTTGATCCGCTGGGTTACCAGCTTATCTGCCGGGAAGAAGCCTTTTTCCATCAGGCTAATGACAGCCGGGAATACGTCACGATAACCGATGATTCCGGTAATATTCCGCTCCTTCATCACGACATCATTCGGAACGATTGGCGCAGAGGTTTCGAATATGCTGACAATCATAATCTGTCCGCCGATCTTCGTGGAGTTGATCGCTTGGCTCAGTACAGGAGGGACACCCGTAACCTCGAATGCCACATCGACTCCACCACCGGTGCGGCGATGAAGCTCATCCACCACAGCGTGGGCTTTCGGATCCAACACAATGGCACCCAACTCCTCGGCTTTCTGTTTCCGCTCCGGGGACAGCTCCACCGCGTAGATTTCAGAAGCGCCTGCTGCCTTCAATGCTTCGATCACAAGCAGACCGATAGGCCCGGCTCCGAAGACCACAGCTCGATCCCCGGCTTTCAGCTGACTTTGGCGCACGGCATACAGCGCGACCGCCGCAGGTTCTACCAAGGCTCCCTGTTCATAAGAGACACCATCTGGAATTTTATGAACCATATGCTCATCGGCTGCCACATATTCGGAGAATCCGCCGCCACCGCCGGCAAGCCCAAGAAAGCCCATTTCTTCGCATAGATTATATTTCCCTTGTCGGCAAGCGTCGCATGTTCCGCATGAAAATACAGGCTCAACGACCACTCGGTCACCAGCCTTGAATTTCGTAACGCCTTCGCCAACCTCTACCACCTGGCCGGAAAATTCATGGCCCATAACGACGGGAGCCTGTTCTCCTGTAAGCGTATGAGGTGTATTCTCAGGTATAAATATAGGCCCGGCCACGTATTCATGGAGATCACTGCCACAAATGCCGCACCATTCAACCTTGATTTTCACTTTTCCATTCGTTGCTTGAGGCTCCGCTATCGTCTCCAAACGCAGATCCTTCACGCCATGCCAGCGCAATGCTTGCATTGTCTTCATCTCCTTATGAGTTCGAAAAAATAAGAATGAAATAGGAAACGTTTCCGAAATCAAATATGTCACAGTTTTGACATTCTGTCAAACCCCGCAGCCCCAAATGTATGAAAAGTCATGGACAACTTACGATTGTGCTTACTCTTTATTTTACAAGGCGATAAAGCTAACTGTTCCGATGAAACAATCTCGGTATTCTTCGTCTTACATGAGTACCATGATTTAAGTACATTCTTAATGTTATAATATAGATATGGCTCGATTTATTCTCCAAATTACATTCAGAACAGGAAACGTTTCCGATATAGAGAGGACTTTTTCGAATATGGTGAACCCCAAAAAAGTGACAATTGAAGATGTCGCTAAAAAAGCGGGCGTCGGTATTGCCACTGTGTCCAGAGCGATCAACAACAGCAAGGGAATCAGTCCCGCAACAAAAGCACGGATCCTGCAAGTGATCGAGGAAATCGGATTTAGTCCGGATACATCAGCTCAAAGCCTGAAGGTTCGCCAGACGAATCAAATTGCCTTGGCCGTGCCGGACATCCGGAATGCCATTATCCCGGAAATCGCCTGGTCGGTCGAACAGACCGCCAAGCAGCATGGATATCGTGTCGTTCAGATCAATACAGCTGGCAACGCCCGCAACGAGCTTGAAATTGTGAGGGATATCAAGAAGCTGCACGTGGATGGTCTGATTATTATGCCGCTGGCCTATCCCAAAACACTGGGCGAGCAAATCAATAAATCCAGCCTGCCCGTCTCCATCATTAATTACGGGAAGCAGTTAGGCGAGGAGTATAAGGCCGATATTGTCGGACTTGCCCGCCAGGAGGGCAGACTTGTCATGGAGCATCTGCTGAAAATCGGACGAACCCGAATCGCCTATGCCGGAGCCCCCAAAGATAAAATCGAAGAGCGGTATTGGGCATATGAGCAGTCGCTGAAGCAGGTCGATCCGTCCCTCGTTTATTTCGGGGAGGATTTCTCATTTGAAACGGGGGTTCGTGCAGCAGACTATTTTTATGGACTGAAGCATATGCCGGACGCCATCTATGCGGTTAACGACATGGTCGCCATCGGCATTGTCAATCGCTTTAAGGAGCTGCATGTACGGATTCCCGAAGATGTGGCGGTCGTAGGCATCGATAACAATGCTTGGACAACCGTTACCAATCCGCAGATCAGTTCGGTTTCCATCATGGGGGACGAAGTTGCGCGTCTGGCTACGGAACTGCTCCTCAAGCGCCTTCGCGAGCAAAAGTCCGGCCAATACGAGCGTGTGCAATTCGAACCGCGGCTCATCGTGAGGGAATCCAGCATTTCCGTCATTCGAAACGCGACAACCGACTAGGGTTGCCGGACAATAAACAAAGCCTGGATGCGAAGTTCCAGGCTCTTTTCTTGCGAATATTTACTTCGGAGTCACATTAAGAATCCACAATTTACTGCGCACTCGCCTTCTATACCTTGAAAAACTGCGGCAAATACAAACGGTTCCGCTCCAGCATTTCATTCAGCATCCATTCCGCTTCACTTACGGAATCGATAAGGGGATGACTGCTTAGCGCAAGCAGCGCCTTCTCCCTGCTTCCCGTCACTGCCGCTTCAATGGTCAGGCTTTCGTAGGTCTTCACCGCTTGAATCAGGCCGACGGCAGCAGCGGGCACTCGCTTAATCGGGACCGGAACGGCACCGCTCTTCGTGACAACACAGTTCACTTCAATGCTGGCATCCGCAGGCAAAAATTCCAGCGTATCGCCGTTCATAACGTTCAGCGTCTGAATTTCGCCGCTGTCCGTATGAATAGCCTTCATCAAATTGACAGCGGCCTCAGAGTAGTAAGCACCACCGCGCTGCTCCAGCTGCTTCGGCTTCTCCGCAAGCTCCGGACGCTTGTAAATCTCGAACAGCTCATCCTCAAGACGCTTGACCGTCTCGGCTCTTGTCTCACCTCTGGCCGCGGCAGCTTGCTGCTCCCCGAGCATCTCACGGTGGAGATAATAATATTTCAGATAATAGGACGGAATCGCGCCGATTGCCCGAATGAGTGTATCATTCCAGGCAAGCTGCGGTACATTGCTCGCTGAATAGCTTCCTCCTGCCTCCAACAGCTCCTCCAGCTTCGACTCTCCATCAATCTCGATCCGGCTGATCCAGTGCAGATGATTTAATCCGGCAAACTCACAGTAGATGCGTTCGGCAGGCACGTGATACAGTCCAGACAGCCATTTGTAAGCGGCGATCGGGGAATTGCATAATCCGATGGAGCGGATGCTCGAATGCTTCATGATTGCTTCCGTAACCATACCGGCCGGATTCGTAAAATTAAGCAGCCAAGCGTCTGGACACAATGCCTCCATGTCCCTGCATATATCCAGGAGCACCGGGATCGTACGCAGAGCCTTCATCATGCCGCCGGCTCCGGTCGTTTCCTGCCCGAGCATTCCGTATTTTAACGGGATTTTCTCATCCCAGCCTCTTGCCTCGAGCAGCCCTACACGCATCTGGGTCGACACGTAATGCGCATCCTTGAGCGCTTCCTTGCGATCCAGGGTTAAGGAAACGTTAATCGGCAGTCCGCTTCGCTCAACCATCCGCTGGGCCAGCCCGCCAACAATGGCGAGTTTATGATGACCCACCGGTATATCCACCAACACGATATCCGTCACCGGAAACGACTCGTAATGCTGAATGAAACCTTCGATCAGCTCAGGCGTATAGGACGAGCCTCCCCCAATAACAGCCACTTTCAATCCAGTGCCCATTCCATATTCCTCCCCTTTACAGCAAGTTCGTGATGCAATCGCTCATATACGGCGGCGTCCGGTACGACGCCGTTCTCATCCATTGCGAGCAGAACGGCACCCGCAGCGGGCTCAAGGGTCAATATGCGCAATCGGCTCTTCGGTGCGGCTGCACTCACCTGGGCCTCGATATACGGAACGACATAATCCCCTTCGCCGCGGGTCAGCACACTGCCTGCCAGCACAACGTCGAAGGCATCATGGCGCATGCCCAGCTTGTGAATAACTGCACTTGCGACCTTTCCCAGCTCCAGCCCTTGCCTCGCCAGTATCTTTCTGGCGGCTTCATCTGCCGGCGCCGCCTGAAACAACAGCTTTGCCAGCGTGTGCGGCGCCCTTCTGCCCTCGTCCAAAAAGCGGTGGAACATCTCCTCCACGCTGCCGAAGCTAAGTTCATCCAGCGTGAGCGAAGTCAATGAAGTCGGCTTCTCCCGGCCTTCCCATGAACGAACGACTGTGCGAAACACCTCGACGGCCAGATCACCGCCTCCGCCGAAATCGCCGAATGCATAACCGAATCCTCCAATCTGTATCTCCTCTCCCGCCGCATTCACACCATAACCGTTCGTCCCGCTTCCGCATATAAGAACGACCCCGTCCGTCTGTCTCGTGCCGGCTCTCATCGCAATGACGGTATCGCATACGATCTGATGTTTCTTGAAACCCATGCCACTGATCATAGGCCGCAGGATGCGGAAATCTGCCTCGCGGTCGGCTCCTGCCAGCCCGAAGGAGGCACAGGTAATGCTCTCTCTTTCCAGCTCCGCCTGTGCGAGTGCTTCATCCACGGCTTGTCTTATACTTCGCTCCGCGAGGGCGGCGCCAAGCTGATGATTGCCGCAGCCGCTGATGCCCCTCCCTGCAATTCGTCCCGTTTCGTCCGCCACGACAGCCAGGGTCTTGCTCCCTCCGCCATCGACTCCCAAGTAATAGTTCAAGTATGATCTCTCCTATGCTGCCAGGCTGAGGAAGCCGTCCCGCCAAGCCTCCCGGCCGTCAACCTGGGATCCTTCAAATCAGGCGGCTTCCTGCCATGACGTTTATTTCGATACTGCCATCTTCTCTTTGTTCTCTTGCCATTTCGCTGTTTTGTACTTCAACAGCTTGTCGTAACCCGCCTTCTGTGCATCCGCCTCTGCCTTGTCCAGAAGCGAGAGCACTTCCTGATCAGAGGACGTTGAGCTAATCGCTTTTGCTCTGGCCTGCTCATATATTTCGAACACACGCTGTGCAATGATGCCTTCCTCCGAATCGCCTGCAGGATCAAGGTTGACGTATTCCGTTGTATTCATCTGCGTCTTCCAGGTAATCTCGGATTGCCAATACGTCTCAAAGTTCCGTTTCTCCGGCGGCAGCGTGGACTCGAATTTCATCTTGGAGTTGTCCACGTACACCGTGTTGCCGCTCCATTGGAAGTTGACAGTGGCATTCATCAGCTCATCGCGGCCTTTCGCATCGCTGGTGAATTTATCGGTGAAGAGCGGCATATCCTCTTCATCCGTTCCATCCCAGTACAGCCCTTCAGGCCCCCACATGATCGTACGCTGGCCTTCCGGACCTGTGAACCAGTCCAGGAACGCGAAGATCGCCTCAGGATCTTTGGCCGCTTTCGTAATGACGCTGACATTCCAGCCGAGCTGCTTGTAATCGCCCGGGTAAATTTTATTGCGATCCAGTTCCGCTTTGTGTACAGGCCATACCATAATGTAACCTGCATCCGGGTCCTGCGCTTTCAGCAGATTATTGCCCTTGGAGCCGAACTCCGTCGGGCTGGATGCCACATAAACCGCCACTTTGCCGTTCAGAATCTTCTGCTCAACCTGCTCCAGCTTCTGTGTGAAGGCGTCCTGTGTGACCAGCTTCTCACGGTACAGACGGCCCATATACTGCAGCAGCTCCCGATAGACCGGGTCCGTGAACAAGGATACGAGTTGATCCCCTTGCGGTACGGCAATCATGCTGTTGAACGTATAAGGACGATTCTCTGCGAATGCGGAAACCATGATGTCCACACCCGCGGCCGCTTGACCGACCTCCAGCGGCACAACATCCGGATATTTTGCCTTCACTTGCTTCAGATAAGCATACAGATCATCCGGCGTTTCCAGGCTTGGCGAGCCCAGCTCCTCGTAAATCTTCTTATTGACGAGATAACCGGCGTTGCCGTTGGGCTGCGTTGTATACCAGTTCGGGAACTGATACAGCTTCCCGTCCGGAGAACGAAGCAATTCGAGGGTGGACTCTCCGGCCCATTTTTTTAAGTTTGGATATTTATCCAAATAATCATCGAACGGCACCAGCATTCCCTCGGAACGCAGCTTCTCGACCTCCGCTCCCGGTTCCATCCAGATGACATCCGGCAATTCCCCGGACACAATCATGGTGCTGAGTTTGTTCTTGGCAACACCACCGGAGCTGACAGGCACGACGTTGACCTTTTTATTCTCCTGGATCCACTTCGTCGGCAAGATCTGCACCCCAATCCGGCATCGTATACCAGTCATAATGGCCGTAGAATGAGAACTCGAGCGGCTTCTCCCCCAGCACAAAGGCATCCCCCGTGCTTGGTGTTTCATTGTTTTGCGAGCTTGGGCTATCACTCTTCGGGCTTGCGGTATTGCCACCTGAACCCGAGCATCCCATTAGAGCCATGACGATGACAAGTGTGACTGACAAGGCAGACAGAAGCTTCTTTTCCCCTTTTTTCATTCCCAGTGCTCCCTTCACGATTCATCTATGGTCAAAGCTGTCGCTTTAAACCCTCCTGTTGGCTGGCTTGAACTACTCCTTCAAAGAACCGATCAATACGCCCTTAACAAAATACTTCTGAACGAACGGGTATACGCAGAGGATCGGAACGGTTGCCACCATCATGGTAGCCATGGACAACGACTTGGTGGTCACGGCCTTCATTGCACTCATTCGGCCTTGCGCAGCAGCGTCCATATTCTGCATCTGCTCCATCATGATATTGGCATTGAGTATCTGCTGGAGCTTCGTCTGGATTGGCAGCAGATCCGCATTGGATATATAAATGCTGGGAGCGAACCAGTCATTCCAGTGGTATACAGCCGTAAACAGCGACAGCGTTGCAATGACCGGACCTGAGAGCGGCAGCACAATTCGGAAGAATACCCCCCAGTTCGATGAACCGTCGATATGAGCCGACTCCTCGAGTCCGGGCGGGATGCCCTTAAAGAACGTCCGGAAGATGATCATATTCCATACGCTGATGATGCCGGGTATGACCATAACCCAGAACGAGTTCATCAGACCCAGCTCCCGAATGAGCAGGTAGTTCGGAATGAGACCGCCGCTGAAATACATAGTCACGATGCACGTTACCATATAGAAGCTGCGTCCCATTAATTCACGCTTCGAAATGCCGTAGGCAAATATGGCGGTTGCCACAATGGAGAGCAGGGTGCCCGTTACCGTGCGAAACACCGAGATGATGAACCCGTCAATCAGCCGCTCATCCTTAAACACCACACGATAATTCTCAAGCGTGAATTCGCGCGGCCAGAATGTAATCCCGCCCTGCATCGTATCGGTCCCCGAGTTAAACGAGATGACGGCGGCGTTCCAGAATGGATACAGCGCAATAAATGCAAGCAAAGCCAGCGAGCCGTAGACGATGCCAACGAACAACCGATCTCCGTTCGACAGCCTCATATGAATCTCTCCCCCTTCTTCCCTACCATAGGCTGTTCCCCGATCGGCGGGCCCAGTAATTGGCCCCGGCCAGTAACACTACGCTGATGATGGCCTTGAACAGGCCTGCCGCGGTCGCGTAGGAGAATCGGCTGTTCTGAATACCAATCCGGTACACATACGTATCCAGCACATCGCTGACATCCCGCAATACCGGATTGCCCGCCAGCAGCAAGATATCCTCAAAGCCTGCATTCAGGAAATTGCCAATGGCCAGAATCGAGAACACAACGATGATCGGCATAATGGACGGAATCGTAATGGAGAAGATCTGCTTCAATCGGCTCGCACCGTCAATCGAGGCTGCCTCATACAGTTGGGGATTGATGCCCGCGATAGCCGCTAAATACACGATGGATGAGAAACCGATCTCCTTCCACACGTTGGTCACGGTTAAGATGCTCCAGAAATATTTCGGCTCCGACAGAAAGTTAATCGGGTCGTCGATCAGATTCAGACTCTGCAGCAGGATGTTCAGGCTGCCGTTATCCGTAGACAGGATAGAGATCGCAAAGCCCGATACGATGACCCACGACAGGAAGTGAGGCAGATAGCTGATGGTCTGGACGATTCTTTTGAAGGACCGTCTCCCGACTTCGTTCAGCATCAGCGCGAGCAGAATCGGCGCCGGAAACCCGATGCACAGCTTGAGCACACTAATAACGAGGGTATTCCGCATAATGGTCCAAAACTCCGGCGCTCCGAAAAACATGTCAAAATGCTTGAAGCCCACCCAGGGACTATTCAAAAATCCCTTGAACAAACTGTAATCCTGAAATGCCATGAGCACGCCATACATCGGAATATAACTGAAGACAAGAATGAACATCATAGCCGGAAGCACCATGAGCTGAATATCCCATTGCTTCAGGAAGCGGTGCAGGCGGCCCTTCTTCCTGTGCGGCTCTGCCTTGCGATGGATCTCGGCTTGCGGCATGGGCATCTCCCCCTTTTAACTTTGTGTTAGATTTATTGACATAACTCTGAGATGCTTGCCACTTCATTGTATCGCCTGCACCAGGCTCATTTCTCTGCTAAAACGAGTAAAAACCAGCACTATATCACTGGTTTTTAGGAATTTTGCTTTTGTGAAGCCTTCGGCGTCATGCCGATGTGCTTTTTGAACAGCCGATTAAAATTGGTCAGCGTGCGGAAGCCGCATTCCAGGGCAACATCCATTACTTTCATATGACCTGCCTCCAGCATCATGACGGCTTGCTCCAGCCGAATATGGATGAGGTACAGCAGCGGCGGCATGCCAACCGCGCGTTTGAATATTTCGCTGAACCTGGAAGGGCTGAGGTAGACGAGTGATGCCAGCTCCTCCAGTGTCCAGGGATGCGCGAAATTTTGTTCCATGACCATGATGACCTGGCGCATCTTCTCAAGCTGGCGCTCGCTGATGCTGGGCTCGCCTCCGTTGTCCCCCACCTGCCGGCATTCCCGGTTTACGGTAGCCAGAAACTGCAGCAGAAGCGCGTAAACAACCGTAGCATAGGAACGCTGCTCCCTCTCATGCTCCTCCTGGAGCTGAAACAGAAGTGCATGCAACTTGTCCATGGCCGGATGGTCGCGGTGGATCAGATTCGTGTAATGCTTGCCCATCTCGCGGAACGGACTGAACAGCTCCGGGTCGAACCGGAGGTTATGGATAAACCAGGTCGAATCGAACGTAATGACCGTGATGACAAGATCCTGGGTCTCATAGGCGCAGTGAAGGTCATTGGAGTTGATAAGCAGCACGTCGCCCTGCTGAAACTCAAATTTCTGCCCGTTGATGATGTAGTAGCCCGTCCCGGCTTTAATATAATTAATCTCCAGAACATTATGCCAATGAAGCTTCTGATAGGGGCTCGTCACGCCAATCGTATCGACGACAAAAATCGGATAATTCTTAGCTAATTTTACTTTTTCTTTTGGAATCGCTTCTTCCCGCATGATAGACGGCATCCTAAACCCCTCCGCAATCGTTTATTTATGTAAGCGCTGCACACATACATTGTTTGTCAAAGACTCTATCATCCACATTCCATAGTTGTAAATAAAAAAAGCTGTCCCGAATGTCATTCCTGACATGGAACAGCTTATTGACACCAAAAACTTCCGAGTTAGCTTTCATCGTCCCCCATCTGCGGAACGTTAGTTTGCCGGGGTGAATTTAATCCAATCGTAGTAAGCGCGTACCGGAGTGCCCGGGTAATTGAATTTCCCCGTCCATATTTCAGCTGGCCCCGCACCTGACCATAAGTTGACCATAATATGGCCCGGGCTTGTCGGCAGCGCACCGCGCGAGCCGTTCTCCGTGTGTACCAATTGGCCGTCTACATACCACTTAATGGACGTTGGCGACCATTCGAACGCATAGTTATGAAAATCGAGGGAGGCATCAAATCCCAGGTTGATAATGGTGCTATGCTGACCTACGCCATTCGTAAAATAATTGGTTTCCATCTTCGTGGTGTCTTTCCCCAGGATTTCAATGTCGATTTCGTCGTTGGACGTGCCGGTCCCTGGTCCGGAATACGTGAAGAGGCTCGTGACGAGTCCCGTTCCCTTGGCTGCTTTCAGCCGCGCTTCGACCCGGCCATAGCCATACTTGACGTTTGTTGCGTACTCGGCGGAAGCATAATTTTTCCCTGAGCAGCTGGCAGGACAGCCTGCCTTGTCGAGTCGCAGAGCCATAATGCCATTCGAGAATTCCTGGTTAGCCGCTTTCCAGCCGACACCGAAATCCGGGCCATTTCCCCATCCATCGGAGGTATAGAACAGGTTAGGGTTCGTTCCATTCAGCGGTTCGTTAAAAGCCACATCTGCAGCCGACGCTTGAATAGGTAACAGCAATCCGCATAACAGGGTACCTGCCGTAAGCACGGCCGTCATGTTCCTTCTGAAATTCATTAGCATGTTCATGAACAACACCTCTTCCTTGGAATGTAATGAATAGAATACAAGTACGATGCTTCTATGCTTCCGGGAATCTTGAAGGAAAACAGGCCCCCTTTCGTTAAAATAGTTGATATGGGTGTAACTTATTGGTTGTTCATCTTCATCCTACATGTAAATATTTAGTAAATCCTAGCCATTTCAATGATAATACTGCACTATTTAACGGTTATCCTCAGTCAGACATGCGAAAAAAGGCTGCCACAGGTCGCTTGATCCCCCCTGTCACAGCCTTATACAGCCACCTCAAGAAGCATATCTAGGTTGGCACCAGAACATATTGCTGCCGATAAGCCGTTGGTGACGTGTGATGGTATTTAGCGAACGCTCTCGAGAACGTATGCAGATTGGAGTATCCCAGCGAAAAAGCCGCCTCGGTGACGGATACATCCGTTTCTGTCAGCAGCGCCGCCGCCCGCTCCATCCGCAGCTTCATTAGATAATGACTTGGACTGATGCCGTGTACCCGGATGAATTCACAATAGAGATGCGTTCGGTGTACGCCCGCATGCTCGACAACATCCGTAACCGTAATGCCCTCCATGTAATGGGAATCCATATAATGCAGACTCTGCTCAAGCCAGTTCGATCTGGTCCCCTTTTTGGCCGGGGCGCCAGACAGCAGTTCAAACAGAAGATACACCCATTTCTGGCGTGCAAACTCGCTGCCAAGCGTATCGTCATCCACACATTCGTAGATTTGATTCAACACCCCCGGCAGCTCTGCCTTCATCGCGTTGCGAATAAAGGGCTTATGCGGATGCAGACCAATTCGGTTCAAAGCGCTGACCGCAAACTCTCCGTTGAGTGTGACCGAATGTGTACGGAGCGGAAATTCCGGATGATGATTCGATTCCCAGTAGCTGTACCTGATATGAGGGAACAAACAAAAGGCGTCCCCTTCTGACAAGGTAACCTCCTCCTCCCCATAGACCAGTGAGACCTTTCCATTTAGAACAAAATGCAGCGAATAGTTCTCCGATACCTTGGGACCAACATAATAATGGGATTTGGCAATGCTCCGACCCGTGCGGAGGATCCATATTCCGCTCTTTCTCTCCATATCTGAAGGAATGCAGTACTTCATGTCGACATACTCAAAGGCCATTTCCTTCACCTGATATCCCTCCCGTCACAAAAAATGTTTCCTATGATGCGGAGCCCTGGCAAGACTCCATGGCCTTCATCTATGGAAAAACAACAAAGAGGCACAGCGCCACCTGCCGTGCCTCCAGTGATCTGGTCGACAAACCTCGGTTTATGATCCCGAGTACCTGATCCAAAACGGCAGCCGAGGCCCTTTCATCGATCCGTCGGCCGAACGCCATGGTCCCGAGACTAACCTCCGACACTTTCACTCCCGTTCTGCCAAACGTCCTGTACTGCATAGTTACAGCCTCCTTGTATTGTCTGGTATACAAAAACAACCGGAGACACACCTTGGATCATGATGATCCAAGGATGCATCTCCGGTTGTCCGGTAGATGAAGAATTCCTTAATTATATTATTTCCGATATGTTAAGTAGGATTATAGCATCGTCTATTTTTGTCGTCAATTATTTTTCATGTTGGATTCTCGGCCAGATCAATCTGGGATGTCTCCTTACCGTCCGCTCCAAAGACAATTCCCGCAAACACCAGCGCTGCTGGAGAAGCGGTACAACACGCTCCATGAACGGCTAAGGTCCGCCTCAAACGCAAAGGAGCCATAATGTTGAATCCATCATAAGCTCCTCTGCCCCTCAACTCACTCATCCGATCTCTTTACAATGCTTCCTGCTGCTCGACCAGCTTCTCTACGTAATCGCTGACATACTCTGCATCCTGCAGACGAGATTGCACCTCCGTCTTCCACGTCTTAGCATCCCTTAATGAAGCAAGACTTTCCGTGCTGCCATACCATGTCTCTACTTTATCCCTGGAAATGCTGAAGACTTGGTCCTCGAATGCGAAAATCAGCTTCTCCAGATTATCAATCATCACAAAATTTGCAGTGGAGTTATACAGGAGAAACTCCGTTCAGCTTCTCCTCCTTCAGAGCTCCAGCAACTGCTTGAAAACGCAGCTCTGCCGTCTGTTCCTCCGGGTACAGCTGGAAGGTGCGCCCGATCTCGCGCAACGGAAGCGAAGCATTCAGATTTATGAAATTCCCTGCATTCCCCATATAGGGACTGGCAAAACTTAATGAATTACGAATATCATGCGTCATCGGATCATTCTGTTCTGCTTCGTACTGGATGGCCTGGGCATGCGCCCGAGGCTTGATATATCCTTCCAGCGCAATCATGCCCCCTATGCCAATAAGCAGCAATACAATGATCAGCATATTCTTTCTACTCATTGCTCATTCACCTCATGTTTAATCGTCAGCTTACAGGCTTTATGGATCAGCAGTGGAATGAAAATCGACGTTAATGGAATCGCATATTGCAGAACAGTAACGTAAAAAGAATACGGGCCGTCTATCCGCAATTCCCTTCCAAACCATACATCACTTCCGAATTGCATCGCAAAGGAATAAGCCGAAACCACGATGACAAAAATCCCCCACAGTCCCCACGCTGCCTTGCTCCATTTGAACAGCTTGCCTGCGTTAATGACCGCCGTCTGCTTCTCATATACTTTCAAATTTCGTGACATGGAGAGATAAACCACCCCACTCAGCACAACAAGACAAAGCAGTAATCCATTCACCGCTATACCACTCGGCAGAATACGGGCAGGGATGCTTGCAATCCAGGCCAGCAAGGAATAAATCAAGGCGCTCTGAACCAAATCGTAACGGTAGCGGTAGCTGTATATCTTCTGATTATCGTCAATTAAGAACTCAATATCCTCAATGTTGTCAATAGCCAGGCTGATAGCTGATTGATAATTCATACCATTCTCCATGTAATCTGTCACCCGTGCCTCTAAATTGCTGAGAACCTCATTCTTCAGCTCTACAACCTCTTTGGTTCTACGTTGATTCGCAAATAGGCGGTCGACAAAGATCTCAAGATCATGCCGGTTTGTCATTGCTGTCTCAGCTCCCTTCCGTTACCGATCAGAACATCGATTACTTCCCGTGCAGCCTTCCACTCTTCCTGATTTTGTGTTAAACGCTCCTGTCCATCCTGACTAAGATTGTAATATTTACGCCTTCCCCCCTGGGTTTCTTCCCCCCAATAGGAACGTATCAAGCCCTGCTTCTCCAGCCTTCTCAGACTGGAATACAAGGTGGGTTCCTTGAGCTCAAACCGGTTCCCGCTTCGCAATAAGATTTCCTTGATGATCTGATAGCCGTAATTATCTCCGTCCAACAACACGCACAGAATAAATGTATCAATATTTCCTCGTATCAAATCACTGTTATGTAATGACTCCATCAAGCTCCTGAACCTCCCACTGGCGGAATAGGTATAGTATAACGCATATTACTATGCGTGTCAAAGTAATATTCCACACATGTATATAGACGGAATGAATGCTCTACAGATTGACGATTTACAAGCACCTGCTATATAATTCATGAAAGTTCTTCCTATTATAAATAGAATCCATTCCATGCTATATATGATATCGAAACACTTCTTTATCGTATCAGTATCTGCAGGAGGAGACGGTTGTGCTTCTTAAATACATTCGACGACTGAAATACTATATACTCCGAACCCTCCGCATGCAAAATAGCGATCATCGGATTGCCCTCGGCTTTGCCGTTGGCTTCTTTCCTTGCTGGTATCCAACTTTTGGCATTGATCTGCTGCTGGCCCCGCTGCTCGCTCGTCTGATACGGGGTAATATCCCCTCGGCCTTCCTTGCAGCCACGGCCGGGTCCGTTCTATGGCCCATCCTGTTCTATTTAAACTACAGAGTCGGGGTCTTGGTGCATCTGTTCACCACATTTCCCAAAACATTTGAAATTGAAGATGCCCTTACGGTTCCGGTACCTGAAACGGATTATATTATCGAGACCGATCATTTTGGCAGATTAGGGCATATGGGTGTTAACTTCCTTGTAGGTGCCCTCATCAACAGCGTCCTGTCTACGTTGATCCTCTATATTCTGCTGCGCATCATGCTCTCGGTTTACCGCAAACCCCTGCTTCAGAAAATCAAGCAATCCATCCGAAAAGGTAAATCCAAAATTATAAGATGAACCCTTCATGTATAAGCGCCCGGAACTCCACTCCGGCGCTTTTTTATATAGAAATCCCCTTGTTTGTGCCTTGACCAAATCCAGCCCCCTTGACAAATTCTCTGGAAATTTCGGTATAAGTTGCTAAGAGTACGGCATTCTAAAGAGGATGAGCCTTCACTACTTACCAGCAAGGGAGGAAAGAACGGATGAAATCGAAAGTACAGGACGAACTCCTTCTTAACGTCAAGAACCGTCTTGAGAATTGCGAAGATGTCATCTATCAATCCTTACGCATCCATGGATCGACATGCACCATCATCTATATTGAATCGATTGTGGACATCAGCACCTTGCACGAACATATTGTTAAACCCCTTATCAAGGAAGCCGCGCAGGTACAGCATAATTTCGATAACTTCATTGACTGTATGGATCGCGGAGATACACTTTCGGTTCCGTTTGAGCGCTCAGCCTCGGCCGAGTACATTGCCAACATGATTGTAGAAGGCAGAGCCGTACTGATTGTCGAGAGGCTGACCGAGAGCTATTTGTTTGATATTGTTTTGTATCAGAAACGAGCGGTTTCGGAATCGCAGAACGAACTGGTGGTGAATGGCCCGCAGGAAGCTTTTATTGAAGATATCGGCACGAACTTATCGCTGCTGCGGCACAAAATCAAGCATACCGATTTAAAAACCATCCGTTATCAAATCGGCGATTACTCAAAGACAGCCGTATATATGGTATACGTGGACGGTTTATGCAAACCCCAAATCGTATCCCAGGTAGATCGTCAGTTGAAAAGCATATCCATTGACGGGACTTTCGGGATCAGCACCTTGTCGGAGCAGATGAAAGAAGGCGTAAAATCCCCCTTCCCGCAGTTTCAATATACGGAACGACCGGATTCCGTAGCTGCCTCCCTGCTTGAAGGAAGAGTTGGCATCATGCAGGACGGGACACCCTCGGCACTCATCGTGCCCGTGACGCTGTTTTCGCTGCTGCAGTCGTCTGAGGACTACTACCACAGCTTCTTCTCTTCCAGCTGGATACGGATTATCCGGTTCATGTTCGCCGTTATATCATTGCTAATGCCCTCTCTGTATGTCGCGATCACGACGTTTCAGCCATCCATCATACCAACCGATCTGCTGATTACCATTGCGGCATCCCGTGAGAATATCCCGTTCTCCGCGCTGGCCGAAGCGCTGATCATGGAACTGACGTTTGAAGCGCTGCGAGAAGCCGGAACACGGATTCCCAAGCCTGTTGGACAGACCATATCCATTATCGGCGCCATCGTCATTGGACAAGCTGCGGTTGAAGCAGGTATCGTATCCAATCCGATGGTCATCGTGGTATCGATAACGGGCATCGCTTCTTATATTATCCCGCACTTCGAGCTTGGGCTAGCATTTCGCTTGCTGCGCTTTCCGATACTGATTCTTGGGGGAACCCTCGGCCTCATCGGTGTATTTGCCGCCGCCTTTCTCGTGTATGGACACATGGCTTCGCTGAAGTCGTTTAACACGCCGTATCTGCAGCCAGTGGCGCCACTCGTAATATCCGAATGGAAGGATACCTTCTTGCGGGCACCATCCATGCTGATGAAGAACAGGCCAAAGGCCTATGCATCATCCAACAATTTAAGGAGACGAAAGTGAGCATGCCTCTACTCAAATTGTTCAAAATTCTGCTTCCCCTCATTCTGCTGACAGGCTGCGGCTTCAGCCTGTCCAAGGTTGAAATCAATGAACAAACCTTCGTATTTGCCATGTACATCAATGAGGGCAAGCAAAAGGGAACCGTTGAGGTGACCATCAGCGCCCCCCTGCCGAACCGTCTCACATCCGGTCGACAAGCGGGAGGACATGGCGGTGGAGATCCTTATGCCATGGTAACCAAAACGTCCACCACCGTGCAGGATACCCTGCATCTTATTCAACGGGATCTCTCCCGCCGGTTTGACTTCAGTCACACCAAAGTGGTTGTCGTTGGCAAAAGTTATGCCGAGGCGGGACTTGAGGATCTGATGGACTGGCTTCAGCGGGAACCAACAACAAACCTGCGTACATACTTAATGGTTGCACCCGGCGATGCTAAAAAAGTCGCGGAGCTGACACCGGTGTTTGAGCAAATGCCTTCCGAAGTGCTCATCCGGTTTGCTACTCAACATAACATGATCAATACAACCTTGAAGGATTGCCTGTATGCTGAATCCGCTAACCAGGGATATGCCTTGACCTATTTGGCAGCGCAAAAAAAACCGATGGTGGCCGACCAGGAAAAGCTGGAGCCCTGGACCGGGATTCAAGGCACAGCCATTTTTCATAACCACAAGCTTCTCACCACACTCCCCATGCAGGAGTCCTTGGCTGTCAGTTGGGCCGTAAACGAAGTGAAAGGGCCGCTGTATACCGTTTCCTGGGATGAAGGAGCCGGAAGAGCCAGCGTATTTCTCATCTCGACAAACTCCAAGAAATCCGTCCGCATGGTCTCTGGTCATCCGGTATTCACGATTAAGCTGCTGGGAATCGGAGATGTCATCTACAAGCGGAACCAGAAGCAGTTGGACACGTTGGAAGCCAAACGAATTATCGAGCGAGAGCTCAATGACATGGTCAAAAGCGAATTGCAAAAAGCGCTCAGGACTTCGCAAAGGGTGGGCTCCGATATTCTGCAGTTAGGCATGCTGGTAGACTGGAACTATCCTGACCATTGGGAAAAGGTTCGCTCCGAATGGGCGAATTACTACAAGAACGAGGTTGAGATCCAGGTCGTCACGGACATTCGGGTCCGCAACTTCGGTACAACGCTCAAAATGAAACCGAAATAAGGAGGCACGTCCGAATGCTGGCACTCTTATTCTTAGCTTATGCCCTAGTTGAATGGTTCATTGCGAAGAATAAAGTAAAAGCCCCCCGTGAAAAATGGACGATGCTTGTTCTTATTGCGGCCTTTACGACCTGGAACGTAATCGCCCTCTATTTTCACGAATGGCTAACCCCAAACCATCTGATCATCTGGTTATTTGGCTGGCTTGATAAGTTATAAGAAAAAACGGAAAGGATGTAAGAATCCTCATGCGTAATACTCCCTGGCAGCTGTTCCGATTCGGATTTGTTTATCTCAACGCCATACCCACTGGCTTTCTGATCAGTCCCATACTGTGGAATTCAGCCTATTTAGGTTGGGCTTCCATACTGGGGGGCTATGCCTTGAGTTTGATTCTGCTGTGGTTTACCGTAAAGGTCGGGCTCTGGGATCCGCATAAGCCATGGCTCGACTTCGGCAGCCAGCTGGTTAGCAAGTGGATTCACTTTCCGATTGTTTTCCTGGTAATGTTCTGGGCCATTAATTATATCGGGATGGATATAGAAGGTTTCACGTTATTCTTTGACACCAATTACATGCGTGAAACCCCGCAATGGTTTGTCCTCCTTATCGTGGGCCTGGTCGTAACCATATCCGCACGCTGGGGCCTGGAAACCATGATCTATATATCCGATGGGTTGTTTATCGTGATTGTGATTGCCATTGTGTTTATGAATATGTTTTTCTTCAAGGAAGCTCATTTCGATATGGCCATTGCGATGGTCAGACATCACAATTACGGATCAACGATTAAGGATGCCCTGTTCTGCCTCTCCTTTTTTGCGGAATGGATCGTATTCCTCTTTCTCGCGCCCTACCTCAAGTTTGATCGAAGATCGTTTCGAAACCTGGCGGCAGCCGGGCTGCTGGTAACCATCGGCATGCTGCTCCAATGGGCATCCACGCTGTTGAATTTCGGCCCTTATCTGGGCCGTGAGCTTCAGTATCCGCTCGTTGAATTAATGCGGGCAGCCAGTGGATTCCTCGGAAATTCGGATCCGCTGATGATCGGTCTGTGGAGCAGCTCTATGTTCCTGCACAGCGCTTTTTTAATCCATATCAGTGCAAGATGTCTTGCCAAGCTGTTTCAATTAAACCATATGGACGGTCCCTTGATTGCCATCATCGGGGGAACCGCTATCGTAATCGCATATCAGTATTCGCAGAATCCGATCCGATTTATGGGGGATTTCAATTCCTTCGGGATGGCGGTGTTCTTTATTTTGATGGAGTTCATCCCCATTTTCTACTGGATAGCCTCCCTGTTTCGCAGACGTGGACATAAACATAAGGCTAGACAGAAGCCCAGACAGAAACAAAAGCCTGCTTAAAACTACTGCTCGACAATCCGTAGTCCCTGCTTGGCAATGAAACATAAAAGAGAGCGGCAATCATGCCGCTCTCTCCTTCCTTAATATGACCTGTCAAGGCCCCAGTCTCTCTATATACGAGTTATCAACATACTTTTCATATTGAATCGGCTGTTTCAGGAATCCGCTTGCCTCCAAAATCTCGACCGAAGCCTGCTGGGTTGCAATAGCATCCCGCGTGATCGGTGTAAGCTCCGCATTTTGGTTGCTGAATACCTCCTTCAGGATTTCGACCGGTATCTTCTTCTCATCGGCAAACATCTGGGCCATTTCATCCAAATGCTCATTCTGCCAGACAATCGCCTCCTTATACACCCGAAGGAACTCCGTCACAAGCTCCGGGTGCTCCTTCGCAAAACCGGTACGTGCAATCAGCGCGACCGGCGCGAGAATTCCCTGTTCGGGACCCGCCACAATAGCAGCTGTTTTTTGCCGTGTCAGCTGAGTCGTAAACGGATCAATAGCAACCCATGCATCTACTTTCCCCGTAGTGAAAGCGGGCAGTGCGTCGGTAAACTGTAAATTGACAATCTCCAGATCCTGCTCGGATAATCCATACTTGGCTAATACCTTCAGAAGATACACATGGGAGGTCGTCCCTTTGGCTAGGGCAATTCTTCTGCCCTTCAGATCCTCCACACGCTGCACCGGCGAATTCGCTGGCACCAGTATGGCATTCAGTCTCGCTCCATTACTGATCAATCCAATATTAACAAAAGGAAGGCCTGCGGATTGGCCTTGCAGAGCTGCTCCGTCACCAAGAAGTGAAATATCCACTCGATCGGCTGCCAGTGACTCCAGCAGCGGCGGACCGCTCTGGAATTCGCTCCATTTCACGGTTGCGTGATGAGCCTTGAAGCTCTCTTCAAGCCAGCCCTTCTCCTTGATGACCGTAAATAAATTGGTTCCCCCATTAATCGCCAGCTGGACAACGATCGGTTCCTTGTCCCCCTCCCCCGCCTCCGAGGCTTTGCTGCTGCACCCTGTTGCAAATATCAGCAGTGTCAGCATGAATAAGAGGACTATCATGAACTTAAAGTATGATGACTTCATCAGGACCATGGCTGCTTCTCTCCTTGTTTATATCCAGCTGGACGTTTGCTTTTAAGATGTTAGGCGTTTTCAGATAGGTCTTGCTCTGCCGGCCGTCCACGCTGTACGGCACTTCTCCGGCAAGCGTAACGCGGCGAACGATGCGGTGCTGTTCACCATAGTCATTAACAGCGATATGCTGGGTCGAGCGATTATCCCAGATGGCTACATCCCCTGCTGCCCAGTGCCAACGCACCGTATTTTCCAGGCTGGTGATGTGGCCTTGAAACAGCTCATATAATCGGGACGATTCCGCTGCGGATACTCCAAGCAATCGCTTGACAAAACTCCCTAGTAGAAGCGATTTCTCCCCGGTCTCCGGGTGAACGCGAACGATGGGGTGCTCGGTCTCATAGACGGTGGATGCAAATGTGCGCTGATACTCCTTCACGCTGTCCTCCGAGGCTTCCGGACGTCTTGCGGCATAATCATACAGATTCGTGTGAACCGCCCACAGCTTCTCTGCCAGCTCCTTCAGCTCTTTCGGCAGACTGTCATAGGCAGCTGCGGTATTGGACCATACGGTATCTCCACCGGAAGAAGGCACTACGACTGAACGAAGTACAGAAATGCTGGGATATGCATCGATAAATGTAATATCCGTGTGCCATGCATTGGCGCGTCCGCCATGATGCGAATCGATCTCCAAGATATAACGGCTTCCCTCTTTGGTCTTCACCGTAGGATGTGCGAAGGGCTCACCGAGCAGATCCGCGAAGACTTCTTGTCCCTCATCATCCAGATGCTGTTGATTTCGGAAGAACAGCACCTTGTGTTTAAGAAGGGCCGCTCGAATAGACTGGACCGCAGCCTGATCCAGATCTCCACCCAGTGTGATCCCCTTCACTTCGGCTCCAACGCGGCCGCCAATCGGCCGTACCTCTAATGTATCTGTTTCTTGTTTAACCCCAATACTCATAGACTCTGCACTCCTTATTTATAGTTTTCATTCCATGAAACACGATTTTAATAAGGCCGGTCGCCGATAATCGATACCCGCTCAGCCACCCTGCGGTTCGGATAATAGTCATTTACAGCATAGTGCTGAGTCGAACGGTTGTCCCAGAACGCGTATGAGCATCCACTCCATTCATCAAATTTTATAATTCTCATGTGAATAGTAGGTATTTAGGGAATAAAAAAAGATCCAACGGTTTAGCTGATTTGCTAAATCCGTTGAATCTCCGGAGGCCCAGTCGATTCCCGAATACCCTTTATTCGTATGAACTACTGAATTTCACGTCTTGTTGTTGTGTATTTGATAATATATTCCCATCCAATACATGTCAACCATTTTCTGAGAAGATCTGTTTTCAGCTTTATTATCAAAGTTTCCAACAAAAAACCAAATTTTGTGAAAGCGCTTCCTACAAAAGGTTCTTTTATTGTAAGCAATTGGCATATTATATAGTACAGTAGACCAGCTGGCAAGGGTGGCATCTAGGAGGTGATAGGCATGGGCGTGAATGAGGCATTGGCTTTGATGATTTCGTTCGCCACTCTGGTCGTTTCGATCCTTGCTTTCCATAATAAGAAATAGACCCGTCCCTTGTACAGATGAATCTATTTCTTACGTCTGGTTGGAGCAAGCAATCATCCGCCCTGCATGCAACAGTCCGCTGTATCAGGAGTCGGCGGCAACCGGCTCCTTTTGTGATACACAAAATATCCTATTCCGATTTTTACGCAAATATGACTCTGGGATGCAACTAAGTATTAAGAATCGGCGTCACTTGAGCTAAAATCTGCTCGATCTGCTTGGAACTCTCTTCATACATTTTTTTCGCCTTTTTACTTTTGGTACTAAGGCTGAACAGCTCTAAATCTGCTTGGCATTTTTTTAAATTTGCATACAACAGCTTGCGCTCCTCATTCTGGGGAACCTGAATCTGATCGTCATACAAATCCACGGTAAGTGTGCCGTACGTATCAACCTGGGCAAAATAAACATCCTTCAACTTGGCTCCTATTTTATCCAGCTCATCCAGCAGCCAATTCTGGCCAAAACCCATAACTCGCAGGGGCTCATCCATGATATTCCCGTCCATAACAACAACCTGCGGCGGTTTCTCCGGAGCCACCGTAATGCCTAAATGCTTAGGGGTTAACGGGAGATTCTCCCGCTTCTGCAGGATATTGATCTCCCCACTGGATTCCATAATGGCAAACTCCACATCAGCCAGTTGAAAAATATCTTTTTTTCGAAGCTGCTGCATGATCTCATCAGTGGACAGGCGCTCTTTTTTCATATTTTCCTCAAGAATCTTTCCACCCTGTATGAGCACGGTTGGTTTAAAGTCTATGAAATCACGTGCCTTCTTGCTCTTGATCTGCAAAAACTCGATAGCAAGAGAGCATAAGACCCATACCCCCAACGCAATCAGTCCCAAATACCAGTTCGTATTTAAATCCATGGATATGTAGGCAGCCAAGCTACCAATGGTAATCCCGGTCAAATATTCGAAAAAAGATAATTGTGTGACCTGACGTTTTCCAAGCAATTTTGTCATCAGAAACAGCACAATTACGGCACATAATGTACGAAGTACAATTTCAAGCCATTGCGGCATAAATGACCCTCCTCCATCTTTTTGTTCAATGATCACCTTATAGATTATTGTCAAATTTACGCATAGAAATTACACCATTATTTTCCTGTTCCCCCATCATGCATGATCTGAGAGAAAATGAGTACATTATGATGCATGAAAGGAGTGATAAAAATGACTGTAGCATCCGATGTAAAAACATGTCTCTCATCCTTGAAAAGCGCTCAGGCCAGCCTTGAGCAATTTGCGTTGTCTACACAAGACCAAAATGCTAAAACTCTGTTTACCACTGCCGCACAACAGACACAACAAGTCGTAGACCAAGTGGCACAGCGAGTCCAGCAGCTTGAACAGGAAGAGCCTCAGTATAAAGGCTTCTAATATTCGTTGCACTTTTGTTCTAACTGCGAGTAAAACCCAAGTTCGCCTCCTATCATTCCCTGGTAGGAGGTTATTTATATTGTGTGAATTGTTATTGAGTTATGCTCTACATCAGGGTAAAGTGGTAATAACAAAAGGCGGACTACAAGGAGGTAGATTCTATGAAGAATGGTACGCAGTCCATGGATGTCATCACATTCGGCGAGTCCATGGGATTGTTATATCCGGAAGGCACACGGGGAATTGGTCAAGGCGGAAGTTTGGCGCAATCCTTCGGCGGAGCCGAGAGCAATCTGGCCATTGGCCTGGCCAGGCTAGGCTGCTGCAGCGGCTGGTTTGGTCAACTGGGCAGCGATCCGCTCGGAACCGGTATTTTGAAAACGCTTCGCGGAGAAGGGGTCGATGTTTCACGCGCCAGGCAAACTGATGCCGCGCCGACCGGCCTTATGCTAAGACAGAATGTACGCGGTCAGTCCTCCGTGTACTACTACCGCAAAGGCTCAGCGGCCAGTCAAATGACGCCGGATCTCGTGGATTCCGAATACATAGCTAATGCCCGTATTCTTCATTTCACCGGCATTACGGCAGCGCTGAGCAGCAGCTGCCTGGATACGATTCGGCATGTGATTTCTGTGTGCAAGGAGCATGGCGTTCTGATCAGCTTCGATCCCAACCTAAGGCTCAAGTTATGGAATATAGAGGAAGCCCGCCCTGTTCTACTGGAGCTTGCCGGAGCCTGCGATTATTTCCTCCCCGGCTACGATGAATGCAAGCTTTTATTTGAAACCGAGGATGAGCAGGTCATCATCAACCGTCTGCGGCAGCTGCCTGGAATGTCCATTATCAAGAGTTTCAACGGAAACAACGTAATGGTTCACCAGGATGTAACCTACTCCCTGCCGTTTGAACACGTAGAGCAAGTGGTGGATACCGTGGGGGCAGGCGATGGTTTCTGTGCCGGTTTCCTTGCCGGTATTGCCAAAGGCTGGACACCGGAAGAGGCTTTATCCCTGGGTGGCTTAACCGGCTCGCTGGTTATCCAAGCTCCCGGTGATTGGGAAGCGCTTCCGACATGGGATGAGGTTCAGCAGCGGCGCGGCCATTCGGCTCATATCGAGCGCTAGACCTTTTCATAAGCTATAATCCCTAATTCATTCATCATACGACAAGGAGCTGTGTAGCATGAAAAAACTAAGACTGATTGAACAGATTCATCAAGCCGGTGTTGTAGCTGTCTTGCGCGGAGATTCTCCAGAAGAAGTAGTGGAAATCGCCAAGCGTGCCATTGAAGGCGGCATTAAAGTGATCGAGGTCACGATGACCGTACCTTTTGCTACGGAAGCCATTACAACGCTATCCAAAATGTACTCTTCCAAGGATCCGCAAGCTGATGATTATGCCATCATCGGTGCCGGCACCGTCCTCGATTCCGAAACGGCCCGAATCACCATACTGGCTGGCGCTGAGTTCGTTGTGTCCCCAAGCCTCGACCGGGATACCATTATGCTCTGCAATCGCTACCGGATACCGGTCATGCCGGGCGCTGTCACCGTTCATGATATGATCGCCGCGCTAGAGCTCGGTGTCGATGTCATTAAACTCTTCCCGGGGAACCTGTACTCTCCATCGGTTATTCCATCCATGAAGGGCCCGCTTCCGCAAGCCAACATTATGCCGACCGGCGGCGTGAACCTGGACAACCTTCACGAATGGATTAAGGCCGGAGCCTTTGCTGTCGGAATCGGATCCGATCTGACCAAGGACGCACTCAAGAGCGGGGATTATAACCTCATTACGGAGAAGGCGCGCGCTTACATGAATGCCTTCAAAAAAGCCCACTCCCCGTCATAATTTCATTATCATGACAGCAGGCCTAACAAGAATCAATTCTTGTTAGGCCTGTTATTTATTTCGTTTTCTCCTCGCCCACCGCCGCTGCGTACACATCCCTGTGGTAAAGCCGCCCGAGATAATCGTCAGCACGGAATAAACGAATGTACTTCCAGACAGCAGGAGTCCGCCCACCCCAATGATGATGGCATCCATTAGCAGAATAATGACCCCTACATTAAGCGGCAGGTACCTTGCCAAGAAATGTGCCAGCAGATCCGTTCCCCCTGTGCTTGCATTGTTTCTCAGCATCAATCCAAGGCCAGTCCCAATTAGCGCCCCGCCAATGGCTGCACTAAAGATCACATTCGGGGCAAATAATTGCAAAAAATCAGCTCGCAGTGGTGATAGCAGGTCAATGACAAAAGAAGAGATCAGCATGCCTGACAAACTATTGTAAAATATTTCACGATTTAGTATCCAGGCTGCAATAAACATGGGGATACTGCACAGAATGATGACAAATCCAATATGTAGATCAAACACATAGTTGGCAATTAACGCAATGCCGATGACTCCACCGTCCAGAACTTTATGCGGGACAAGGAAAAAGTTCGTCCCCATCGCGATCAGAAAGCTGCCGATCACGATTATGACATGTTTTCGAAATGACACCATTTCCGACATCTCCATCTATAAGGGCATGTCTAATTCATATGCTTGTCATTCCGAAAAATTGCGAACTCGTTGTCCCACATTTAAAAAAAAATTCCACTCCAACATTTCTGAGAAGATGCCTAACCTTTTACATAAAACATGCGTTCTGTTCTTGCCATTACCTTGGTTTTCATATAGGGATAATTCTCATAGCAGTAATCAACAAAGTAACCCGGTTTCTCCCCATTCCAAGGGAAAATATCGTAGTGCATCGGAATGGTCAGCTCGAAATCCGACGCTGCTGCAAGCTCGGCTGCCTCCCGGAAGCCCATATTCCCTACAATTCCGTCCTTCCGGCGGAACGCATCTCCCCCGTTGATCGGCACCATACCGATATCAATCGAATGTGCCTGCAGCCTCTCGACCAAGCCTGGATATACTACGGTATCTCCCGCATGGTAGATGAGAACGCCCTGGATATCCATCAAATATCCGACAAAACGATGTCCGTACACTTCGTCTTCATCCAAGGTTTCATGGGCAGCGGGAATCGCCATCAGGCGTACACCGTCGAGCTGCTGCCACTCATCGCATACCGCTGCAACCAGCCTTTCAGGCGCTACACCAGCCCCCTGCATCGCTTCATGACATCGAGCCGGTGCAACAAACCATGTGTCCGGGTTCTGCCTGGCTATCACCGAGATGGTGGCAAGATCCATATGATCATCATGCTCATGGGTAATCAGCACGATATTCGCGTTCCGAATATGCTCCGGCTGCAGCGGCGCGGGAAATGCTCGCTGGAATCCGCCCCTGCGCTCAAGTTCATCCGACATATAAGGATCAATGTAAATGACGACCTCGCCACCCTTGATGACAACGCTCTCTTGTCCCAGAAACCAAACCGCCGCCATCCCGTAAGAGGTGGAAGTCTGATTGATTTCCTCTATGATTTGTTCCGGGCTCCTATCCTTGCCTTGTCCAAGCTCCTTCATCCCTCGATCTCTCCTTCCGTTATCCGTATTTCATTCGATTATAACATGCTGCAGAGCTGAGAATGTGTCACTGTTTATCCCGACGGCAGCCGCTGTGGAAGCCCACGAGGACAAAACGGGCTGGAATCGAGCATCTAAAGATGCCCGTCCCAACCCGTATAGTCATGTTTAACTTGAAATCTATTTACGCTCAAGGGGCTTCTTCCACATTCCCAGCAGCATGCCTGACAGCACAGCACCGATTACAACTGCCAGCAGGAACAGAAGCGCATGATTGGCAAGCGCGGCAACAAATATCCCTCCGTGAGGTGCAGGAACGTTAATGCTCCACAGCTGCGTCAATCCACCGGCAACCGCCGAACCGAGAATACAGGAAGTCAGCACGCGCAGCGGATCAGCGGCAGCAAACGGAATCGCGCCCTCCGTTATGAAGGAAAGACCCATCACATAGTTGGTCAGACCGGACTTTCGTTCCTGCTCCGTGAATTTGTGCTTGAACAATGTTGTGGCCAGTGCAATAGCGAGTGGAGGAACCATTCCTCCGGCCATGACCGCAGCCATCATGGCTCCGTTCGTATTGCCGCTGGACGTAAATACGCCGATCGCAAATGCATAGGCTGCTTTATTGAAGGGACCGCCCATATCAATGGACATCATCCCGCCTAAGATAAGACCTAGAATTACCGCATTTCCGGTACCCAAATTGTTAAGAATATCAACCAGACCGAGATTGATCCAGCTGAAGAACGGATCGAACAGGTAGAACATGACCGTACCGGTGATAAGAAGGCCCACAACCGGATACAGCAGAATTGGCTTTAAGCCGTCCAGCGTTCGCGGAAGACCGGCAAACGCTTTCCTCAGCAGGATGACAACATAACCCGCCAAGAATCCTGCCGCCAAACCACCAAGGAACCCCGAATTTGAATTCAATGCCATGAGACCTCCGACCATGCCGGGCATTAAAGCCGGACGGTCGCCTATGCTGAGCGCAATAAATCCCGCAAGGACCGGTATCAGGAAGTGGAAAGCACCGTCTCCGCCGCCAATCGTCTGCAGCAGCTGGAATAGCGGATGGTCCTCTCCGGCAAGCTGCTCGATGAGGAAGGAGATAGCCAGAAGAATCCCGCCACCCACAACAAAAGGCAGCATATGAGAAATACCATTCATCAGATCTTTGTATACTTTTTTGCCGATGCCGCCTTTTTCTGCGTCCTTCGGTTGTAGTTGCAGCAGCTCCGCCTTCGCTTCGGTAGATCGGCGCATCACCGCTTACCGCCTTGCGGATCAACTCCTCCGATTTGCGGATGCCATCGCTTACAGGCCGCTGCAGCACAGGCTTTCCGTTGAAACGGGCCATCTCCACATTTTTGTCTGCGGCAATGATGACACCGGCCGCTCTTCGGATTTCTTCCTCCGTCAACACGTTTTGCGCACCTTCCGAGCCATTGGTCTCCACCCGGATTTCAACGCCCATTTCCTGGGCCTTCTTCTTAAGCGCATCTTCAGCCATAAAGGTATGAGCAATACCGGTAGGACACGCTGTTACAGCCACAACAAAAGCATTCTCGTTTCCGTCAGCACCTGTCGAAATGGCTGCCTCGGAATGGCTGCCGGATTCCTCGTGCTTTTCCGTTTCCTTATTAGCCTCTTCCCGGATCCGGGCTGCTTCCTTCTCTGCCTTAACCGCTTCCTCTTCAGCCTGTTTGGTATCAAATAACTCCGTTACCTCTTCGGGCGTCTTCGTGTCCATCAATTTCCCGATAAATTCGGCATCAATCAGCAGCCGTGAAAGCGCGGCAAGCGTACGGAGATGCGTATTCCCGGCTCCCTCAGGCGCAGCGATCATGAAGAATACATAAGCTGCCTCACCATCCAGCGCTTCGAACTCCACGCCCTTGCTGCTCTTGGCAAACACAACGGTCGGTTCATTAACCGCTTTCGTTTTTGCGTGGGGCATCGCAATGCCGCCTCCGATGCCGGTACTCGATTCAGCTTCACGCTTCAGAATCATCTCTTTGAACAGGACCGGGTCATTAATTCGCCCGCTAGCGGCCAAACTGGCGATCAGTTCGTCGATGGCCGCCTCCTTCGTGACTGCCTTCAGATCCATGATCATTGTATCCTGGATCATCAAATCTGTAATTCTCATATTGGATCACTCCCTTGATTTCAATCGTGACTATTGCTGGGGCACAAGTTTCCGCAGGCTGCCTTCTTTAGATATACAGCGGCTCACCACTTCGTGATATTAACTTGCGGAATAAGCCGATCAATGGCTTCCTTAACAGCCAGGTCGTCAGAGAACGCGGTTGCGCTGCCGGATGCAACCCCGGTTCGGAACGCCTCCAATAAATCCTTGCCAAGAGCAAGCGTGCCGACAAAACCCGCAATCATCGAATCGCCAGCTCCGACCGAGTTTCGGACTGTGCCTGAAGGTACATTGGCGTGGTAGACCTGATCAGTTGTAATCAACAGTGCACCTTCTCCGGCCATGGAGATCAGCACATGCTGGGCGCCTTCCTCAAGCAGCTTCCGGCCGTAGGTCACAAGCAGCTCGTTCGAGTCGATAACCACGCCGAACAATTCCGCAAGTTCGTGATGATTCGGTTTAACAAGAAGCGGCCTGTGGACCAACGCCTTCATCAGGGCCTCCCCCGTTGTATCCATTACGAATTCGGCACCGCTCTTGCGGCACGCTCCGATCAGACGCTCATAGAAGCCAGGTCCCAGCGATGGTGGAACACTGCCGGACAACACAACGATATCTCCCGCCTGAAGCTGTGACAGTTTATGAAGCAGCGCGTCCGTTTCTTCTGGACGGATGACGGGTCCAAGGCCGTTGATCTCCGTCTCGTCACCGTGCTTAAGTTTCACGTTGATCCGGGTATCATCCGCGATATCTACAAAATCAGTGCGGATCCCTTCCCTACCCAGCGTCTCGTCGATATATCGTCCGGTGAAGCCACCCAGGAAGCCGATGGCAGTATTTTCAGCTCCAAGCTGGTTGAGCACCCGCGATACATTAATTCCTTTGCCGCCCGGAAACTTCATATCCCGAGTCATTCTGTTCAAACCGCCCAGCTCTATAAACTCAACTTCCACGATGTAGTCGATGGAAGGATTCAGCGTTACCGTATATATCATTATGATCCCTCAATTATGTTGGTTTTCTGTGAAATGGACTTCCGCCAAGATGGAGTCAAGGATTCCGTAATCAACGTCGCTTCGTTCAGGTCCAACAATTTGGCGAAGGAGACCTCGCCTAATTTGCTGGAATCCGCCAGGACATAACTTGACGCGGACAGCTGATGCGCTCGACGCTTAATCAAGGCTTCCTCCGGATCAGGCGTGGTATAACCCATCTCAACATCCACGCCGTTCGTGCCCAGAAAGCACCGGTCAAAGCGAAAGTTGTCCATGTTTTGAAGAGCGATGCTTCCGATGACGGCCTTGGTATGAATTTTCATCATTCCGCCCAGAAGATAGCTCTTGATTCGCTTGCTTACCAATCCTTCGATATGGGATAAGCCATTCGTAACCACGGTTACGTCCTTCGCTTCAATGAACGGTAGTCATCGCCAGCGTGGTCGTTCCCGCATCGATATATATACTTTCTCCATCCACCACTTGGGCTGCCGCCAACCGGGCAACGGCATTTTTCTGTTGAATGTTTCTGAAGGTTTTCTCCTCGATGCCGGGTTCTTGCATTTTGGGACTTGGCAGAGCAGCTCCCCCATGAATGCGCTTTAATAATTGTCGTTCTTCCAGATCGATCAGATCCCGTCTTACCGTTGATTCAGAAGCTTCAAGAAGTTCCACCAATTCCTGCAGTTTTACAACACCGCGCTCTTGTAAGCGTTCTAATATGATCCGGTATCTTTCTTCCGTCAGCATAATGAATCCACCCCTTTAGAACCTATAGTAACATAATCAGCACAAAAAACAATCACAACATTTCAAAATCATTCAAAATCATTCATCAAAAGTTTCAATCGTTCACCTTGCCTGATGGTAGATCCTGGCCGTTTATTTTGTTATTGGTGATTATGTTCTTAATCGTAAGCCGGCAATCATTTGAACATCACGTAAACGTTTGTAACCGATGGCCTTTACACTATATACTGGTAACTAGGAAACTCTCACAGTATAGAAGAGGTGACATGAATGGACCAAATGAAAGAAGCCTATGAGCGAATGGGTTTGCCTGAGGATGCTACCAAGGAGCAGCTCGACGACCGGTATACCCTGCTCATGCGCCAAACCCGTTCACATCAAAGGCGGGAGCCCGACCGAGCGGAGGAGATCGAAGCCGAATTTTCGGAAATCACCAAAGCCTACAAGTTCATCCTTGAAGAAGAGACCCGCAAATCTTTGGAAGAGATGAACCAGAAACGATATGGTAAATATAAGAAATTTGCCGGGACAGCGGAGAAAACCGATCATTTCTTCCGTTATTATAAATTTCATGTACTCGGCGGCATTGCTCTGATCGGAGTACTCATTTATATCGTCATTAGTATTTTCAACCATCAGGCCGAGAAAGAACGGCTGGCCAGCCTGCCGCCGGTTGACCTGGAAGTTATGTTCCTCGGTTCTTATATGAACAAGGATGGCGGACAGGATCTCACACCGATTGAAGATGCGATTCTGGCACAATTTCCCGAATGGAAACGCGTAACCGTTACCATGAATTACGTCCCTCCTCTGGATTCCAACAACCCACAGGATGCAGCCATGCTGCAGAAGGCTCTGCTTGTGTTGTCCACCGAGCGGCCGGACCTGTACATCATGGATCAAACCGCCTATGATTGGGTGGGTAATCAAGGAATGGTGCGACCGCTTGAAGCCGAGGTGGAAGGCGTATGGAAGGATCTGTTGACCCCGGAACAACTCGTGAAGGGTACGAATGAGGAAGACGGCTCGGAGCATGTGTATGCCGTCGATATTTTAGGCAGCACCATGAGCGAGGAGCTCCCTGTTCTGAAGAAAGACATGTTTGCCGGGATTCGTGAAGGCACGGAACGCGATGCAAACGCCCAGCTCTTCATTAAGCAATATCTGGAGTCGTCCAAATAACCATCGGGTTTGGCCCATTCCTGATGTATAAACTAGGGAAGCTCCCGCTGCTTGGCCTTGCGAGCCAAACAGCGGGAGCTTTTTTTGCGGCTTTATCGATTCACAATTGGTCTTTACGCGTCCAATTCCCGCCCAATATGGCAAGAGCATTCCCTTTTCTCATTAAACAGGTTATTCTAGTAGTACAGATTCAAATAGTTGATAAAGGGAGATGTTCATGCCTGGAAAAATTAGAATTTTTGCTGACAGTACCTGCGACTTACCACCCTCGTGGATAAAAGAATATAATATCGGCATTATCCCGCTCTATGTTGTGTTTGGAGAAGAATCCCTGCGCGACGGAGTGGACATTACTCCTGAACAATTATATGCCAGGGTAGATCAGATTGGCAGCCTGCCCAAAACTGCGGCGCCCTCTCCATCCGATTTCATTGCTGCCTTCACACCTTCCATAGAGCAAGGCGAAGATATCCTGTTCCTTAGCATTTCATCCGAGCTTTCTTCCACTTACCAAAATGCGTTGATAGCCGCAGACGAATTGCCGGAAGTCCGGGTAACGGTCTTCGATTCACGCAATCTGTCATCCGGCATTGGACTGCTTGTCATGAAAGCTGTACATGCAGCGAGTGAAGGCTTGTCCATTCCAGAAATCGTTGCGCTGTTAAACCGCACCGTGAACGAAGTTGAATGCGAATTCGTTGTTGATACACTGGAATATTTGCACAAAGGCGGACGCTGCTCCGGCATGCAAAATATCATTGGCAGTCTGCTGAAAATCCGTCCGGTTATCAAAGTCGTGGACGGCAGCATGACGCCTGCTTACAAGGTTCGCGGCAAGAAAGAGAAGGCGCTGGACCAGATGATCCAGAATGCCCTCGCTCAAGTGGATAACATGGACAACGATCTGATTGTTATTGTACATACCATGGCTGAAGAGGAAGCCCGCTTCATTCAGAAAAAACTGCAGGAGAAAACCGGAGCTAGGCAAGTCAGCATTTCTACAGCCGGTTGTGTCATTTGCAGCCACTGCGGTCCTCAAACCGTCGGACTCATGTATACGAAGAAGCCTTCTTAAATAACATTTTGTTCATCATAAGACAGTTCTGCTGTGTTGCTTTAGCTGCGGGACTGTCTTTTCTTGTTTTCCATGGCTAACGGCAGCTTATGTCCTTATTAAACGGCATGTCCTCCGGCCAAACCCTACATCCTAGACTAAAGTCTAGGTGAAACATTCCCCCCGGACCGAGGACATCTTGATCCTTCGCATGGTATTCTTGGATTAATCATTTTACATAGGAAAGGAACGAAGTTTGTATGACGAAACGTACAATCTTGGCACCGCTGCTAATTCTGCTCGGCGCCTACTTACTCTTGAACCAAGGCGGTTCGGTAGGCGCCGGTTCCATCTTCGCCACATTCTGGCCCACCATGTTTGTCATACCATTAGGACTGTTTTTTCACTGGATGTACTTCTCTCTGGTAGGAAGACAGGGCATCGGGCTGCTGATCCCGGGCGGCATCCTCCTCACAGCCGGCATTGTCAGCCAGATCGCTTCCTTGTTCGACTCATGGCAAACCATGTGGCCTGGGTTCATCCTCGCCGTAGCCGCCGGGCTGTTCGAGTTCTACTGGTTCGGGTCGCGCAACAAGTGGCTGCTAATCCCCATCAACATTCTCACTGTCTTGTCGCTGCTGTTCTTCGTTGTATTCTCCATCGGGCCGATCTTGAATTACTTGTCATTCGTTCAGCCTGTCATTGCCGTGCTGCTTGTGCTGGGCGGAACTTGGCTGATTCTCGGACGGAAGAGACACGGATAAATCGAGTCGGATCTGCATGTACCACTCATAAACAAACAGAAAAGGGCACGTCGAAAGGTTAAATCCCTTCGAGTGCCCTTGGTCTATTCAGCCTTGTGTGATTATGAAGACGCTGCCGCTGCTAAGGTTTCATTACTCTGAAACAGATGATGAACACTGCGGATATAACGAACGGTTCTTGTGCCGGAATACATCATGACCGAATGCGTTTCGGCACGCTGACCCATATATTTAACGCCGCGCAGGAAATCCCCGGCCGTAACGCCGGTAGCTACAAACAGTACGCCTTCCCGCCCTACCATATCCTCCATCGACAGCAGCTGCTCCGGATGTTTCAAGCCCATAGCCTGACATCTTACATAATCCTCCGGTGTCTCCGGTATAAGCCGCCCCTGGATTTCTCCGCCCAGACATTTCAGGGCAGCAGCGGCAAGCACACCTTCCGGTGCTCCTCCGGAACCCACATAGAGATCCACCTCGCTGTCGGTGCAGGTCTCGATCGCACCCATGACATCGCCATGACTCAGCAGCTTGATTCTTACCCCGGACTCCCTCAAGTCTCGAATCATGGAGCTGTGACGCTCACGATCCAGAATGGAGACCGTCATCTCCGACAGCGGTTTTGATAACAGCTCAGATGCCTTTTGAAGCGTAACCGCAATGGGATCGTCCAAACTCAGCTTGCCTGCAAGCTCAGGTCCTACCGCAAGCTTATGCATATAGATATCAGGCGCATGCAGAAGGGTTCCCTGAGGAGCGGCTGCAATCACAGACAGGGCGTTATTCAGCCCGTTTGCTACCGTTTCGGTTCCTTCGAGAGGATCGACGGCCACATCCATCTTCGGACCTTTGCCGTTCCCTACGCGCTCTCCAATATACAGCATGGGCGCTTCATCCATCTCGCCTTCCCCAATGACAACAACCCCATCCATCGCTGCGGAATCAAAATGCTTGCGCATGGCGACCGTAGCGGCTTCATCAGCACTGTTCTTGTCTCCTCTTCCTGTCCACCGGGCGGATTGCAATGCCGCTTCCTCCGTCACTCTTACAAGCTCCAATGCTAATGAACTCTCCATTATGAATCCCCTCCTTCTGCTTTTTTCCATACCCATTCCTGCCTGCTTACTTCAAGAAATTCATAATCAGACCTGCGGATTCCTCTATGGCCTTGTCGGTGACATCGATGACAGGGCATCCCAGTTCTGTATACAGCGACAAGGCATAATCCAGCTCCTCTTGAATCCTCTCAAGGGATGCGTACTGTACCTGATGCGGGAGCCCCATTACTTTTAAACGCTCGCTGCGGATTTTGAGAAGATGCTCCGGCTCTATTGTAAGTCCAATGATGTTCCCATTCGTTACTTCTCTAAGCTGGGATGGGGGTGACATCTCCGGCACAATCGGAAAATTCACCGTCTTGTAGCCTTTATGAGCGAGAAACATCGATAGCGGCGTCTTCGAGATTCTGGATACGCCCAGCAGGATGATATCCGCCTTCAAGATGGCACTCACATCTTTGCCATCGTCATACTGAACAGCAAATTCCATCGCTTCCACACGCCGGAAGTAGCTGTCGTCGAGCCGGTGCAGCAGCCCCGGCAGCCGTTTGGGATAGTCGTTAAACGTATCGGCGAACGCCTGCATCATCGGACCCATAATATCCACTGTACGAATATTGAGCCGCACGGCTTCCTCTCGAATGACCTCGCGAAGCTCCGGCTGCACGAGCGTGTAAGCCACAAAACCTCCGCGCCGTGCCACCTCCTCCATCAGCTCGGTCAATTCATCTTCTTCCCGTACATTCATATATCGCTTAATCTCTGTATTCGGGAGCTCGAACTGGCGCAATGTAGCTTGGACAACCGCTTCGGCCGTCTCCCCGATGGAGTCTGAACAGATTGCTATGAAATGAGTTATTGCCTGATTCATCCGATTCCTCCCACTATTCCTCGGCTACCATGTCGAGCAGCATTTTGATGATATTTGTTTTCGTGATCCGGCCCACGACCTTCCAGTGCTCCCCCGGATTCCCCGTGGTGGATGGCACAACAACCGGCAAGCTGTCGATTTGATGATTGATGATTTTACGTGCGGCGTCCAGTACCGTATCTTCCGGCTGAACAGTTGTCACATTCGCCTGGCGGGTCATAATCAGGCTTACCGGCATGGAGGACGCCGTCGGATTTCCAAGCGTCACCTTGAGCAGATCCTTGCGGGACACAATGCCCGCGAGATGACCATCGGCGTCGGTAACGATCAGATTCCCTACATTCTCCAGAAACAAGGATACAACGGCCTCGTGAATCGTCGTTGTCTCGCGTACAATTACCGGAACGCCGTGCAGGTCGCCAACCTTCATTTTGAGAAGGCGGAACTTCTCCTCCCGGTCAGGAGTTCCCCGCTTCCCCAGAAAATACCCTACCTTGGGTTTGGCATCGATATAATCCAACACCACAAGCTTGGATAAATCGGTGCGAAGCGTAGCTCGGCTGACATTCAGCATCTCCGCAATCTGATCTCCTGTAATGGGTGCGTGTTTTTTTACGATATCGACGATATCCTGCTGCCTTGTCGTCAGTTCGATAGTGATCCCTCCTGCATGCATTTCCTCTACTTGCCGATATAATACGTCATATATATTATATATGCAACATATTTTCGTCTAAATTTGCTTTATTGGGTATCAATATTTTTTTTGGTTCCCATCAAAAAAGCTTATAATTCAATAAAAAAGCATGCCCTCGGAACAGACGTCCCTTAAGCATGCTTTCGTTTTCATTTTAGCTAATCGTTATGATGATCCATCCTTGGGCCCGGTGCCTTTGCATTCTCCTTTGCCGCAATATCCGTAGATGATCTTTACGCCGTCGGTAGGAATCGTGTCCACCATTTCATCGCATCTGGAGCAAATAATAAGCCCCCATTCCTCGTTCCCATTACCCTTTACTGCCTCCGGACTTGTTAACGCTTTCATAACATTTCCTCCTTATGTTTATTGACTTTGCTGCAAGGCAGTTGCTTGCTCGTTAAGGGGCCGAATTCAATTCTCCTCTGCTTACTCATCCCTTTATTTTCCACTATATTCTTAATGTATTGGGTAAGAAATGAAGATATGAGTCAATCATGTTTAATGTATTAAAAAACATGGTAAGTAAATTTCGTGATAATTACCATTCTTGCCGAGAATGAGGATACCCTTATTTTGGAATGGTATGATAATATATACTTCAGATTAAATAGAAATTGACATTTTAGACGGAGGGTTTGGATTGAAGAACACTTGGCAGCTCATTAAGAAAGGAAACACCTCTTCAGCGATTGCGGCTTTGGGCAACACCGGATTGTCTATTATTAAGGCAATTGCCGCCTCCATCAGCGGCAGCGGAACGATGTTTGCATCCGCCATGCACTCGGTGGCTGACGCCGTGAACCAGGGATTTGTATTTGTGGGCAGCGTACTGGCAGAGCGAAAGCCGACCAAGAAGTTCCCGACCGGATTCGGCAGGGTTATTAATCTGGTCTGCATGGTTGCTGTTATCGTGGTGACCATCATGGCGTATGAAACGATACTCAAAGGGTTCAAGTTATTAAAGCACCCTGAAGAAGCTACGAATTTCTGGCTCAATTTTATCGTACTGGTCATCGCTGTCATTATAGACGGCTCCATTCTGATGAAAGCCATGAAAGAGATTATGAAGGAAACCCGCGTTCAAGCAACCGGTTTTGCCTTGCTGCCTGCCGCATTCAAAAATGCCGGTCGCGCTGCTCCGCCAACAAGGCTGGTGTTCTATGAAGACATTGTTGCCACGCTTGGCGCCCTCTTCGCTCTCATTGCCATCGTGTTTGCGCATTTCATGGATTTCCTCATCCTGGACGGAATTGCTACGATTCTGATCGGCTGCCTGATGGTCGGCGTTGCCTTTAAAGTTGGATATGACAACATGGTGGGCTTGATCGGAGTTGCCGCGCCTAAGGATGTCGAGGAGAAAATCTCCAATCTCATTCTTAACGACCCGGACGTGCGGGATATCAACCGTCTGCGTATTCTGCAAGAGGGCCGCAACTATCACGTGGAGGCGTATATCGAACTGAAAAAAGGGATGTCGCTTGCCGAAGCCAGCCATACCAAAATGAGAATCAACGCCATACTGACACAGGATCCGAATATCTCGGATGTAACTCTGGGTATCCTGGAAGACGACGGAATCAAGCTGTGGAATCCTCGCGAGGATCTGGATCAATAAACGGAAAGAGGCAACCTTCAAGGTCTGATGGACCCGAGGGATGCCTCTTCTTTTTTTGCCCTAATGATTAATGATTGCGTTTAAGAAACTCATCCATGCGCGCGTAAGCGATTTTTTCATTGGCCTTTTTGGTGATGCCATGGCCCTCATCGTCAAACACAAGGTATTCCACATCCCGGCCTTTAGCCCGGAGCGCCTCGACGATTTGGTCGGATTCCTCCTTAACGACACGCGGATCGTTAGCCCCTTGAATGATCAGCATCGGATTCACCATGTCATCCAGATACGTAATCGGCGAATCCTTAATGAATCTTTCCTTATCCCGCTCCGGATCGCCAATCCAGCGCTCCATAATCGGTTTCCAATGCTCCGGTACCGAGTTGTAGAAGGTAAACAGATTGCTGACCCCGACGATATCGACAGCAGCCTTGAAATACTCCGGATTGCGCCCTGCCAGCAGCAAGGTCATATAACCGCCATAACTTCCACCCATGACAAAGAGTTTCTCCCGGCTTGAAATACCTTGCTCAAACAGCCAATCCATCCCTGCCAGACAGTCCTTGCGCGGTCCCTCGCCCCAATCCTGTTCCACCAATTTCACGAAGGAGCTGCCATAACCCGTACTGCCGCGGAAGTTTGGACAGAAGATGTTGTATCCCTTGGCTAGAATATACTGGAACATGGAGCGGAACTGCTTGCGCTCCGAGGCTTGCGGACCTCCATGCGGCCAAAATACCGTATAACCGTTCGCAACATGGGATTGGGCACGGAACAAGAGCGCCTCGATCTCCATGCCGTCAAAAGAGTTATAGGTCACGACATCCGGCGCCACCAAATCCTCATCGGTTAATCCTGTCAGAACGTTCTTGGTTATCATGCTCCACTTGCCGTCCGCATAGCGGTAAATGTTAAGCGGCTTCACGGCACCACGGGCGAGCAGGTACAGATGGCCCGACTTTGTCACATTCAGCTGCTCCACAATGTCGGAAGGAAGCGGTATGGGCGTTAACTCGCCGCTATCGAGCGAATAGGCATACAGCCGATCCTCCACCCCTTTCTCCGTAACGATGTACAGCGTCTGCGAATCCTTATGATAGCGCAGGAGCTGGATGCTTTCCCGATCGATACGGCACAAGGGCTCAAACTTCTGCTGAGGAATATCGTAGCGGGCAACGTAGGAAAATTCCGATTCATAATCCGTAGCAAAAATGACTTGATCGTTGTCAATAAACAGCGCATCGCCCGAAATATGCACCTGCTCAGGAGAAGGGGTCAGGCACAACGGCTCTTCGCCTTCACGCTGCACATAACTCACATAGTAGGTGTTGGCATACATTTTGGTGTATGCGATGGTCTTCTCATCGGGACTTACTGCACACATTTCGGTTGACGTATCCTTGCCCTCAAGCAGGAGTTGATCCTCTTTGGTGTCCAGATGAAACACGCGCGAGTTCAGGAAGGATGGATTGTCTTTCGAAGTTACATAGTATAAGCGTCTGCCGTCCTCTGACAGATGTACAAAATAATGCTTGTCATCCCCTGACGCTCCTTCAAACAGAGGAATCGGCTCCCCGCCGTTCCAGCGCAGCGCGTGGAATTGATAGTTCTCATTCCCATCACGGTCAAAGGCTGTTAAAATATGTCGTCCTTCCGGGTCGAGCTTGATAAAGCTGCTGATCTGATCATTGTATGTAAGCGGGTAAGGGTAAGCTGTATCCCCTGCTAAATCCATCGCCCATAAATTAAACTTTCCGTTCAGACTGCTGCTGAACACAAGCCGTGACTCGTCTGCACTGATTCCAAAAGTACGAATACTGTACGTTTGAAAAAACTGTTCTACATCGGGTTTGGGAAATTCAATCATCCATATGCCTCCCTACTTCATATTATTGTCCATCGGTTAATAAATGGGCAAGTCTTCCAATCCGCTGGATTACTCCCATTATAACGCAAAGTTTCATACAGAACATCATTACATAGACCGGACGCTTCCTACATCTTCAGACTGGGCTGAAAGCCCAGTTTCTAGAAGCGGCCTGTACATATTCACGCCCTCCCCTCTTCAGCCCGCATATCTGCAGCGAGTTGCCATATAAATGATAAGAACCATGTTTTTCATGACGAAGGGGGGATCCTCGTGCACCAAGACGAGATCGCGGAACTGGAACGTTCTATTGCGGAGATTACCGAAATCGCTACAGGCTTTGGCCTTGATTTTTACCCTATGCGATATGAGATCTGCCCGGCAGACATCATATACACCTTCGGCGCCTACGGCATGCCCACCCGGTTCAGCCATTGGAGCTTTGGAAAAACCTTTAATAAAATGAAGTTGCAATACGACTTCGGCCTTAGCAAAATATACGAACTCGTCATCAACTCCAATCCGTGCTACGCGTTTCTCCTGGACGGCAATTCCCTGATCCAGAACAAACTCATTGTGGCCCATGTGCTGGCACACTGTGATTTCTTCAAGAACAACGCCCGCTTCTCCGTCTCCAACCGCAATATGGTCGAGAGCATGTCGGCAACGGCCGAGCGTATCTCCCGCTATGAGATTGAGCACGGGACCGAAGCGGTTGAGCAGTTTATCGATGCTGTGCTTGCGATTCAGGAGCATGTAGATCCTCATATTATTAGACCGGATAAACTCGACAAGCAGCGTTACAATGCTCGCCGGGTACTGGAGCGCAAGGAGGAAGCCAAACGGCATAAGCCCCCTGGCCGGTACGACGATTTGTGGGACATCGATGAAGAAAAGCAAGAGAAAGCCGAGAATTCAACCCCGACACCAAAGCGCTTCCCGCCGGAACCGGAGAAAGACATCATGTGGTTTATTCAGGAACACTCCGATATTCTGGAGGATTGGCAGCGGGATATCATGAGCATGCTGCGAGAGGAGATGCTGTACTTCTGGCCGCAGATGGAAACGAAGATCATGAACGAAGGCTGGGCTTCGTACTGGCATCAGCGCATCCTGCGGGAAATGGATCTGACCAGCGAGGAAACCGTGGAATTCGCCAAGCTTAACGCCTCGGTCGTACAGCCGTCACGCCACAGCCTGAACCCTTATTACCTCGGGCTTAAGATTTTCGAGGATATCGAACGCCGCTGGGACCGGGAGAAGATGTTTGATGTACGCGAATATGATTCGGACATCTCATTCCTGCGCAATTATTTGACAAAGGAATTAGTGGAGGATCTGGATCTCTACGTGTTTGAGAAAAAGGGGCCGGAGTGGAAAATCACCGATAAAGCATGGGAGAATATCCGCGACCAGCTGGTCGTTTCCCGTGTGAACGGAGGTTCCCCGTTTCTCGTCATTACCGATGGCGATCATCTCCGTTCCGGTGAGATGATGATCAAGCATTTGTACGAAGGGATTGAACTTGACCTTAAATACATGGAACGCACCATCCCTTATGTTTACCGGCTCTGGGGCAAACCTGTGCATCTGCACAGCATGATCGAAGGCAAACCGATTCTGTTCTCCTATGACGGCAAGAAACTTCATCGGCGATTTATTTAACAGTGCTTGATGCATGGATATAGCTGCTTACAACAACAGCACCCGCGAGTGAGTGAATCCCTCATCACGGGTGCTTTGTTTACCGATATTCAACGATCCATGCGTAGGCTGCTTGACCTAGACGGTCACCTTCTCAGCTTGCTTCAAGGTTTCGACATGGGTATCATGCTTCTGAACATCATACTCATGTTGAAGCGATTCCAAATCATCAGCCAGCTTCTCCATCATCTTCACGAAGGCAGCCAGTTCCTGCGAGCTTGCCGCCTGATTGCGGGCATTAATTGACGTTTTCTCCGATTCCTGTTCAACGAGCCCCAGCTTGCGGATGATGCCGCTGACCTTGTCCTGAATTTCGTCCATCGCCTTCTTGGAATGGGTGGCAAGCTTTCGCACTTCGCCAGCAACAACTTCGAAACCTCGGCCTAACTCGCCAGCATGAGCTGCTTCAATCGCGGCATTCAGGCCGAGCAAGTGGCTCTGATCCGAAATTTCCCGGATCAAACTCCCCATCTGTTCGATGTGCAGGATTTCATTGCCAAGCTCCGAAGTTAGTGTATGCGCTTTATCCTGCGCTTCTGCTGTCTTCATGGCATTGTCGGCCATAAGCGCTGCACTTTGATCCAGCTCCACAATCATGGCGGTCAATTCCTGGACTGCTTCTGTAATCGCTTCCAACATTTTTTGCTGATCCGTGACCAATCGGTTAATCTTCTCTTTCTCTTTCATTTCGTAAGCTTCCAGTACGAGCTGGGAATCCAAATTAAACATTTTGCTAAGCGCATGCACCACTTGAGTCCACTGATCCGGCACGATTTGTTTCAGCAAATACGGCTGCAATATCAAGATACACCATGTAGCTTCCGAGATAATAGTCCGTTGTCAGGCCAATTCTGGAATGAACCTGTCCGATCTTGATTCGGTCGGAAATGTAAGACTCATCCACTCTGCCAGCTGCGAGTGACAACCAATACACCCGCTGGGTCTCCTTCAGCCGCTCCATGGTCGAGGTACGATCAATAATCTGCATCAGCTGCGGCTGTGTGCCGATCTGCGCGTAAAACCGGTTAACGACCTCTTCCACGACCTTCTCAAACACATCACGATGGTTGGCTAACAGCGCCAACCCGTGCTCATCCAATCCGATAAACTCCAGCTGTTGACGTCTTTTTGGGGAAACATCAATCATTTCGAAAAATCCACTCCTAAATAGCGTGATCCATATCACAGGTTCAAGTACTTAGGGTCCATTATAGCCTATATTTACCACCTGGACATAATCCTAAAGTCCTAATTACACGCAGGTTTGCACCAATCATAACCAGGATAACTCCTTTATAAACCGTGAGAAACCACCCCGAATCCATAGAGTAGTCTCTCACGTTAATCACTTTTTTCTAGATTACAACTTCAACATACAGCTTCGACATTACCGGTTCAACAGACTGCCCACATAGCGCAGCAGCTCGTTGGCACATACCGGGCAATATCCATGCTCCTCAATCAATCTGGAGCTGACCTCGTTGATCCGTTTCAACTGCACGGCATCCGGTGTTTTGGTCGAGGTTGTAATCTTGACGATATCCTTGAGATCGGTGAACAGCTTCTTCTCAATCGCTTCGCGCAGGCGCTCATGATTGTGGTACTCGAATTTTTTGCCCTTGCGCGAGTAGGCTGAGATGCGAATCATAATCTCTTCCCGGAAAGCCTTCTTCGCATTTTCCGAGACTCCGATCTGCTCCTCGATCGAGCGCATCAGTCTTTCATCCGGATCCATCTCCTCATCGGTCAGCGGATCGCGGATTTTCGTCCAGTTGCAGAACGCCTCGATATTATCCAGATAATTCTCAAACAGCGTCTTGGCGGACTCTTCGAAGGAATACACAAAAGCCTTCTGCACCTCCTTCTTGGCCAAGTCATCATATTCCTTACGTGCGGCGGCGATGAAGTTCAGATAACGCTCCCGTTCGTCCTTCGTGATGGAAGCATGCTGATCCAGACCGTCCTTGATCGCCCGCAGCACATCCAGCGCGTTAATGCACTGAAGATCTTGCTTAATAAGAGCACTTGATATCCGGTTGATGACATAACGCGGGTCAATACCGGACATCCCCTCTTCCAGGTATTCATTCTGCATCTCTTTTAAATCCGCTTCTTTATAGCCCTCTACTTCCACACCGTCGTACATGCGCATTTTTTTGATCAAGTCCATGCCCTGCTTCTTCGTTTCCTTCAGGCGCGTCAATACGGAGAATATGGCGGCTGAACGAAGGGCATGCGGCGCCACATGGATATGCTTCATATCACTTTGGCCAATCAGCTTTGAGTAGATTTTCTCCTCATCACTGACTCTCAGATTATAGGGAATCGGCATCACAATCATCCGGGACTGCAGCGCCTCATTTTTCTTGTTTGCTATAAACGCTTTGTACTCGGATTCGTTGGTATGGGCCACAATCAGCTCATCCGCGCTGATCAGCGCAAACCGGCCTGCTTTAAAGTTTCCTTCCTGGGTCAGGGACAATAAATTCCACAGAAACTTCTCATCGCATTTCAGCATCTCCTGAAATTCCATCAGACCGCGGTTTGCCTTGTTCAACTCGCCGTCAAAACGGTACGCGCGAGGATCGGATTCTGAGCCATATTCCGTAATGGTGGAAAAATCGATGCTGCCGGTTAAGTCCGCAATGTCCTGGGATTTAGGGTCGGAAGGGCTGAATGTCCCGATGCCGACTCTGCTCTCCTCGGAGATGAGCACCCGCTGGACTTCAACCTGCTCGATATCTCCACCGTATTCGGTTTTGAGTCTCAACTGGCAGGCCGGGCACAAATTCCCCTCAATTCGAACGCCAAGCTCCTTCTCGATTTCCGGTCTGAGCTCAAGAGGAATCAAATGCAGCGGTTCCTCCTGCATCGGGCAGCCGGAGATCGCATACACCGCTCCCCGGTCGGTACGGGAATGCTTCTCCAGGCCCCTCTTCAGCAGCGTAACCAAGGTCGATTTACCGCCGCTGACCGGCCCCATAAGCAGCAGTATGCGTTTGCGTACATCGAGCCTGCGAGCCGCGGAATGGAAATATTCCTCTACGAGTTTCTCAACCGCACGGTCGAGACCGAAAATTTCCTGTTCAAAAAACTTATATTTTTTCTGGCCCCCGATCTCCTCAAAACCGTAGGATTCGATCATGTCATATACACGGGCATGTGCCGTCATGGCTGGAGAGGGGTCCTTCTTCAGCAATTCGATGTATTCCCTGAATGTGCCGCTCCACGCCAAACGGTCGCCTTCAGCCCGATACGATGCTATGCGTTCGAAAATATCCATATCGCTACCTCCTATGAGTCTGTTTATGGGGATTGGCTTCCATTCCACAGCGTCATTAGAAAACATTCCATTTTCGAAAAAAGTGTATTACATACCTATGCGGCTTACTTGGAATAGTTGACCTTATTTTCGAAGTCAAGCAAGTGCTTTTTTGATGAACTCTCCGAGCAGTCTACACCCGGATACGCATGAAAGCAGTCCCCATGCTATACTGAAATTACATTAACGTGACATCAAACATGTTTCGGATCAAAAGGAGAGTAACCATGGCGATAAAGCATGAAGCCGAGCTGTACGCTCCCTTAAAAGCCTTTTTTGTAAATAGAATGGATATGAAGTAAAAGGTGAGGTTCGCCATTGTGATCTTGTCGGTATGAAGGAAGGCCTCGAGGAGCCGCTTATTGTGGAGTTAAAAAAAACATTTAATCTTGCGCTGCTGCTCCAGGGCATCGAGAGACTGAAGCTGACTCCGTACGTTTATCTGGCGGTCGAGAAGAGCCGTGCGAAAAAAGGAGCGGTCAATCAGCGCTGGAACGAGCTGTCAGGGTTATGCGGGCGCCTGGGTCTGGGACTTATCACGGTAACCTTCTACAAAACCAAAGCGCCTTTTGTGGAAGTGCTCTGTGAGCCGGAGATGGCCGTACAGACGGGCCGAACGGCCATCAGACGGAAGGAGCGCCTGTTGTATGAGTTTCGGGAGCGCAGCGGTGATTACAACACGGGCGGCATAACAAGAGCCAAGCTGGTTACCGCATATCGCGAGAAAACGCTGCGTGTAGCTGCAGCCATGAATTCCGCGGAAGCGGAGCAGCGCAGCTTGCATGAACTGCAGGAGCAGGAGCACGGGCTTCAAGCAGGGCGTGCAGCCGCTGCGCTGCCCGGCATTTCCCCCGCGGCTGTGCGGGATCGAAGCGGCGTAGGATCGGCTGCTGATATCCTGCAGCGCAATTATTATGGCTGGTTCCGCCGGGTGAGCCGCGGACGCTACGTGCTGACGCCTGCCGGTATCCAAGCCCTGGCAGACTACGCCACCGTGTTAAAATACATAAAATGTACATTCATCAGCCCGAAAACCGGCAAATCCCGTGATGCAAAAAAAGGCTGCTGATTCTACTCCAGACCTGATAACAGGTCCAATCAGCAGCCTACCCCTATAGTTATTAACGATACTTAAAGAAGCAGCCTTCCATGTCTAATTACGGGCAGTAAATTCCAGCACCGCTTCGCTGATCAGATTCATGCCCAGCAGCAGCTCATCCCGGCCCGGATGCGTAAAATTCAGCCGGATGCATTCACGGGTATGATCTTCGGCGGAACACATCGAGCCTGGCAGGAAAGCCGCACCTTTGAGTAAAGAAGCTCTCAGCAGCGCATCGCCATTCAAGCCAGGTGGCAGCTGCACCCAGAGAAACATCCCGCCGGAAGGTACCGCATACGTCGAATCCTTCCATGCGCTGCGCTTCAGCAGCTCTACCATCAGTTTAAGCCTCGTTGCGTACTCCCGGTTCAGCATGCCGATGTGATCCTCCAGCTGAAAATGCTTGGATTCCAGCAGATTGTGCAGCATCCGCTGATTCAGCATACTGGATTGCCAATCGGCCATTTGCTTCACCGCCGTCATCATCTCAATGACGCGCCGATTTCCTGCGGCCCATCCTGTACGAAGCGCCGGTGCAACCGTTTTGCTGAAGGAGCCAACATATAGAACATGCTTACCCTGGGGTTCCTCCAGTGAGAATATTGAAGGAATTCTTGTCCCCTGATTCTTGGCATCCGCAAAATAAAGATCGCCGTAAGAATCATCCTCCACAATGAGAAGCCCATGCTGAACACACAGCTCCAGCACCTGCTTGCGCCGCTCCAAACTCCACATCACGCCTGTCGGATTGGTAAAATTGGGCGCAGCCATCAGCAGCTTCGGCTTGTGCTGCCGGATCATCGCTTCGAGATGCTCTGGCAGCATCCCGTTCTGATCTCCCTCAACAGGCACAATGAGGGCGCCCTGTAGACGCAGCACCTGAAGCAGTCCAGGCGAGGTTGGATTCTCGACCAGCACCGGGTCACCCGGGTCCACATACACCCTGACCAGCAAGTCAATGGCCTGCTGCGTACCGGTTGTCAGTAAAATATGCTGGGGCTGAACGCTAAGCCCCTTTCGCCGGGAAAAATCCTGGCTCAGCCATTCGCGGAGCGGTCCCGTATCCTTCCGCCTCACCATACTGCAGCGCTAGCGGATCCTCAGACAGGACCGATGTCGCTGCCTCTGCCAGAGAATGCAGAGGGAATAACTCTTCGGCCGGAAGCTCTTCTGCCAAGGAAATAAAAGAATCCCGCTTCGCAAGTTCCCTGATATCGCGCAGCGGGGATGACAAAAGGGTCTGTGCACGGGAAGCAAAGGAATACTGCATGGAAGTCCCTCCTCTAACCGTTATCAAAACCTCGGTTTTGTATTCAGGAGCCTCTTAACAACCTCTAAAAGGTATTCCTGATATTTATATATTATACCTTATGAACCACATCACGCATATATTTGCCTGCCTTGGCGGGTATACAGTGCGTACTTTTCGATCGCTTGCGCACGGGTCGAGACCCCAAGCTTCACGTATATTTTGCGGAGGTAATTATCAATGGAGCGGCGGCTTACTTGAATTTCCATGGCAATTTTATCGTAGGTGATGCCTTGGACAATCCGTTCCATAATAAAGGCCTCCGTCTCGGAGAGCTGAAGTCCACCTTCATTCATGGCAGAGGCCGTTAGCGGCCATATTCCTTGCCTTACCCACTCGAGCGGCAGTGATGCAACACCTTCCCGCAGGCCGGTAATCATATGTATAAGCTGAAAGGTGGATGCCTGTTTGGATAACAGCCCGCTTGCGCCGCGGCTGATCAAGGATTGCAGCAAGGGAAGACCATCGTTATCGGTCATGATGACAACATGGGTCCTCGGAGACAGCTGCTTCATCTGCTCCAGCACGGCTTCAGACGTGTGTTCCTGCAGGTGATAATCCAATAGAACCAAGTCAGGAAGCAAATCCCCGACCAATCGAAGCCCTTCTGAATCTGAGGATGTCATTCCCTCAACGAGCAGATCCTGCTGCTCTTCCAAAATCAATTTTGTTCCCAGCATGCTTGTAGGTTGACTGCCAACTATAACTACCCGCCAAACCTGATTCATTTTCTAATAGACCTCCTGTTTCAACGAACTTGAATCTCTATCATCTCTATTAAGTAAGCGCCGTCATTTCCTTACATACCCGGCATGCGATTTCTCGTTGTTTGCGGCTATGGATTGATACAATTCCATCCTGTTATCCGTATAGAAAAAAGGTTAATTAATCCTATAGACGCAGGGCCTTTGACGATATGTATGGTCGAATGTCTTATATGTATCCTATTTGATAATCAAATCTATACAGATTGTATCCCACTCTAACTTTCTAGGCAATCTATTTTTCATAAAAAACGCGCGCTTTTTGTTCGTCTTTGCGAAAGTAATCCTGACATGATAGAATGATATCTGGAAAAAATGATAGTTTTTGAGGGGTGATGATATGCCAATGTTAGAGCCGGAAAACAATGCCCCCTATAAATCCCGTGAGGAAGTGCATCAAAAAGGGCCTTCTACCAAATGGTTCTGGGTATTTTGGATTGTTCTGATCGGGCTGGGGACGACCGCAGCCTACCTATATAGCAATCATTTAAAAGAGCAGGTCGTTGTGCAGTTGCAGCAGGATACGCACAAGGAGATGGCATCGTTCAAAGCGGAGTATGACCAAAGATTTAATGAGCTGGTTCAGGAAATGGATGAGATGCAGAGCAAGGTTCAGTCCTTTAATGAACTGCTGACCTTTACCAAGGATCAGGCTAGCGGCAAGACGGACAACAGCAATAAGCTGTATAGTCAGTTAAGCCAGGTAGAGAAACAGCTGAAGGAGCTGGAACGCAAGATGGAGCTGCTCAAGTGACTAGGCTGAGATATATTCGTCCCAAGCAGCTCAACCGAACGTTTATGCTAGCCATCGCTCCTTTTATCGGATTGCTGCTGTGTATGTGGTTGATAACCAAGCCGCCGCACCTATCACACGAAACCGCTGAGTACATACCTTCCAGCAGCATATCGGAACAGTCCTCCGTCATCATGCAAGAATTGGATCAAGCGGCCGTCACTGCGGAGCAAACGATATCTTCTATTGAAAAAAACAGCCAAGCTCTATCAGCAGACGACAGCCTCGGTAGGAACGATTCTGCGAACCGCGGAATCCCAGGCTGCACGCCCGGAGCAAATCTATAACCGCCGGATCACAAGCAAACTGGGGGTCCCGATCGAGACGGTTAACAGCGACCGGATTCGAATCGAGTTATATAAGATCAATCCGGGTACCTATCACGGTTACGCGATGAAGGTCAAGCTGAAGGACCCTTCCGCCATGAGTATGTCACTGGGCAGTGAAAGCGGCAGACCCGGGTCCGTCGAAACGACCATGCGTGCGGTAAGTCGGCATGGCGCGGTTGCCGGCATTAATGCCGGCGGATACGCGGATGGCAACGGGGGCAGGCATCCGCTAAGCACAACCTTTTATAAGGGCAAGTACGTTTCAGGATTTCAACCGAGCTTTAAGGATCTTTCCTTTGTCGGCATGAGCAAATCCGGCAAGCTGATCGGTGGAAAATTCTACAATCAGAGCGATCTTGATCGCCTGGATCCGGTATTCGGTGCTACCTTTGTGCCCGTGCTGCTCCAAAACGGCTACAAAACCACCATTCCCGAGAAGTGGCGAACGGCCCCTGGACGGGCACCTCGCACGGTCATCGGCAATTACAAGGATGATCAGCTGCTCATTCTCGTAACCGAAGGATACGATGAGAAGGGTAAATCCGGCGCTACACTGCAGGAACTGCAAAACAAGCTGAAAAAATTGGGCGTCATCGACGCTTATAATCTGGATGGCGGCGGCTCGGCCTCCCTTGTCCTGAACGGTCGTGTCGTGAACAAGCCATCAGACGGAAGTCTGCGGCCCGTGCCAACACACTTCCTATTTTTCGAGTAATGGAATCGGCTTCATATTCTCATTTATTTTTTCGCCCAAGGTGGTTATAATAAGAATAGCTTAGCAGGAGGTGGCAAGGATGTCTTTCTCATTAACCTTTTGGATCGTCATGCTCGTGTTTGCCCTTTACATGGTCGGCATTTGGACCTCGTCATACAATGATGATAAAACCAAAGGCCTGTAAGGCATAAACTCCCCCGAAATACGGGGGAGTTTTTATTTTATTGCGAAACAAAAAAGGCACCGCTCTTTAGCGATGCTACAAAAGGTAATTCATATTAGGCAACTAGGCCATGTTTCGGAAGCTGGTTGCTATTTCGGACATGCATTGACGAGCCAGTATGTAGACGCTCTTTAAACTCGCTTACACCATCCATAGAACCACAGAAGACACACTTCGGACGATAGCGCTCTAATATAATATGGTCCCCCTGTACAAGAATTTCTACGGGATCCCCCTCGTTCATTTGATATCTCTTCCGCAGAGACTTAGGCAGAACGATTCTTCCCAGCTGATCGACCTTACGAACAACACCAGCAGGTTTCATAACGATTGTACACCTCTTTCATTTTCAACAAGTGATTTCTGACACCACAATTACAGAACTGATAATAAGGGCCTAGTATAATAGTTCGATAAAAAGTTGTCGAATCCTGCTGGATATTAAGAATTTCTTAGTTTTTTTCAATATCAAATAGGTATACTGGATGATTTTTCCCTAAAAACTCGAAGTTTTGCAGCTTTTAATCCATACCCGGGAAATTCAGCTGGCGTAATGCCTCGTATACCATAATCGCAGCCGAATTGGACAAATTCAGCGAGCGGACCTTATCTGTCATCGGCATCCGTATGCAATGCTCGCTATTTGCAGCAAGCAGCTCTGGAGGCAGGCCCTTGGTCTCTTTGCCAAAAACCAGAAAATCGCCATCCTGATACTCGATATCCATGTAACGCTTGGTTGCCTTCGTCGTGGCATAGAAATAACGTCCGTCCGGATACAGTGCCTTTAATTCCTCAAAGGAATCGTGGTATTCAATATGTACGGCATACCAGTAATCCAGCCCTGCCCGCTTCAATGTTTTGTCATCTGTATTAAAGCCGAGCGGACGGACCAGATGCAGATGAGTGCCTGTTGCGGCGCAGGTTCTGGCGATATTGCCCGTATTGGCGGGGATTTCCGGTTCGACTAGTACGATGTGTAATGCCATGTTGATAAAGTCCACCTTTTCTTCTGTTTTCTTCTATTATAACCGATTCCATCCCGAATTCCCGGGGTATCCAGAAATAACCTTCCGCTGATGGGCGGAAGGTTATTTCTGTTCATCTTCGATGATGTATTAGCTGCGGCTGTTCTGGAACTGCTGCATAAATTGTACAAGCGCCTGAGCGCTCTCGTACGGAAGGGCATTATACACCGAAGCGCGCAAACCGCCGACGCTGCGATGGCCTTTTAGACCGACAAAGCCTTCTTGCTCCGAAGACTTCACAAATTCCTTCTCCAGCTCTTCCGTGCCCAGACGGAACGTAATATTCATATCCGAACGCACTTCTGCGTTCACGCAGCCGCGATAGAAACCGCCGCTGCTATCGATGGCATCATAGATGAGTGCGGCTTTCTTGCGGTTCAGCTCCTGAACGCCTTCAAGCCCACCCTTCTCCTGAATCCATTTGAGAACCTCATTAATCATATATATGCCAAAGGACGGCGGCGTATTGTAGAGCGAATTGTTTTTCAAATAAGTATCATAACGGAGCATACTTGGGAGATGTTTAGGAGAATCTGTAATCATATCCTCTCTGACAATCACAACGGCCACGCCGGATGGTCCAAGGTTCTTCTGCGCACCGGCATATACCATGGCAAATTGGCTTAGATCAAAAGGACGGCTCAGGATATCACTCGACATATCGCAGATCAGCGGTACGGATCCGGTATCCGGGAATTCCTTAAACTGTGTGCCTTCAATGGTTTCATTGGAAGTCAGATGAAGATAAGCTGCATGATCGGATAGCTTGATATCTTGAAGCTCAGGCAAAGCCATGTATTTGCTCGCTTCCGATGAGGCGGCAATATGGGTTTCGCCAATCAGCCTGGCTTCCTTAATCGCCTTCTCGGCCCAGCTGCCTGTCATCACATAATTTGCAACCTGGCCCTGTCCCAAAAAGTTCATCGGAATCATCGCAAATTGCGTGCTGGCACCACCCTGAATGAATAACACCTTGTACCCGGACGGATTTCCCAGCAGGGACAGCAGGCGTTCCTGCGCTTCATTATGAACTGCTTCATAGACGGCACCGCGATGCGACATTTCCATGATCGACATGCCCGTATCCCCGTAATTGACGAATTCAGCCTGAGCGCGCTCCAACACTTCAAGCGGCAGCGCAGCAGGCCCTGCATTAAAATTGTATGCTCTCTTGCTCAAAAGACTCTCCACCCTTTCTCCTTGTTCCCTTTATCGCTTTATAGATTTAAAGCTAATCATAGCAACAAAGCGAAGGTCCATCAAGTGCATTTTATACAATTTTTTATTCTCCATCAAAAACGGATAAATCCTACAGTTCCAACCTGCGAAGACCCAAAAGGGACACCCTTTTGTTTACCAACTGAAGAATTGGAACTGCCTTCTCCAGCATTTATGTTCTCCCGGAGCCAGACTCAGGCGAATAAACACCTCGGGAGAAATCACGTGGCCAGTACCCCATAGCGCCATGTAAGCGACTGGAAAATTACTGCTCTCCCTTACTCCCGCCCTGCTGGCTTTATGCGTGAGCTCCCATGAATAAGAGTGGTCACTGCCGTTGAAACCTTCCAGCTTTCCATAAAAGGGCTTGCTCGGCTTGGCGTTCCAGTTCACCTCGCAACCCTGGACAGACAGCAAGCCGGAGGTATAGTCAGATTCAACCTCCGTAAATCGGACAGGTACAGGCAGCCGCAGCTTGTATTCTGGTCCTGCGTCCTGATCGTTTATACCTATAAAATTATGGATATATTCCTCCGTATCAATCCTTCGGCTACCTTCGTTGCAGAGCTCATAATCCATGGTCAACGAGGTACCTTGGATGGAGATCTTCTTAACCAGCCTGGCTGCATATCCCTTTGTGTTCCTTGCATGAACCACATACGTGATGTTTAAATCGTCCGCCGTGATATCCACATCGAAAGGTTCCAGCGGATACGTATACTGAAAGTTATAACCGTCTTCATTAACCCGCTTAAGAAGGCCCACCCCTAGTTTAGGAAACCACTCGCCTACCCTGGTTTCCGAGTACCCCATTCCGTCGTGAAGACCAAATTCATTGCATAATCCTGATCCGCCGGCAGGGTTAAATCCCTCTGCATACTCATGAACACAGAACGTATGACCGCTCCCCACGAGCCTGACCTGTGTAATGAATCCAGTCCGATCAAAACGTGTGCCTTGGTAACTATCAATATCCGCTATATCTACGGCTAGTTGTCCGTTCGTTAATAGATGGCTCATGCTAATCGCTCCCTCTCCATTCATGATGAAGAAGTCCCGGTCACTTGTCTGCCAGGGCTTCCGTAAATTTGCATGTTCTTATGTTAGGCGAGCTCGACAAGAATGATATGAGATTCATTCATGGATAACGCAGACAACGTATAACGATCCACTTCTGCTGCCCCTCGGGTGATACTGCGCAGCTGAACCTTCTCGCCGTTCAGTGTAATGGATTGAATCCCATAACTTCCATAATCCAATCCGCTTGGATTGCTGTATACAATCTGAAGCTGTTGATCAGCAAACCTTGTATCTACAACTGCGTTGCCATCAGCTCCAAATTGAGAGGAACGTAATTTAGGTTCCAAGCGAAGATGTCCCAGATTACCTTTCACGCCAAACACCTCGGTCAGCATCGTAAGCAGAAGCCAGCTTGCTGATCCGGTGAGATAGGGATACATGCCTCTTCCCTTCTCATTGATGTATTCAGGAATACCAGGATACATGCGACTGCGATCAAAGTCATTGCTCAGATCATAAATCGACTGCAGCACCTCATATCCTTCTTGGACAAAACCTCTTTTATACAGAGCATTCGCATACATGACACTCATATGGCTAAACATGGCGCCATTCTCTTTATGCCCGAACGCAAATCCGAACGCACGTCCAAGATTTTGCTGAATCTCGCCAAAGTTCGAGTTGAGGCGGTAACCGATGTTAGGGTCGTTTCAGATAACGATCCACAGCCTTCGTAATCCGGCTTACCTGATCATCGTCAGCAATTCCGCCCATGACAGCAAAGACCTGACCTGTAAGCGTGATGCGCACACCATGGGGAAAATCGCCTTCCACGCGTTCTCCATCATTATTGTAATATCCGTTGAACCACGCATACCCTTCTTCGTTTGTGATCCATTCGTTGCGGCGCAAATGCTGGATGATCCATTCCGCTTTCAGTTTCAAATCCTGTACAACATCCGCTAAACTTAATTTCAGTTTGTTTCCGGTCACAGAGACTTTTACTGATTCGTAATACCTATCCAGCAGTTCGAGTTTCCCTTTAACATCCTCATAGGAAGCGGGAGTCGTTAACGAATCGAGCAAAACAGCCATTTCCTCTGCAATTTCAATGAATTCGACACCGTGGTTCTCCTGCCATGCCAGCAATACATCAGCAAGCTGCATCAAGTTGCTCGCATAAAACGCAGTAAATGCTACACTCTCGCCTCTGCCTGGCGCTAGGTCCAGACCATCATTCCAGTCTGCTCCCTCCAGCTTGATGTTATTGTGCTCGCCTACATTAAAGAACGGAACCAGATTCTGCAGCAAAATATGCTCAAGTATCGTTCCCTCATATACCCTGCCATTCACGGTTAAGAGCTTATTCCCATTCTCCGGCAACCAGTGGCTGTCCTTCTCCTGACACCGTTTCACAAACACATCACGGAAATACGTTTGAGGCTGCTTCAGGAAATCCAGATCCCCGCTCTGATTGATATAAAGCAGGGTGGTCATTAACGGCCAGGCACCATGATCCATCCATACGCGAGGAATATTGTTCCGGTCCGCGATAAACTCACCCGGCTTGGTTCCGATAATTGTTGCATTGCTTCCGTCCATTCGCACACCTGCGTAATTATTGAGCAGAAGGTATCGAACCTCAGATGGCTCCATAATCATCAGTGCAAGGCAATCCTGCCACAGGTCACGCCATCCGCGGCCTCCACGGCCATAGTCATGATAGGGGAGGAAGGAGTTCCCGTATAAACGGCGCAATATAGGCTGCAGCGTTACCCATTTCATCCACATATCCTGCTGTTGATCTCCAGTATGAAAGGACACGGTTGCCAGCTTGTCATTCCAATAGTTTTCGTTCTGCTTAAGCAGATCATCAAAACTCTTCTCCGATAAATACGTTTCGTCCAGCCTGCCGGATTCTATGCGATCCTCTGAAATGACCATTGCGATCACATAAGCTCTGGATTGGCCTGGCAGCAATTGAAGCTCATGAAACCGGAGAGCCCCAATCGCTTCGTAGCCCTCCAGCGTATCACCAGCCGCTGCACCCGCTTTCTTGTTGGCAACTACAGACTCGGGCCAATCCAGTGCGCCGCCTTCCCCGATAAATTCCTCGAGTACCGGATCATAACCGGCTGGTTCCGCACCATCTGCCTCTGCACCCAGCACGCTGTAGCACACCTGATTGATACGGTGACCGCGCTCGTCAAACGACAGAACAGGCTGCACCTCGATCCCCTTACGATGAACAAAGATCCGATGCAGCAGTGAAGTCACATGACGATGATCCCGCAGATCATCTGCCGAGCGTCCGTACAGCGGGATGGCTGCGGTAGGCGTCAGCTTCAGCGGCTGATCGCTTGTGTTTGTCAGTTTCACTTTCATCAATTCAATTTTGTCATCCGTTACAGGAACGAAACTCGTCACTTCCGCTTGCAGTCCCGTTTCCCGGTTAATCCGCTTCAGCTTATGCCATAGAAACCCAGCTTCTAATTCGCTCTCTTCCTCCTGCTGCATGAATCGGTTTGCATTCTGCCTGGCGGAATTGCCAGTTGCGGACCATGCCCCGTATCCATCGATATACACCCAGAAATTACGTGCAGATTTAGAATTATGCAGATCCTCTACCGATACGGGTGACATCAAAAAAGTATTATGACTGCTTGTGATTTCTCCATGAAGATTCGGCGTTATGGCTGACATCATGCCGGCTTCATTAACTAACGGAAAATATAAATAGCTGTTATGTTCAGGCATGTTCAATGAAAACACGCCCTGGTTCCCCTGAAACTTCCATCCTGTCGATTTCATATCGTTCTCTTCCCCTTTATGCCATTAGGATTTAACCGCTCCTGCAAGAGCGCCATCCACAAGGTATTTCTGTATGAACGTGTACAGAATGATCAATGGTGCAGCCACGATCGTTATTCCGCATGCAAGCAGCGGCCAGTTATTCCCGTACTGCCCTCTGAACTCTTTTAGGCCAAACGTGATCGGATAATTAGCCGGACTTGGAAGATACATGATCGGACCTACAAAGTCATTCCACACCCCAATCGCGGTCAGAATGACACCTGTTGCTATCACAGGTTTCATAAGGGGCAGAATAATTTGGAACAAGTAACGAATATATCCGGAACCGTCCATCCCTGCGGCTTCATCCAGATCTCTGCTGATCGATTTGATATAGCCCACAAACATCATGAATACAACGCCTGTGCCCGTCGTTTTCAGTAAAATATAACCGAGCTTGGTATCGTAACCGAAAAATGAAACACTCTCTTTAAAGGACAGCATTAATTTATATTGGGCTACCATCGGGTTCGGAAGAAACTGGGACAGCAAGAAGAACATATAAATGAATCCGCTCCACATGACATATCCGCGCGCAACCGGAAAAGCGGCAAACAACGAAACAATGATGGTAAGTCCCGTTGCCGCCACCGTGTAAATCAGACTGTTGGTGAAATAACCGGCAAAATTGCCCTCAGACCATGCTTGCGTGTAGTTGCCCCATTCAATGTTCTGGACGATCCCAATGGGATTGAGCAAATATTCATTAAAGGATTTAAGCGAAATATTGAACACCAGCAGAAGCGGCACGACATACAGAATCAGAAGCAGAAATACGACGCCGTAAGAAAGAATTTGAGTTGTTTTAGAATTCTGCATCAATATTCCACCTCTCTCTTACGCGTTTGTCTGACGGCAACAACAACAAAGAGGAGAATAATCAAGAACTGTATCACGGAAAGCGCAGAAGGAAGACCCATTTCCAAGCTGCCGCGGAATGTTTCCTTGTACACGTCATATGCCATCGTTCTGGTATTAAATCGACCGTCTGTTGTTGCCAAAATGATATCAAACGTCGACATAGCCCCAATAATAGACAGCAGCATATTCACCGTGAAAGACGGTGCGATGAGAGGGAAGGTAATATGACGGAAGGATTGCCATTTGCTAGTGCCGTCAATATGACCAGCCTCATATAAATCTTTTGGAACCGACTGCAGTCCTGCCAGAAAGATCAACATGGAGTATCCCATGTACATCCAAATCTGTACGAATATAATATAGCCGAACGCATGGGTGAAACTTCCGAAGAACATATCCTGATATCCGAAAAGAACATCGTAGAGGCGGTTGACCGGTCCGTTTAACGGATCAAACATCATCCCCCAGATTAGGGCAACCACAGCTACGCCTAGTACAACCGGCAAGAAAAACACCGCACGATAGAAATAATCTCCTTTAAGGCGTTGATTGATGATCACAGCAATAAATAGAGCAACTCCATTTTGTACAATCGTAACAACGAACATGAAGATCAGGGTATTTATAATGGAGCGCCAGCGTTCGCCTGAATTTCCCGAGAAGAATAAATCCTTGTAATTATCAAGCCCGACAAATTGATAGGTGCTGCCGGGGAGGTTTTTAACGTCGGTAAAGGAGTAAATGACCGTCAATATCGAAGGTCCAAAATAAAAAACAATGTATAATGCCATGGGTATCAGCAGCAGCAATAATGGTATGAAGCGATTAAACCCTTTTCCAAATGGATACATCTCTCTCACCTCGCAAATCCCGATTCAATAAATGTCGGGGCCTGTTGCACAGACCCCGATTACAGTATGGTTCATTCTATATAGGTCTCTTTATAGTAGAAGAAATCTTTATTTAGGAGCTGCGGCTTCCCATTCTTTTTGCTGAATGTCAGCCAATTCCTTCGCTGTTTTGTAAAGACCGCCCGGAGCCAGGAATTCAGTATGAACACCCTCAGCAGCCAGATGCTCGCCGATATTCTGACGGTTGATCATCATGATTTCGTACGCCAATTCAAAGTCCCCCAGATACGGAGTAAGTTCGTTGTCGATAAAATCGCTTTCGGTTTGAATGTTATCCTGTGTTGGAATGAAACCGGCAGCCTTTACAAATGTCGTGTAGTTCTCCGGTTCGGAGAAGAACTCAAGCCATTTCAATGCTCCCTCTTTGTTCGGTCCTTTCTCGGCAGCATACCAGGTTACATCATACTTGCCGACAAAGGATGCATTCTTCGCCGCATCTTCTGTTGCAGGAAGCGGGAAGTATCCGAACTTCAGCTCTGGGTTGGCAGCTGCAATGGTTGGAGCATCCCAGGATCCATCAGCCAGCATCGCCGCTTTGCCTGTTGCAAAATAAGAAGGCGCTGTTGCATAATCAATCCCCATGAATCCGTCAATCATGTAATTGTCTTGAAGCGTCTTCATTTTTTCCAATACTTCGACTGCCTCTTCATCGTTATAAGCCGTCTCGCCTTTCCAAACACCCTCAATCCATTTCTGTTGATCTCCGCCACCCAGAATTTTGGCTTGCAGAGCGAATACAGGGAGTTTCAAAGGCCATACGTCTTTACCTGCAACAACAATCGGGGTAATGCCTTTGGCTTTCAGATCATCATTGAGCATAATGAACTCCGACCACGTTTTTGGAACGCTCAGACCATTTTGTCTCGAAAATCTCTTTATTATAGAAAAGGCCGGACATGGCTACCTTGCCTGTTGGAACTGCATAGACTTTATCGTTATAAGTTCCGGCTTTTTCGATATCGTTAGCATTATAATTCTTAATGAAGGCTTGGTCCGATAAATCTGCGATCAGTCCTGTATCAATCCACTGCTGCCAATCGGGCACCTTAGCACCTGGCGTCCATTCCTGCGGAGAAAGTCTCATCCCGGACAAATCAGCCAGAACGTCCACATCGTTTGCCGTGATTCTCGCTCTCTGCGCCTGCTTAAATTCATCATCCGGTCCTGTAGTGGTATATTCCACCTTATACTCAGGGTACTTCTCTTCAAATTTCTTGTTGATCTCTTCAACTGCTTTATTGATGTTATCCTGTTTCCAGTGTAAAATTTTGATGACCTTCTTATCGCCTTTAGCCGGTGTTTCTTTATCGGCCGAATCACTGCTTCCTCCGCAAGCCGTTAGCGAGAAAGTCAAAGCACCCGCCAGAAGTACTGCTGATAATTTCTTAATCATTTCTTTACCCCCTGAAATTAATTTGCAATTCATTTATGAAACCGGATTCATTATTCCGCTTCTTTTCGTCCAGTATAGTCTTGATGCTACGAAAATTTCAGTAATCCATTTCGTAATTCAGCGAATTATACCGAAAGCGGTTTCGTAAGGCCTATTATTACTCATAACATTTTGTTTGTCAAAGCTTTTTTTAACCTCATTCAATACAATTTTTCGTCTCGATATCATTCCGTTATTTCCCCTTGATACTCCAAGTATATAGCCGCTTCCTTCCATTGACTTAAAGTACTAAAGCAGATACACTATTTTTACGAAACAGTTTCGAATAGAGAATTATAAAAAATTTCGAACGAATCATCTTAAACGTAAAAACAAGTAGAAAGCGGCATTTTTCATGCTGATATTTAGGTTTTTTTAACAATTATAACGAAAATCCACGAAAATTTCGGGGTGACTTGATAAACAAATAAGGGGCGTTTAGTATGGGGTTGAATATTAAAACAATCGCTAAAATGGCGGGGGTATCCGTTTCCACCGTCTCCAAGATTATTAACAACTATAGTGATGTATCCGAGGAGACCAAAGCTCGTGTGCTGGAAATCATGAAAGAAACCGGATATACCCCCTCCAACTCCGCGAAAACATTAGCCACGAAAAAATCCAATTTAATAGGCGTTATTTTTGCCGGGAAATTGAATGTGGATTTTACCCATCCTTTTTTCGTTGAGGTTCTGAATTCGTTCAAGAAACAAATGGGTGTCCTCGGTTACGACCTTCTGTTTTTTTCGTAATGAAAAATTCCAGGGTGATGATGCCGACTATCTCGGAAGATGTCGTCATTATCAGGTGGACGGCTGTGTCATTATATCCGGGGAAGAAATCGAGCCCTCCATTAAGGAGCTTGATGAGAGCGACATTCCGTGTATTGGGGTCGACATTGAGCTGATCGGCGAAATGTCGGGGCACATTATGTCGGACAACTATAAAATGTCCTCGAAGGTCGTTGAACATTTCTACCTCCAAGGCTTCAGAGACTTAGGATTCATTGGGGGCAGCAAGGAATCTGAAATCTCCAACATGCGTGAGGCCGGTTATCGCAACGCTATGGAGAGCTTCGGGCTTCCTGCCCGTACGGAGTGGTTTCTGAACGGGGATGACTTTTACGAAGCAAGCGGATATAAGGCCATGACACGGTTGATCCAGGCAGGATCGCTGCCCCGTGCCATCTTTGCAGCCTCCGATCAGATTGCCATTGGGGCCATCCAGGCGCTTCAGGAGCAAGGCCTGAATGTGCCAGACAATGTTTCGATCATTGGCTGTGACGATATTGAAGCATGTAAATATACTACACCCAAGTTAACGACCATTCGTCAAAACAAAGACAAGATCGGCCGATTGGCCGCACTTATGCTCTACGACCTGATCAATAAGCAATCACCGGTCAGCTCGTTTGTTGTTGAGCCTGAGCTTATCGTACGCGAATCTTGCGGGAGCAAGACACATCACTTCGGTTACTTCTGATTGCTTGTCCAATTGGACCGACGGTCTTCCTCACCTTCCTCACCTTCCTCACCCGGAAGGCCGCCCTTCTGCTCGCTTGGACAGCACTATCTACTTTCCATCCATCTACATACTAAAAAAAGCTTAGAGCCACAGGCCCTAAGCTTTTTTTAATATGAGTATTAGAGGTCGTAGTACAGGGAGTACTCATGCGGATGAACACGGATGTTAACCGCTTTAGCTTCAGAGCGCTTGAGCTCAATGAAGTTATCGAGGAATTCCTGCGTAAACACGCCGCCCTCAGTCAAGAATTCGCTGTCTGCTTGAAGAGCATCCAAAGCCTCATCCAGGGAACCTGGTACGCTGCGGATTTCTCTCTTCTCAGCATCAGACAGTTCGTAGATGTTCTTATCGAATGGTCCGTAGCCCAGTGCCGTCGGATCGATTTTGCGCTTGATGCCATCCAGGCCAGCCATCAGCATGGCCGAGAATGCAAGGTAAGGATTCGCCGTGGAGTCCGGTGTACGGAACTCAATGCGGCAGCCTTTAGGTGTTACAGCTGCAACCGGAATCCGAACTGCTGCGGAACGATTGCCTTTGGAGTACACGAGGTTAACCGGTGCTTCATAGCCTGGAACCAGACGTTTGAAGGAGTTTGTGCTCGGATTTGTCAAAGCAATCAATGCCGGTGCATGGTACAGAATACCGCCAATGTAGTGGATAGCCGTTTCGCTCAGGTTAGCATAAGCTCCTTTTTCGTAGAACAAAGGGGTATCGCCATCGAAAATGGATTGGTGAACGTGCATGCCGCTTCCGTTATCTCCGAACAGTGGCTTCGGCATGAATGTAGCCGTTTTGCCATATTGGCGAGCCGTGTTATGCACGATGTATTTATAGATCAACAAATTGTCAGCTGTTTTCTTTAATGTGTCAAAACGGAAGTTGATTTCAGCCTGCCCTGCCGTTGCTACCTCATGGTGATGACGCTCAACCCGCAGTCCTGCCTCCTCAAGCAAACGGCACATTTCGCTGCGAATGTCCTGCTGTGTATCAATAGGTGCCACTGGAACGTATCCGCCCTTAACGCCAACTTTGAAACCAAGGTTGCCGCCTTCTTCCTTGCGGTTGGTATTCCAGTTTGCTTCCTCGGAGTCTACAAAGTAGCTGGAGCTGTTCATGGAGCTTTCGTAGCGAACATCATCGAACAGGAAAAACTCGGATTCAGGTGCGAAGAATGCTGCTGTACCGATTCCCGCCTCTTGAAGATATTGCTCAGCGCGAGCTGCGATACCGCGTGGATCACGCTCGTAAGCATCGCCCTCCGGTGTAAAGATGTTGCTCATAATGTTAAGTGTAGGATGTGCTGTAAATGGATCGATATAGCAAGATTCCGGATCTGGCATCATTACCATATCTGATTCTTCAATGCCGCGGAATCCTGGAATAGAAGATCCATCAAACGCTACCCCGTTCACGAATGTTTCTTCATCTACCTCTGAAGCCGGCAAGGTAATGTGATGCGCCCGTCCCGACAAGTCCACAAAACGAAAATCGACCCACTCAATATTGTTCTCTTTAATGGTTTGCAATACTTTCTCTACCGACATGTCTCTTCCTCCCAATTTCCGAACATTAAGACTAAAACAGCTTAACAATGTTCATAATCTTTCGATTTCTTTTCGTCATTATATGCCGGGAGATAACCTGACGTCAATACCTATGTAAGGTATTTTTAAAAATGATGTTATATATACTGACATCGAAAACCAGTTAATGTAAATGCAGCAAAAAGACACCTGCGAGCTTGCTGCAAGTGTCTACTACTATAAATAAGGGACTGGCCCAGCTTCCTCATATAGCGAACGATATACTTAAGTCTATCAAATTCACCTATATCGATTATTATACGCGCACAAATTCAGAGGCAGGTGCTTTTGAAGTGGCAAAGCTTTTACCTACCAATGGAGCCAGTTGCTCCAAATCTTTCAGCAGCGCCGCGAATTGATCCGGGAACAGCGATTGAACGCCATCTCCCGTCATGGAATTGTCAGGATCCGTATGCATCTCAATGATAAGACCGTCTGCTCCAGCCGCTACAGAAGCCTTGGACATCGGTTCTACGAGCTCGCGCCGGCCCGTTCCGTGACTTGGGTCCGAGATCACCGGAAGATGGCTCAACCCTTGCAGAACCGGGATGGCAGATAAATCCAATGTATTTCGGGTATACGTTTCGAATGTTCGGATTCCGCGTTCACAGAGCATAACATTCGCATTGCCGCCGGCAAGAATATATTCCGCTGCATTCAGTAACTCATCATAGGTGGCGCTAAAGCCTCTCTTGAGCAAAACCGGCTTGCCGCAGGTTCCCAGTTTGCGAAGCAAATCGAAATTCTGCATATTTCGGGTACCTACTTGAAGAATATCGGCATACTCGGCGCAAATATCAACGTATTCGGGGGTCATAACCTCTGTTATCGTCAGCAGGCCATGTTTTTGGCCCGCTTCAGCCATCATGATCAAACCCTCGACGCCAACACCCTGGAAGCTGTATGGACCCGTACGAGGCTTAAATGCGCCTCCTCTGAGCACTTGCCCACCTGCTGCCTTGACCAGCTGTGCAATCTCGTCAATCTGCTGCGCAGATTCCACTGCGCACGGTCCCCCCATGACAACCAGGTTGCCGCCGCCAATCCTGGTGCCCTTAATATCGATAACGGTATCATCCGGATGGAAATCACGGCTCGCCAGCTTGTAGGACTTGGAGATCTTGACTACGTTCTCTACACCTTTCATTTGACGAAGATGCTCCGCAAGTTTCGGATTCACGCTGCCGATAAGACCGATTACCGTCCGATCCGCCCCTCGGGATACATGAGCCTGCAGTCCTTCCTTCTCAATTTCCCCTACGATATGCTGTACTTGTTCCTCTAATATTTGATTTGAAGTGATAACGATCATTATATAACCTTCTTTCTGAATATATTCTTGTTTGTGAATGAGTTGATGATCACTTTCGCGCTTGTTCGCTTTTAAGCTTTTATGCTTTTAACTGATAAAGTAAATATACAAAAAAAATACTCCCGTCGTCAAGCCCATTCTTCAAGCCTTCATGATCGGGAGATCTGCTCTTTCCGTTTTACAATAACGTTTTATTACGTCCTTCTGCCACTTTTCGCTTAACCAGCGGTATGACAATTCTTACGGTTGTCCCGATGCCAGCACGGCTGAACAAAGTGACCCCATATTCATTACCGTAGTGAAGCTTGATCCGTTGGTCTACATTCCGAATGCCGTATCCGGCATTGGTCAGATCCTGACCAGCTGTATTATCAAGAACTCTGCCGGGAGGGAAGCCCACGCCGTTATCAATGATTTTGAATTCCAGCACATCTTCCACTTCCAGCACTGTGGCCGTAATTCGGATATGAATATACTCCCCGGTCCATGCATGCTCCAGCACATTCTCGATAAACGGCTGCAGTATCAATTTCACCGTTTCATACCGTACCACCTCAGGCGCATAATCATAGGTAACCTGCATCCGCTCATCGTATTTGATCTTTTGAATATCAACATACGCCTGAGCCTGTTCCAATTCATTCTTCACCGAGATGATATTACGGCCATCATTCAGCGACAGACGGTAAAACTTCGCCAAATCCATCACCATGCGCTGAAGTTTATCCAGCATCCCGAACCGTGCCAAGCGGCTGATGGAAGATAGCGTATTGTATAGGAAATGCGGATTAATCTGCGCATGAAGCGACTCCAGCTCCGCTTCTTTTTTCTGCAGATCGGCGAGATACACCTCATTGATCAGTTTACCGATATTGCTGCCCATATCGTTCAGAGCAGAGGAGATGTGGGTGAACTCATCATTTCCTTTAAAAGACACCCGTTTATGGAATTCACCTTCCTGAAATGAATCAAGCACCGATACGATTTTGGACACCCTTCGACTGAAATATCTTGAGACCACGATGCTGACAACAAAAAAGATACCAATGCAAATGAGACAGATCAGATAGGTTAGATTACGTATCTTTACGGTATCTTTCTCCACAATTTGGGCAGGAACCACGGCAATGAGATCCCAGCCCAGCTGAGGAATCGGCTTGCGGATAAGCAAATCCCCGTTCTTACGGAGCTCCTTCTCTCTAAAGACGTTGGTCTGCTTGCCGCCCGATGACAGGACCACGCGTCCTTGGGAATCCGATAAATACAACGCTGTGCCATCGCCGATCTTGTTGTAATCCATGCTTTCGAACAAATCTGTCATGCTGACATTAATCCGCATGAATCCGATCTCCTGCGGTTTAATGGTCGTACTGATATCGACCAGTCTCCGCAGCAATGAGATACGGCCGTTGCTCGCATCATCCTCGATCTGTTTCCACTGGAGTGTTACTCCGTAATTCTCTTCCTTGGGATATAATTTATACCAGGTCCTGTTCTCAAGCCGCTCATATTGATAAATATCGAATAGACGTTTGTTAGAGTCGAGCGGATCCGAATACGCGTAACTGTCATAGATCTCCCTAAGATCGTCATTGCGCAGATAGATCGACAGCCAAATCCTCCGATTCGCTGTGCTCACCGCTGTCTCCAGCTTCGGAATGAGCACATTGATCGTTGTATCGTAGCTTACCCAGGCGCTTTCTGTATATCGCAGCCGGCTGTTAAAGGTCGTATCGAAATACAGCATGTCTGATATTCGAATCATATCCTCCATCTTGTAAGAAATATTCTCGCTCATTTGATGAAGTGTTCCCTGGATGTTGTTGTACGTCTGCTCACGAGTTGACTTAACGAAGACTTGATTCGCGATTTGACCCACAAGCAATACCGGTATAATGATGAACACACAGTACGAAATCATCAACTTGTAACCGAATGGTATCTTGACCCGTATTCGTTCGAATTTCCCCGCCATAACATGCATGACCCCACATCTAATCTGTATTTTGCAAGTTAAGAGTGCTTGCGCCGGTATTCCAAGGGTGTCATTCCGTACATTTCCTTAAACTGCCGACTGAAATAAGGTAAATATTGATACCCGGTCTGTGACGCAATTTCGTATATTTTCAGCTTGGTTGTCTTGAGCAGGTCTCTCGCACGCTCCATGCGGAGTTTAATCACATAATCGCTGAAGTTATGCCCGGTTTCTTCTTTGAAGAGTACCCCGAGATAATTCGGTGAGAAAGAAAAACGGTTTGCCATATCTCGCAGTGTAATGTTCTCATGCATGCGCGCCTGAATATTCTCAATAATCTCTTCGACCAAGCGTCCATTCTTGGTTGATTTTCGGTTTTTGAGCATTTCCGATATTTCCATTGCCTTCATTCGCAGCCATGAGAAAATATCATCCATCGTTTCAAAGTGCAGCAAAATATCAAAATTCTTGAGCTCCAAGCCTGCCATTCGGTACAATTCTTCATTAATCGTCTGAAGATGACCTTCCAGCTTTACCATGATATACACAGCTAAATTGCGTATCGTGAACTTGGAACGTATATTGGAAGCAAGTAATTGAATCGCTTCCAATTCATCATAGATACGAACAATATCATACTCTGTCATGGCTGTAAACAATGCATCGAAGCGGATATCGAGACTTTTTACATCTTCACGATCTTCGGTAGGCACCTCGCTGTACAGAATCCATCTGCCTTTGCCCCGAAACATCTTATAGTCCAGGGCAGCTAAAGCCTCCTGATAGGATGTATGGAGATCCTCCAGCTTGTGGACGGCCTTACCTTCCCCTACAGTCATGGTATAGGCGCATTCTTGCTTCAATTCTTCCAGAAGGGACTGAATCTCCGCTTTGCCTCGGCCACCGCTAAGCAGCACGGCTGTCCGCTGATCGTTCACCTTGCATATATGCTCAAAGCCGTTCGCGTCGAGAAGTTTATGTAATCTTGCAAAGTAGTTCTCCACAACACTAAGCTTTTCCTCGGAATCGAGCGAGCTGTTGCGCCATGTACTCACATTATCAAGTTCCAGCAAAATGACGCACACCGGCCAATGAAGCTCTGTAAAACGGTACTCCCGCTTGATGATATCCAGTATCGCGCCATCGTAAGGCTTCTGAAGAATTTGCAGCAAGTATTGATTTTTGAGGATAGGGATCATCTGCTGATAGGCCTGCTCCGTCTCCTTGCGTTCATGAAGGCGATCGAGCTCAAGTTTCACTTTTGTCAGGGCATCGATCAGTTCCTGATCTTCCATCGGCTTCAAAACATAACTGCATGCGTTCAAAGCGATAGCCTGCTTCACGTAACCAAAGTCCTGGTAACCGCTTACGAAGATAATCCGAAGTTCCTCCTGCAATTTCAGCGCCCGCTGTGCAAGCTCCAGCCCAGTCATATTGGGCATGCGGACATCGGTAACGAGGATGTCGATCTTCTCCCTCTCGAGAACCTCATAGGCGGCGAAGCCATTATTGACCGAGTCTATCACTTTCATTCCGAGATTCTCCCATGGAATAAAGCTCTTCATGCCCTCTAGGTCCAGTATTTCATCGTCTGCCAGCAGCACTTTATACACAGGTTACCATCTCCCCTATAAATTCCGATAAGGGTATACTGCATCAGCAGCATACCCTTCTTGGTTTAAGTAAAGATTATTATTGGCCTTTCATTTTTGTAACGTTTTCTTGCCATTTCGTTGTTTTGAATGCAAGAAGTTTATCGTATCCAGCAGATTGTGCATCCGCTTCAGCCTTGTCGAGGATAGCCAATACTTCTGCATCATCCTTCGCATACAGGGCTTTCGCTCTGGATTCTGTAAAGATATCTTCTACACGCTGACGGATAATTCCTTCCTCGCTGTCCGGAGCCGGATCGAGGTTGATGTATTCCGTAGCATTCGCTTGGGTTTTCCAAGTGATTTCATACTGCCAACGAGTGGACCAGTTGCGCTGCTCTTCTGGCAATGTACTCTCGTATTTTGCTTTTGCTGTATCAATAAATACCGTGTTACCATTCCAGTGCAGATTCGTTGTGATTGCTTGAAGTTTGTTAAGACCGGCTGCATCAGATACATATTTCTCCGTGAATTTAGGTGTCACGCCGTCTTCTTCAAAGCCATCCCAATATCCTCCTGGAGGGCCCCACATCAGAACGCTTTGTCCTTCAGGACCTGTGTACCAATCCAGGAAAGCAAAGATAGCTTCTGGATCTTTAGCGGACTTCGTAATTACGCTTACGTTCCAACCCAATTGAGTATAAGTACCAGGGAAGATTTTGTTCTTGTCGAGGCCTTCTTTGTGAATCGGCCAGATCATGAAGTATCCTCCGTTTGGATCTTTTGCTGCCAACTCTGCATGAGCGTTCATTGCATTTTCAGTCGGGCTTGATGCAGCGTATACTGCAATGCGTCCAGTGTTCACTTTCTCTTTAACCTGGTCAACCGTTTGAGTCATAGCATCCTGAGAAATCAATTTCTCACGGAACAGCTTCGCAGAATACTGCATCGACTCACGGAAGATTGGATCCGTAAAGATAGAAGTCAGCTTATCGCCGTTAGGTACGCCGCGGATGCTGATCCAGCGAGTTAGAGCATTTTCAGCAAAAGCGGAATACAGAACTTCAATGCCTTGACCTTGAACGTGTGGTTCAAACGGAACAACTTTATCGCCATACTTGGCTTTTACTGCTTTCAGGTATTCATACAAATCATCTGTGGTTTCCAGTTTAGGAGAACCCAGTTCTGTGTAAATTTGTTTATTAACAACATACCCTGCATTACCATTCGGCTGGTTTGTATACCAGTTCGGGAACTGATACAGTTTGCCGTCAGGGGAACGAAGCATGTTCAGACCTTCTTCACCCATCCATTCTTTCAGGTTAGGGTATTTATCGAGATATTCATCATAAGGCACAAGCATGTCAGCTTGACGCAGCTTCTCTACATCCGGTCCACGGTCCATCCACATGACATCCGGAAGCTGAGTGGAAGCAATCATGGTGTTGAATTTTTGCTGCGCGTTACCTTGCGAATGAATTGCGTTTACGGTTACTTTCTTATTCTCTTTAATCCATTTCGAAGATTCGTCTTGCCCCCATGGAGGCATGGTATACTCGTTATAATGACCGTAGAAACTGAACTCCAGTGGAGTTTCGCCAAGTACAAACTTGCCTGCTTCTTCTGTTGGAGGCGTGCTAGTTCCACCTTCTCCTGCAGGAGCTGGGTCAGCAGTTTTCGCTCCGCCGCCGCATGCTGAAAGCATGAGCGCTGCAGTCAGCAAGGCCGTCATCGATGTGGTCAGCGATTTCTTTCTCAACCTCATTCTCTAATTTCCCCTTTCGTCTTTACACTTGATATTTATGTCCAAAGCTCATGCTTCAAACAACACGCGTTATCTCTTCCTACTCTTTCAGGGAACCTACCAGAACACCCTTAACGAAGTGCTTCTGGACAAATGGATACACCATAATAATCGGAAGCGTTGCCACCATCATAGTTGCCATGGACAGCGATTTAGAAGTTACACTCTGCATCCGTGAGAGAACGGCTTGAGAAGCCGAATCCAGGTTGCTCATCTGTTCAGACATAATATTAGAATTCAATATTTGGCGAAGCATGGTCTGAATGGGCAGCAGGTTCTCGTTATTGATATAAATACTTGGCAAGAACCATTCATTCCAATGGGAAACTGCCGTAAATAACGATAATGTTGCGATAACCGGACCGGACAGCGGGAGAATGATTTTGAAGAAAATACCCCAGTTGCCGCAGCCATCAATCTTGGCGGATTCCTCAAGACCATTCGGAAGACCGTTGAAGAAAGTCCGGAAGATGATCATGTTCCACACGCTTACCAAGCCCGGAATAATGAACACCCAGAAGGAGTCCATCAGACCCAAACCACGAACGAGCATAAAGGTTGGGATCAAGCCGCCGCCAAAATACATCGTAATGATACACATAATCATGTAGTACTTGCGGCCAATCAATTCGCTCTTGGTCATCCCGTAAGCAAAGATGGATGTTACGAGTATGGAGGAGATGGTTCCGATCACGGTACGAAGCACCGAAATCTTGAAACCATTCAGCAGCCTGGTATCCTGAAACACGATCCCGTAATTCTCCAATGTAAAGTCCCGGGGCCAAAAGGTAACGCCACCCATTGCTGTATCTGAACCCGAGTTAAATGAAATGACCAGTCCGTTCCAAAACGGATAAAAAGTTACAAAGGCCAATAATGCCAGAAAGATATATATGATAACCATCATCACTTTGTCACCGAATGCTAACCGTACCAAAACTACCGACTCCCTTCATCACAATGTTCTCTTACCATAAGCTGTTACCTGATTTACGTGCGATCAAGTTGGCAATCGTCAGAAGCATGACGCTGATTACCGCTTTAAACAAGCCTACAGCCGTTGCATATGAGAATCGGGAATTTTCAATACCTATTCGATAAACATACGTGTCGATAACGTCGGAAACCTCTCGCAATACCGGGTTCTTCGCCAAGAGCAAGATGTCTTCGAAACCTGCAGTAAGCAAGTTACCAATGGCAAGAATCATGAAAATACTTACAACCGGCATAATCGAGGGAAGCGTAATCGTAAAGATCTGTCTGAACTTGCTTGCACCATCCATGTCAGCAGCTTCGTACATATGCGGGTCAACCCCGGCCACAGCTGCCAAGTATACGATGGAGGAGAACCCGATTTCTTTCCAAACCCCTGTCGTTACGAGAATTGTCCAGAAGTATTCCGGAATGGACAGGAAGTTGAGCGGTTCCTCAATCAAATTCAGCTTCTGAAGCAAAATATTTACGCTGCCGTTATCCGTTGACAAGAGAGAAATCGCAAAGCCTGAAACGATAACCCAAGACAGGAAGTGCGGCAGATAACTGACCGTTTGCACGAGTCTTTTGAAGAACATATGCCGGACTTCGTTCAGCATAAGTGCAAGCAGAATCGGTGCAGGGAATCCAATGAGAAACTTGAGCAAACTGATTACGATCGTATTTCTCATGACCGTCATAAACTCTGGTGATTCAAAGAACATTTCGAAATGTTTGAATCCTGCCCAAGGGCTGTCACCCATACCTTTAAAAATGTTAAAATCCTGAAAAGCCATCAAAATACCGTACATCGGTATATAGCTAAACACAAAAATGAGTGCGAGTGCAGGAAGCACCATTAACTGAATATCCCATTGTTTAGCAAAGCGAATTAACAAGCTGTCCTTCTTCCGTTTTGGAACAGGTTCCTGTTCTACGGATATTTGCGCCATATCCAACCCCCCGTGTGTTCTATGCCATGAAGTTTATCTGATGTCTAACATTGTAGTTTAAACTATCAAATATAAACATTTGCCTATTCAACGAAAAATGATATTATTCAATCGAAAAGTGAAACGCTTACACGACATGGAATATTGCTTTCTTATGTAAAGTGAGGGATATGGCTTTTAGGAAAATTACAGTTTCCACCTTTTAATCCTATGATTTGTAAAAAACATTTCTGAAATTAAACATGAAAAGACCCATCGCAAACAGTACCTGCGATGGGTCTTAATTGAGCATATAAATGGCAATTCCTATGACTTACTCTTCACCCGAACCGGGGGAAGCAGCTTGCTCATATTCACCGTGCGTTTGATTTCCCAAGTATCCGGCTTATCGTGTTCATACTGTTCCAAATAAGCGATGACTTCCTTGGTAATTGGAGTCGGTGTTGATGCCCCTGATGTAACTGCCACTTTGCCTACTCCTTCAAGCCATTCGCGTTTCAGTTCCGTCACATCCCCGATACGGTAAGCGGGAACGCCTGCAATCTCTTCAGACACCTGGGCAAGCCGGTTCGAGTTATTGCTCCGCGGATCTCCAACCACAATGACCAAATCCGACTGTCCCGCTTGCTCGGCTACAGCTTCCTGCCGCACTTGCGTGGCAAGACAGATCTCGTTATGAATCTCTGCTCCCGGAAATTTATCCAGCAGACTCTTCATGATATGCTTGATATCCCACTGGCTCATCGTAGTCTGATTCGTAATGGTGATTCGGGATGACTTCACCTGCAGCTGCTCGATCTCTTCCTCGTTCTCGATAAGATGCACATGATCCGGCGCGATGCCAATGGCACCTTCCGGCTCCGGATGACCCTTCTTGCCGATATAAATGATTTCATACCCGTCGGCTACCTTTTCCCGGATTAAATCATGGGTTTTGGTAACATCCGGACAAGTGGCGTCCAGTGTCGTTAATCCTTTGTCCCGTGCAAGCTTGCGTACTTCCGGAGAGACCCCGTGCGCGGTAAAAATAACGGTGCCGCTCTCCACCTGACTCAGGATTTCCATCCGATTCGGACCGTCCAGGGTAATGATGCCTTCATCCTCAAAGGATTGCGTTACATGACTGTTGTGAACAATCATGCCCAATATATAAATAGGCCGAGGAAGATCCAAATTCTGGGCCGCCTGACGTGCCAATACCATGGCATCAACGACTCCATAACAATAACCTCTCGGTGATATTCTCAAGACTTCGATGATCCTCACCTGCTTTCCCTTGTAATACGTAAACGATCTAGTCTATTATAACCTATTCCAGAGGAGGAGCAAATACGACGGGCAGCCAGACGATAAACGTACTGCCTTCCCCTCTTCGGGTTACAACCTCCACAGACCCCTTATGCTCATCAATGATCCACTTGGCAATGGAGAGTCCAAGTCCGGTCCCGCTCGTGATGCCTCTGGATTGATCCGCACGGTAGAAACGTTCGAATATGAACGGAACCTCGTCCTTATCCATACCGATCCCCGTATCCGATATTCGAAGCCCGACCTGTCCCTTGTACAGGACAACATCCAGGCTCACCTCGCCCTCCGGCGTGTACTTGAATGCATTCTCAATGAATATGAACAGCATCTGCTGTAAATAATCCTTGTTGCCTTCCACGTAAACACCATTCAGAACGGACAGTTCGCCCACATGCCACTCTGCCGTTTTCTCCAGGAAATGAGCCCGCCTTGCGACCTCTTCAACCAACGGCTGGAGTGGTACGGGATCCAGCTCGAAGGTCTGGCCGGTATCGGCTCTTGCCAGAGACAGCATATCGTTCACCAGCCGGCTCATCCGCTTGGCTTCATCCGATATATCTCCCACCGCTTCGAATGAGATCTGCTTGATCGTGGCTTCGTCCATATCCGCTCTTTCGCCGGGTGCTACCTCCCACATTTTCTGCAGCAGATCCACATTCCCCCGAATGGTTGTCAATGGAGTTCTAAGCTCATGGGAAGCATCTGATACAAAACGGCGCTGTGCGGCGTAGGCATCCTCAAGCTCTTTATAGAAACCCTCCGTCCTCTCAAGCATCCCGTTAAAGGTACCAATCAGCTGCCCGATTTCGTCCTGCGGCCCGTCGTATTCGATTCGCACGCTAAGGTCGGTGCCCTTCTGGATCTGCTCCGCCGCCTCGGTGACCTTGCCGATCGGTTTCATGGATTTGCGAGCCAGAAACAGTCCCAAGGTTGATGCAATCACAAGTGTGGCTGCCGAACCCATGATCAGGATGGATTGGAGCCGGTCCAGGGTTTGTTCAATGGTACGCGTGTTAGCACCGACTTGTATCCACCCAAACAATTTCCCTGAATTTGTCTCTACAACACGATTTTCAAATACCAAAAACGAATTACCGTTCACGGTAACACGCTTAAACGCTTGTTTTGAATTTAAAGCCTTCTCTACAGAAGGGACGTCAAATTGAATGCCGCTAAAAGCCATATTTTGCGATTGCCATAGTTTACCATTATAAAATGTATAGGTCTGTACATACAGATCTGCTTCTTCCAAGCTGATAGCCGAGGATCTGTTAGGCAGAACCTCCACCGCCCCTTGCGTGAAACCAATTTTGTCAGCCTGCTGCTCAATACGCTGCTTTAACTCCTCATACGTATACAAATGGACAAAGCCATACACCGCCGAGCTGAAAATCAGCAGTGTTACAAACAAGATGCCGGTATACCACGCTGTCAGTCTTAACCGAATGGACATGCTAGTTATCTCCTCTTAAAATATAGCCGGCTCCGCGGATCGTCTGGATCAGCCGTTTACCTCCATGTTCCTCGGTCTTCTGCCGGAGCATGGCGATATAAACCTCCAGCACATTAGACTCTCCGCTGTAGTCATAGCCCCATATTTTATCCATAATCAAATCGCGCGACAGGACCCGCTTCGGATTTTGCATAAACAGATGCAGCAGCTCAAACTCCTTCGCCGTCAGCTCCAGTCTCTGACCGCTGCGAATGACTTCCCTCGCATCCGTATCCATTATGAGATCCTCGTAAGTCAGCCGGTGGTTAGACGAATCGTCGCCGGTTTTACGGCGCAGCAGCGCCCTTACGCGGGCAAGAAGCTCTTCCAGCGCAAACGGCTTAACCAGATAATCATCGGCTCCGGTATCGAGTCCCTTCACCCGGTTCTCCACTTCGTCCTTCGCCGTCAGCATCAGCACCGGTGTCGTGCTTCCGCCTTCCCGGAGTCTACGCAACGCTTCAAATCCATCGACTTGAGGCATCATCACATCCAGAACGACAACATCCGGGTCCTCACTCAATATCACTTTCAATCCTTCTGCTCCGTTGGATGCGGTCAGGACATCGTAGCCCTCAAACGCAAGTCCTCTGCGCAGCATGGAAATAATCTTCTCATCATCATCTACAATTAATATCCGGGATCGCATAGCGGCATCTCCTCTATCTAATAGCGTTATATTTAGTACGACGTCACAATCCCATTATATCGGTCGTCTCAAGGACAAGACAAGCGGAAGGGAACGATCCCTTCCGCTTGTTGTATACACCTATCCGGGGTTACGGTTGTTGCTGCTGTTGCTGCTGGGAAAGATCGAACTCGTTCTTATCACCGATCGTCAGCGGCAGGTCCATGTTCTTGCCGTTACGAACTACGTTCAGCGTAATTTTGTCTCCGACTTTCTTCGTTTTAATGAAGTCAACCAAATCTGACGAAGTCGGATATTTTGTTCCATCCACACCAACAATGATGTCATATTGACGCAAATCTGCTTCATATGCCGGCGAACGGAACACAACGCTGTCAACATAAGAGCCTTCCGTCACGTCGGTACCCAGGGACTGGGAAATTTGCGGAGTGACCGTTCCCAGGTTTGCCCCGATAAACGGAACCGGATCTTTCGGAACTTCCTCATTATTCTTCAGGTATTCCACAACTTCCTTAATCGTGTTGGACGGAATCGCGAACCCGATCCCTTGCGCTTCCGCGCTGACCGCTACGTTCATCCCGATGACTTCACCTTTCAGGTTAAGAAGCGGTCCGCCTGAGTTACCCGGATTAATCGAGGCATCGGTTTGCAGAAGATGCTCGTAATTCCGATCACTTTCGCCGTTCGTGCCTTGAATATCGATCTCGCGTTCCTTCGAGCTAAGTACGCCTGCGGTTACTGTATGCTCAAAACCATGCGGGTTACCGATGGCCACAAGCCATTCACCGACCTTCAGCGAATTGGAGTCACCTAGCTCCACCGACGGAAAATCGGCCCCTTCAATCTTCAGAACGGCCAAATCCAGCTCGTAACTGGAACCGAGCAGTTTCGCTTCATAAGGCTTTTTAGTGCCTTGTACCGTGACCTGTATCACATCGGCACCATGAATAACATGCTCATTGGTCAAAATATATCCGGACTTGTCAAAGATGAAACCCGAGCCAATCCCTGAAGGCTGGAGCTGGGATTCCTGTCCTCCGTTGCTGCCATTTCCACTGTTTCCACCATTACCGCTATTCCCGCCGTTTCCTTCCTGGCTCGATTGGCCGCCACCAAAGAAGTACCAGAACGGATCATTCATGTTCGGATTCGTGCTTTGTCTATTATTGCTGTTAACCAGTGTCTCAATCAGCACGACAGCCGGACTTGCCTGATCCACAACCGCGGATACATCCCCCTGACCCGAAGGAATTATCGCCGATGCCGTTGTTGCTCCGCCGTTATCACTCACGTTAGCCGAAGTTTCTTGGGCTGGCTCAGATGAGAACGCTGCATCCGGAGTAAATAAATTCGTACGATCCGCGGCGAACATCAAACTTGAGATGACGAGTACGCCTGCCAGGAAGGACAGGAGCACGGTCTTCACTGAAGTTTTAGGCTTCTGATTATAATTCCAGTCTTTATTTCTTGTCATGGAATCCACAGGTCCGCTGCCTCCACCCTGGCTTCCGGAGGAATTCGAGAAGCTCGAAGATGGTATCGGTTTAACAGGCTGAGGAGCGGTAACCTCCACTTCCTGCGATTCTCTGCTGCGGTATGGGTGATCTGTCTGCTCGTCATCACGCTCACTGGGTATGGACTGAAACGGTCCGTAAGAATAGTAGTAAGAAGAAGAATTCTCAGAAGAAGATTCATTCTCACGTCTCGGTAATTCATTGTTATTCGACTCGTTGTTGTTTGCCTCATCATCCGGGTACCCGTAACGCTTTCTTTGATCGTCCATAGGTCTACCTCCTATTTAAAATCACTTGCTTCCAAGTGGTTTAATTGATTAACTGTTCTTATTGTGTACTATAAACCTTAATAGTACCTTAAAAACAATTAAAAGGCAGATAAAAAGAAAGCTGGGCTACATCCCGGAATATGAGTTGTTCGCTACATTTTGACCCAGCCCTTCCGGTGGGCATAAATCGCCAATTGCGTGCGATCATCCAGCTCACACTTCATCAACAGATTGCTGACATGCGTCTTCACGGTCTTAATGCTGATATGCAGCTCTTCCCCGATCTCCTTGTTGCTTCTCCCTTCGGCAATCAGCAGCAGAACCTCTTTCTCACGCTCGGTGAGTCCGGATTCATCCCCGTTCACCATATGTCGGCGAATCCCCCGAGTCAGCGCTTCCGATACGTCTTTAGTCATCACCGGCATGCCTCTGAATGCCCCCTGGAGAGCATATATAAGCTCATCGGCCGATACGGTCTTCAGCACATAACTGACAGCACCTGCTTCAATGCACTCCACCACAAGTTCGTCCTCAAGGAAGCTTGTCAGAATGACAATCTTCTGATCAGGGAATTCGGACATGACGGCACGTGTAGTCTCGGCCCCGTTCATGACCGGCATCATTAAATCCATAAGAATGAGATCAGGCCTCGATGCCTCATCTCCATTCCGCAACATATCGACAACCTCTTGCCCATTCGCTGCCTCACCGATGACTTCAAATCCCGGGTCCAGCGACAAATATGTTTTCAACCCCATGCGAACCATATCATGATCATCAGCCAGCAGTATCCGAATCGTACCCATAATGATGTTGTCCCCTCTCTATTCCACTGGCTCAGCCAGTTCTTCCAGCTCTTCTCGATCTTCCTGATCCTTGCTCTCTTCCGTGGTCGATCCCTGTTTCCCCTCTGCTTCAAAAAGCGGAATATTCACGCGAACCGTTGTGCCTGCACCCTTCTTGCTTATGATATCCACCTGCCCGCCGAGCTTCTCGGCGCGCTCACGCATGGTAGACAGCCCGTATGAGCCCTGCTTGCCTGCAACCTCGTCAAATCCAACACCGTCGTCGCTGATGCTTAAAATGACACGTTTCTGGTCCTCCCGGAGGGACATGCTGACAAGACTTGCACCCGCATGCTTCACGATGTTGGCAACCGCTTCCTGAATGATCAGGAACAGCTGATGCTCAATCGCATCCGATACCCCTCCGTAAATTTCAACATCCTTCATGCCCTTCAGGCCATTTTGGCGGCAGTAATCCGGGAACCACCGTTCGAGTGCCTCCTCCAGGGTTCTGCCTTCCAATTCCACGGGACGAAGCTGTGCAATCAGTGCCCGCATCTGTTTCTGTGCAACATGAGACATCTCGATTAACTGCCCCAGCACCTTATCGCCCTGTTCCGGATTTCGCTTGAGAACCGCCGGAAGGGATGAGGCCGACATATGAATCGCGAACAGCTGCTGGCTAACCGTATCATGCAAATCCCTTGCCATTCGGCGCCGTTCTTCAAGGACCGCCGCTTCCGCAGCGATTTCCTTCTCAATGACATCCTGCTCGCCCAGGCGCTGCAGGAGCTTCATTTTTTTCTCCAGCGCTTCCGTCATTCCATTGAATTCATCATACACTCTGGCAAAAGAACCGTCTTCCATGGCCGGCAGCCGCACATTCAGATTTCCCTTGGCAACCTGCAGCATGTTCAGATGAAGCAAATCCAGCGGGCGCTGAATGCGCTGTCCTGCAATGTATCCCGCAATCCCCGTAAACAGAAGGACACCGACCGTGTAATACACCCACAGCCGGTTATCTTCAATATGTATGTAGCCGGATTGGTTCGCTGTATACAGGAAAACAGCAACCCCGGCTCCAATCAGCAAAAAGTAAAACAAAATCACCCATTTGGTATTTTTCAAAATTCCCATCATAACAGTTATCCTACCCTATTCACTTTGACATCACCGATAAACACGCTAACAATAATTCGAATCTTCTTACCCGCTTCCCTGTAATGCGGGCTTTCCAATCCGGCATTGCTCATAAACCCGCTTCGGCTTTCCTCCAGCACCTTCATATCGCCAATGAAAGAGTTGGTCGTGACATGGATGCCGATATCCGAATCATTCGGAACAAACACCTTGACATCCCCGATAAAAGCCGAGATATTGATCTTCGTTTCCCCATAGGGAATCTGAGCCTTCGTCAGATCAAGCACCGTATCTCCAATGAACTGCGAAATATTCGTTGGCTTCAGCTGAAAATAATCCTTACCCATATGCACGTCCCCGATAAAAGAGGACTTGTTCACCGTATCATGACCATTCCAGGATTGGTCATGATGGTGATCTGTATTGTCGGAGCCATCACCGTATCTTCTGCCGTCATTATCAAAATCAACATGAACCCTAAAGCGACTGCGATCCTCACGCTCTTGGCGCGGGCGTTCATGCTGCTGTCCATCCCATCGATATCCTTTACCTGGTTCACGATCGTGCATAGAGGCTGGCTCTGGATCCGAATGGGTCTTGTCAGCCTTGTCTGGCTTGCCGAATCTCCGTTCGAACTCTTCATCGAGGGAAGAATCGAGCGGCCGGGCTTCCGGCGGCTCAGGCAGATCATAGTCCTCCCGGCGATGCGAACTGAAATCATCCGGACTTGGCGGTGAAGGTGGCGGTGTATGATGTCTCGGTTTAAAGATCACCTGCAATCCAAAACCAATCAAAATGATCGGAATCGCATACTTGATAAGATCGCCAAATGAGAAATCAACCAAATCCAGGTTTCTTCCGAGAAAATACGTCCCGATAATGATGGGTACAACAGCACCCCACAGGGCTCCTCCACGGGCATAAATCAAACTCTGCAGCCCGAACCAGATAAGGAACACCGGCCAAAAGGTCGAGAATATATAACCAAGGTCCACATTTATAAGATCAAGCTGATTTAGAAGAAACAGAACGCCGATACCAATGAGCAGCAATCCGCTGCTAAGCTGGCTCCATCCTTTTCTACTCATGGTCATCCCCTTGCCTTCCAATTCATTTTTTTATTTAACTACAGTGTACAACATATTGGAATGAACCGGTTAGCGGCGGTGGAATGAAAGTGATCTCCGTCTTGAGACCGAGTGAGTGGATAAAAATGGGTATTTAACCATAATAAAAGACCTCCGCTAAAGCGGAGGTCTTATTTTTCACGAACGGACGCTGGCATCTAAACCTTAACGGTTTGCAGAATGGTCCCCTGGTGTGTTCAGTTCGCCAAACTCAGCATCAAACTTCTCGTTCGGTTTTTTGAAGTTCTCTTGAACTTTGGAATTTCCTTTTGGGTTGCTGGCTATGCTGGTATCTTCAGCAAACTCAGCATTAAACTTTTCATTCGGTGTTTTGAAGTTCTCTTGAACTTTGGAATTCCCTTTAGGGTTGCTGGCTATGCTGGTATCTTCAGCAAACTCAGCGTTAAACTTTTCATTCGGTGTTTTAAAGTTCTCTTGCACCTTGTTCTTCTTAGCCACAGTATTCACCTCCCTGTTCTTATGCAATACCATCATCCTCTTCAGGGGTTTTGCCCCCGAAAAGTAGTATGCGAAGAACAAGCAGTCATTATTCCGAAATCTTTATTCCTTGAGCGCGTGCTTAAAGAGCCTTAAATTGCTTCTTCAAGCACCGATGAAGGCAGGAAGTGATAGGTCTCAATTGCATTATCTAGCGTCTTCAGCATTTCTTCCGTACATTTGCCGCTGCCGGTCTTAATGACCTGCACCTCGACGTCCTTTTTACCCCACTCCTTAAACACCTGCTTGGTTGTGGAGAAGTAAAGGTCGATTTTCTGGCCTTTGATGGCAGACCCGATATCCGCTACAATGCCATACCCATAGCCTGGGACATAGAGAATGCTCCCGATTGGAAACACATCCGGGTCTGCGGCAATCGTTGACAGCGTATTTCGATCCCGCTTAACCTTCACACCGGAATAGGTAATTCCATACTGCGGATGTCCCGGCTTCTTCCCGGTGGATTCATAACCGGCCGTGTACCCGGTAGCGGTTACCTTCACGGTGTGCAGCACCTGATCATCCTTCGGTGCAAGCACAGGAACGGATCCACGCTTCTTGTCAGGCTCACTTCTCTTGGCTGTATCGGGAATTTCCAAGTATCTATTGATATCACTGAACCCTGCTACTCGGAGCGCATAGAACCGAGACATTTCGATGTAATCGGAGCCTTGAATTTCCCCGTAAGGTTCATAAACATTCCTGGTGTCTGTTGATTCGAAGGATTCGCTTAGAATCAAGTTGTAGGCATCTACTGTTGAAGAACCTGCACTGAACAAGACTGCTGATAAAATAAAACCAGCAAAAAACCTCTGCCATGTTTTCCATTGGATCATGTGAGTACCTCCCCCTTACTAGCGAGGGTTCCCACTTCTCAAATAGAATATACATCTTGGCAGAGGTTTGCATGCTGCTCTTCTTACTTCAACTTAAACCACATGGGTGTTGATTTCTTCACGAAGCTTGAGGATGATATCGTCCAGCGACTGCGCGCCGATATCCCCTTCGCCGCGTTTGCGAACGGAAACGGCACCCGCGTTTTTCTCATTCTCACCTACGATGAACATGTAAGGAATCTTCTCAAGCTGTGCTTCGCGAATCTTGTAGCCCAGCTTCTCATTGCGAAGATCCGGCTCTACCGAGATGCCTGCGAATTGAAGCTTCTCCGCCACTTCCTTGGCGTAGTCTTCAAAAGCATTGGAGACCGGAATCACTTTAACCTGTACAGGCGAGAGCCACAGCGGCAGTGCGCCTGCAAAATTTTCGAGCAAGAATGCCGTAAAGCGTTCCATGGTGCCCAGAATACCGCGGTGGATAACAACCGGACGGTGCTTTTGACCATCGTCCCCAACGTATTCCAGTTCAAAGCGCTCCGGAAGCAGGAAGTCGAGTTGAACGGTGGACAGCGTCTCTTCCTTGCCCAGTGCCGTACGAATCTGCACGTCCAGCTTCGGACCATAGAAGGCCGCTTCACCTTCCGCTTCATAGAACGGCATGTCGAGGCTTTCCACAACTTCACGCAGCATGCGCTGGGACATTTCCCACATCTCATCGTTTTGGAAATACTTCTCGGTATCCTGAGGATCCCGATACGACAAGCGGAAACGGTAATCATGAATGCCGAAGTCTTTATAAACCGTCATGATCAGTTGAATGACTCTCGCAAATTCTTCCTTGATCTGATCCGGACGACAGAAGATATGCGAGTCGTTCAACGTCATTGCACGTACGCGGTGCAGGCCGGTCAGGGCCCCGGACATCTCGTAACGATGCTGCATGCCAAGCTCGGCAATGCGGATCGGCAGATCCCGGTAGCTGTGCATATCGCTCTTATACACCATCATATGGTGAGGACAGTTCATAGGGCGAAGGACCAGTTCTTCGTTGTCCATCTCCATTTTCGGGAACATGTCCTCCTGATAGTGCTCCCAGTGACCCGAGGTTTTGTACAGTTCCACGTTTCCGAGAACGGGCGTGTATACGTGCTGGTAACCAAGACGCTCCTCCATGTCAACGATATAACGCTCCAGGGTACGGCGCAATTTCGCACCGTTTGGCAGCCAGATCGGCAGGCCTTGTCCAACAAGCTGCGAGAACGTAAACATTTGCAGTTCCTTGCCAAGCTTTCTGTGATCCCGCTTCTTGGCTTCCTCGAGCAGGTGAAGATGCTCATCCAGCTGCGCTTTTTTTACAAACGCTGTGCCGTATACGCGCTGGAGCATTTTATTCTTGCTGTCACCGCGCCAGTATGCACCCGCCACATTCATCAATTTAAATACTTTGATCTTGCCGGTTGAAGGAACATGCGGTCCACGGCAAAGGTCAAAGAATTCGCCCTGTTCATAAATTGTAATGACACTATCCTCAGGCAAGGCATTAATAAGCTCCAGCTTGTATGGATCCCCGAGCTCGCCGAATACGCGCAGGGCTTCTGCACGGCTTACTTCCTTGCGGACAATCGGAAGATTCTCGCCGATGATGCGTTCCATTTCCTTCTCAATCTTTTGCAGATCCTCCGGATTCAAAGGCTCCTCCAGATCCATGTCATAATAGAAGCCGTCCTCAATGACGGGACCCACGCCCAGCTTGACTTCTTTTGCTCCATACAACCGCTTGGTTGCTTGCGCCAGCAAGTGCGCTGTACTGTGACGCATCACTTCAAGCCCTTCGGGCGTATCTTGCGTAACGATCTCAATCAAGGCTCCGTCTTGCAGCGGCGTTGATAAATCAACGACAATCCCGTCCAGTTTGCCCGCAACTGCATTCTTTCTTAACCCGCTGCTGATCGATGCAGCCACATCTTCGATACTGCTGCCTGCCTCATACTCGCGTACAGAGCCGTCAGGCAATTTAATGTTAATAGCCACCTTGTATTCCTCCCAAAAAAGGTTTTCACGTTTCTTCCATATATGAAGGACGCGTTAGTCCAGTTCCCTCCGCAAGCAAGCGCTCGGATTCACAAACCCGTGCACTCTCCGTCAGACGCCGGAACATGCAAAAAACACCCGTCCCGCGAAGGGACGAGTGTTATACCCGTGGTTCCACCCTAATTCGATCTCTCCATCAATGGATGTACCTGGTACATCATCAAGAAGATCCTTCATCAGCATGAAGTAACGGTCATGAACCGGTGAAGCCTACTCATCCGCATTGATCTTGATGTGCGGGTTCGACGACACAGCTACAAAGGGGTAAACCAATGGTGAACCGGAGGAAATTTGCAGCCGAGGTTTCCTCTCTCTGAGCGGTCTAATCCGAATTGATTCATGTCTTTGTCAGAGCTTTTACGTGAATTTATCAGTAATTATAATCCTGACTGCTTCGAAACGTCAAGTCATCATTCGACCACTTCCAAGAAGTGCACTGCATTCCGGACAGCTGCAGCATACTTCGGCACGGTTATCAAAAATATGGGCCAGTGTCACAATGACAGGAAGCTCCGGCTGTCTCGTGTGGATAATCATTCGAGCCGGTGACACGGCTATCAATGTACTGACGACCATATCCTCAATCTCCATCTCTTGATCAAGCCTCTCCATCACAAGTCCGTCATCGCGAGGACGCTCAATCGGCCGAAGATTGCCGTCCAGCAGCAGAAAATCTTCATCCCCTTTATGAATCACATGGACCAGCGGCATTTTCGGCTCTTGGAAATAGACAAAATATTTCAGCAGGCTCACAAATTCCTCGTACTGCTGATCCAGCATAAATTCATCCACTGCATACTCCGCCATCTCGCGGAGCTCCTGTTCATAGGACTGAAGACGGAAGGTCATGAACCCATCCAGATTAAGCTCCGGTGACTCGTTAAGGCATTGATAGATGCCCTCAGACAGCCTGCGCCTGCGGCTCTGCCAGAAGTCCCCCGACGGGCCCTCTTCCTTCTGCAGCAGCATGAGGAACCACTGCAGAATCCGCCCTGCTTCTTCCTCGTCATCAAACTCGAATTCCGAGAACATCAACCGTGCAGCAATCTCCTGCTCCTTCTCTTCCATAATATAAGCAGTGACTGCTTCGGAAGTGAGCCGCCGCAGCGTGTCGGCAGATACGGTCCATGAGGATAGCGGAAGTTTGCCGGAGCACGTCCAAATAACGCGGTCATCCGAAGCGCTGAATGCGAATTTCAGCTGCTTGCATTGTTTATGTAGCTCTTTCTGCTTGTCTGACAATATACGGTGAAACGTCTTTTTCTCGTCTTCCGTCCTTGTACCGACAGAAATGCTGAACAGTTCCATGGAATCACTCCTTTCGAGTTCCCTTTTCAGTATATGGGGACCCGCTCGGGGATATACGGAACTCTCGCTTGGAAAAACAAGCAAGTCCGGAGAATATCTAATAAATGGTCTGCATAATAAAAAGGCGAGCCGAAATCCATCGGCCCACCCTAAACAAATCAGAAAGTATAAGATTAGTTCTGCATAACAAAGTCGCGCTCAACGGTGCTGTTATCTTCAAAAACACGAAGAATATCATAGCGGGTATTGCGCTGAGCCGGGATATTTCCGGTCTCGCGGATCAATTGAATAATGGATTCAATATTGACCTTGTATACGGCACCTGCGGAAGATACGACGTTCTCCTCCATCATCGTGCTGCCAAAGTCATTACAGCCATAAGTAAGGGACAGCTTACCAACCTCAGGACCCATCGTTACCCAGGACGATTGCAAATTCGGTACGTTGTCGATGGCCAGGCGACCGATCGCTACTGTCTTCAAATACGCTTCCGGTGTTTCACGTTCACGCTTAAGGTTCGTATTGTCCGGTTGGAAGGTAAACGGAATGAAGGCCAGGAAGCCCTTGGAATCGTAACCGTTCTGAATGCATTCATCCTGCGCATCACGTACACGAAGCATATGCAGCGCACGCTCTTCCATCGTTTCACCAAGACCGATAACCATCGTAGCCGTTGTATTCATGCCGACTTTATGAGCCGTTTGCATAACATCCATCCATTGGCGCCATGTGCCTTTCAGACGGCTGACTTTTTTGCGGATACGATCATCCAGAATTTCTGCACCGCCGCCAGGCAAGGAGTCGAGACCAGCCGCATGAAGCTCACGCATAACCTCTTCCAGCGTCAGCCCGGAGATCTCAACCATCTTCATGATTTCCGCAGGCGAGAAGGAATGCATCGTAATGTTAGGAAACCGCTTCTTAATGTTGCGGAGCAGATCCGTATAATAAGTGAAAGGCAAATCCGGGTTAACTCCGCCTTGCATCAGAATTTCAGTACCGTTCACGTCCTCGGTTTCCTGAATCTTCTGGAAGATGGTCTCATCAGGCAGAACATACCCCTCTGAAGAGCCGGGTCTGCGGTAAAAAGCACAAAAACGGCAGAATACATCACAAATGTTCGTGTAGTTAATATTCCGGCCAATAACAAATGTTGTGATGGGATCGGGATGCAGACGCTTTGTCATAACATTCGCCGCATGTCCAATCTTCTCAATCTCATCACTCTCAAACAGCGTAACAGTATCTTCCAGATCTAAACGATCACCGCGTAAAGCTTTATCCAAAATACGGTTTACCGCACTCATTCTTGCAGCCTCCCTATTAGAACAAAATTACAAAGCACCAGTAAAACTTCATCTATCCCATCCTACCACATTCCGCCAGCAAAAACGACATCCCGTCCGTGACAGGATGCCGAATTCTATGATTTGGCAGAGCGTATATTCAGTTCATCACTTCATCTTGGAACTTCATGACTGGCGGCAAAAGCATGATCCAGATCAGCGATCAGGTCATCCACATCCTCAAGTCCGACCGAGAAGCGAAGCAGACCATCCGTAATGCCGCGTTCATGCCGAACCTTCTCGCCCATGGCCGCATGGGACATCATCGTCGGGTACGACAGGATGCTCTCCACAGCACCCAGACTCACCGCTACAAGCGGCAGCTTCACATGGTTCAGCACCTCCTTCGCCCGCTCGCCCGAGCCGACATCGAAGGAGATCACCGCGCCATAACCGCTGGACTGCTTCTCGTGCACTTCCCGACCAGGATGGCTCAGCAGGCCGGGATAATACACTTGCTTAATGTCGCTTCTGCCTTGCAGCCAGGCTGCCAGCTTGGCTGCACTTTGCTCCGAATGAGCCATGCGCGTGCTGAGGGTTTTCATTCCTCGCATCAGCAGCCAGGAATCCTGAACGCCAAGCACGGTGCCCAGACCATTTTGCAGCTGCTTCAATTGGTCTCCCAATTCCTGTGTTCTCGCAACAGCGAGACCTGCCAGCACATCACTGTGCCCGCCAAGGAATTTGGTGGCGCTGTGGATGACAATATCCACGCCAAACTCGATCGGACGCTGGTAAAACGGAGTCATGAACGTATTATCCAGCAGGGTGAGCAGACCATGCTCCTTCGCCCAATCCGTCACTGCACCGATGTCGGTAATCTTCAGCGTCGGGTTCGAAGGTGTTTCCATATACACAGCTTTTGTGTTCGGTTTGAGCGCCGCCTTCACCTGATCCAAATCCGTCATGTCAACAAAAGTGCTCTCGATGCCCATACGGCTCAGAATGCTGGTCAGCAGGCGGTAGGTTCCGCCATAGACATCCTCCGTTACAATCATATGATCGCCGGCAGATAGCAGCATGAATGAGCTGGAAATTGCCGCCATGCCGGAAGCGTAGGCAAAGCCGCGCGCGCCTCCCTCCAGGAGGGCGATATAATCCTCCAAAGCCTGTCTCGTCGGATTGCCGGAACGGCTGTAATCATGCAGCGGCGGGTTGAAAATATCCTCATGGTGAAACGTGGAGGCTTGATATATCGGAACACTCGATGCACCGGTTGCCCGGTCGATCTCTCCGCCGAAATGAAGCAATTTGGTTTCAAATCGGAGCTCATCGCCTTCGCGACCTTTTTTTCCCGGCAAGCTGTTGCCGTTGACTTGTGACTCCAATCCTGATGGACCTTTATTGATACTCATTCTCCGGTGCTCCCTTCCACTTCAGCCATGGCTGTCGTTCAGGGCAGCATCCAGATCAGCGATCAAATCCTCCGCATGCTCAATGCCAACCGAGAACCTCAGCAAACGGTCATCTACACCGATAGCCTCGCGAATCTCAATCGGGATATCCGCATGAGTCTGGACGGCCGGGTACGTCATCAACGATTCCACACCGCCCAGACTTTCGGCAAACGCAATCAGTGTAATATGTCTTAGCACAGGCTCTACATAGCGGGCGTCTTTCACCTTAAACGAGAAGATGCCCGTGTTGCCGCTGGATTGACGATTCTGTATGTCATGCCCCGGATGATCCGGCAGTGCAGGATAAAACACTTCGCCAATCGCAGGGTGTGTGGTCAAGAATGTAGCAAGCGCAGTTGCATTACTTTCATGCCGCTCCATCCGAAGCGCAAGTGTCTTCATTCCCCTCATCAGCTGGTAAGAATCAGACGGGCTTAATACCGCACCAATGGAATTGTGCAGGAAAGCCATCTCCTCAGATAACTCTTTGCCTTTCGTTACGATAATGCCGGCCAGCACATCATTATGTCCTCCCAAATACTTGGTGGCACTATGTATGACGATATCTGCCCCAAGCTCAATCGGTCTTTGGAAGTATGGAGTTAACAGTGTATTATCCACGATGCTGATGAGCTGATGATGTCTTGCCCATGTACAGACAGCTTCGATATCCGTAATCATCATAAGCGGATTGGTCGGTGTCTCGATAAACACAGCCTTCGTGTTTGACTGCCTGGACCGCTCCAGTGCATCCATGTCATTCGTATCCACATAGGTCGCCGTTACGCCGAACTTGGACATAATCCGCTCTAACAGCCGGTACGTTCCTCCATACAGATCCAGCGAAACAATCAGATGATCCCCCTGACCGAAAAGGGAAAATATCGTCTGCAGCGCAGCCATGCCTGAGCTGCATGCAAATCCGGCATCACCGGATTCCAGCTCTGCGCAGGCATCCTCCAATACCGATCGGGTGGGATTTTTCGTGCGGGCATAATCAAAACCCGTGCTCTGCCCTAATTTCGGATGACGGTAGGCCGTCGCTTGATATATCGGAAATGTAACTGCACCTGTCACCGGCTCCTGCACCGATCCGATCTGTGCCAGCCGGCTCTCTATACTTAATGGTTTCTTCTCCATCACTTACTCTCCTCCTGTACGCTGCTATATTTGCGGACCAATATCGTATGGCGTTTCTTGATATACATAGTAATTGAGCCAATTAGTAAATAATAAATTTGCATGCGCACGCCATATGGATGGAGGCGTTCTGGTTGGATCATCATTCGGGTAATAATTGCGCGGCAGGGCAATGTCCAATCCTTTGGCAGCATCGCGGTCATATTCCCACTTCAGAGAGTCTGCATCATACTCGGAATGTCCTGTGGCAAAAATCTGTTTTCCGTCCCGGCTTGAAACCAAGTAGATTCCTGCTTCCTCCGACTCGGACAGGATGACCAGATCGTCAATCCCTGTAATGTCCTCGCGCCGAAATTCCGTATGACGGGAGTGCGGAACAAAGAACAATTCGTCAAAGCCGCGAAGAAGCTTGGTACACGCCTCATTAATCGTATGAGGGAATACGCCAAAGCATTTTTCCTCCAGGCTGTACTTGGGCACACCGTAATGATAATAAAGCCCTGCCTGAGACGCCCAGCAGATGTGCAGCGTGGAAGTCACATGCGTCTTGCTCCATTCAAAAATCTCGGTGAGCTCATTCCAGTAATTTACTTCTTCAAATTCCAACTGCTCCACCGGGGCTCCTGTAATGATCATGCCGTCAAAACGGCGGTTCTTCACTTCCTCAAAGGTTTTGTAAAAGGATTCAAGATGCTCTGCCGACGTGTTCTTCGAAACGTGGGAGCTGGGATGAAGAAGCACAACGTCCACCTGAAGAGGGGAGTTACCGATCAATCGTAGCAATTGCGTCTCCGTGGTTTCCTTGGTAGGCATCAAATTCAGAATAGCTATCCGCAATGGGCGGATATCCTGGTGAAAGGCATGGCTTTCATCCATTACAAAAATGTTTTCTCCAGCCAGAACTTCCTTTGCCGGCAAGGCATCCGGAATTTTAATTGGCATAAGGGCTCACTCCTTCAAATTGTGAAATGATACATCCATTTAAGCTGTGAGAAAGAGCGTTAGACTGTATAAACGCAAGAATGACCTTTCTCAAGTAGAGAAAGGTCATCATATACGTATCACAATGCGCCTCTCTCATCTGTCAGGCTATACGCGGCTCATAAGAATCGTCGTATCTCCTGCAAGAATTAGCACCGTGCGATGTTGCCGCCGGTTGCCGGGTTTCATAGGGCTAGTCCCTCCACCTGCTCTTGATAAGATTTCGCTTTATTCAATTGTCTTCAAACATGGTTCGTAATTGATATTTACTTTAAATCATCCGCAATTGTTCGTCAAGAACCTTTTCGTTTAATCCGTCACACTTCACCGTGGGCTCCCATACCCTGTACTAGGGTCTTGCATACGCCGGATTTCAACTTGAAAGGTCCCACACCCGGCGTTATACTAGACAAGTGCTGTTTGAAACCGAGTATGAAAGAGGTGACATGGAAGATGGACGGTGACCCGAGCCAGAAAGTGGATGCACAAGACGCACAACCGCATAGGATTAAGATCAGCTTACCGGCAGAGGGCAGCGTTATTTTTCATGCGCTTTTATCGTATTCATCCCTTCCTTAGATTATGCCTGTACGCCGGTTAGCTGATATCCTGTGCCTTTACTGCTTAACCAAGCAGCTTGTAATTGACAAAGGAGTGATATCAGATGAAAATCCGGTTGGTCGATTCGGGTGTATTTACCCCTGTTGAAGACATCGAAATGACGCTGACAGCTCCGGCCAGCGGCTTCTACTGGCTGGATGCAGACGTGGATGATTTAGCCGAGCTGCAGCCCCTCTTCTCCCTGCATGATCTTGCAGTTGAGGACTGTCTCAGTGAAGAGGAACAGCGTCCCAAAATCGAAATATATGAGAACCATTATTTTATCGTCGTGAACAGCATCCGGTTTGACGACGAGGAAATTTTTCTTCGGGCATTAAACGTTTTCCTGGGCAGACATTTTATTATTACGGTAACCAAGCAGAAGATTCATGAACTCCGTTCGGTGAAGCCGCTCCTTTGGGAGGATGAGGTTAGCACGCCTGACCGTTTCCTCTATCTGTTGATCGACCTCGTCACAGACAATTATTTCTCTGTCGGGGACCGCATTGAAGCACGGATCGAGAAGCTGGAGGAAGACATCCTCATGCATACCAAGAAATCTCATCTCAGTGAAATCATCGGCCTGCGCAGTGAAATCCTGTGGCTAAAAAAAGTCCTTGGACCTCAGAAGGAAGTTATCAACACCTTGAACAAAAAGGATCTCCGGCTAATCGATGACCAACTGCAGAAATATTTCAGTGACATCTATGAGAATGCCGTTAAAATTTCAGAAACGTTTGAGACCTATCGGGATCTCATGGGTAACCTTCGCGAGGCTTACCAATCCAGTATCGCCAATCGGGCGAATGAAATTATGCGTGTGTTCACGGCCATTACAACCATCTTCATTCCACTAACGCTGATTACGGGCATTTATGGTATGAACTTTGACTATATGCCTGAACTTCATTGGAAATATTCGTATTATGTTGTTATCGGCATCATGGTATTTGCCGGCGCTCTCATGTTCTATTTGTTCCGCAAAAAAGACTGGATATGATATATAGGATTCATATAATCAGGACGGACCTCCTTGCTCATAGGAGATTCCGTCCTGATTTCGTTAATGCCTATTAGCCGACTTTTGCCTTCCCGGGCTCTTCCCGGCGAAAGCGAATCCGCATCAGGCGAAGCCGCTCATACAGCCGCTCCGTTCCGCCAGCCTCATCACCATTCGGAGATTGTCCATACACGCGCTGCAATACCGGCTTAAGAAACGTATCGCCCAGCTCCTCGAACGCCTTCCATACCGTCTCCTGCTCCAAATCCGTAATCTCATCCAATTCTACTTGCAGCAGCTGCTCGGTGTCATAGCCCTCCTTCTCGAGCCCTTCCAATTCCTCGACCAAATCCCGCCTTGATAACGATGTACGCTCTTCCAGCTGGGTTAGCGACACTCCCTCGGCTATGCCAAGCAGCACGGTACGACGAATGCGAAAGCGATCCAGCTCCTGTTTATATTTCTGTTCCTTCTGCTTGTACAGCCAGGATAAGAACACCTCTTCCTGCAGCTGCGCGTCTACCCAATTCAGCGGAAACGTTGTTGTGCGCTGGATTCTTGCCGTCATTTCCAACCATTCTACTCCGTGCTCCGAGGCCTTGCTAACCCCGATTCCAGGAAGCTGCAGCAGCTCCTCCTCCGTTTGGGGAACAAAAGCACTGATTAGTCTCAAAACCCGATTACTAGCAATAAAGTAAGGTGCTTTTCTCCCGGATGCCGCCTTCCTTCTGCGCCAGGCGCACAGTTCTGTATACAGCTCCTCCGAGCCGTACAGCTCACTGTAACACTGCAGCTTCTGCACGCCCAGATTCTTGCCGGCACTCTCTCCCGGTTCATGAAATATCCCCTCGATCAGCGGCCGAAATCCTTCCCCGAGCTTCATCGCCAATCGGTGTCGGTACACACATAACAGCTCATTCCATGAGTTCCCTTCATACCATTCGTCATCGAGTACCTCACCGTCCGGCTCTATATTCCGCCAACCGAGCCGCCATACTCCTTCATCCTCGCCGATCCATACTTGAGCAGAACGGAGATGACCCGACTCATCCGCTCCGCTCATTTGATTCATGAACACAATTAACATCCCTCACTGCCTCCCGTTACTCATTCAGCACAACGATAGGACAACGCAAAAAAGCACCTCTCCTCCGCCGCAGCGTCAAGAAAGGTGCTTCCCGTTCCAACGATTATACTGTTGAAACTATAATACCATATTTTGTAACGTAATCCAACAGGTTTTTTCACTCATGGTTTACAAGAAATAAAGCGTTACGCTTGAACGCTCTACGCTTCATCCACCGCCAGCTTGGCCAGTGCCAAGGCACCGCAAAGACCTGCGTTATCTCCCAGCATTGGCGGTACGATGAATTGATCAATGGCATCATGAAGGCTTGGATGCTGGACATATCCCGCCAGCAGCTCCTGGAGCTTCGTACGTATCAGCGGGAGCAGCTGCTCCTGCTTCATGACGCCTCCGCCCATCACGATTCGCTGCGGGGACAAGATCAGCACATAATTCATCAGCGCTTGAGCCAGATAATGGGCTTCCATCTCCCAGGCTGGATGATCCGGTGTCAATTCTACCCCTGGAACTCCCCAGCGTTTGCTGAGCGATGGACCAGCTGCAAGACCCTCCAAACAGTCTGCATGGTAAGGGCAAGTTCCTTCATACTGGTCTTCCGGGTGGCGGCGCACATAAATATGTCCCATCTCCGGATGTGACAGACCATGGATCAGTTCGCCTGAAACCACTGCGCCTGCCCCTACTCCAGTACCAATCGTAATATAAAGACAGCTGTCCAGTCCCTGAGCCGCTCCCCAGGTATACTCACCGAGAGCTGCACCGTTTACATCTGTATCGAATCCTATAGGAACATCAAAGCGTTCCTTCAACGCCTTCACGATATTGTAATTGCTCCAATGCGGCTTCGGTGTTGTCGTAATGCAGCCATAGGTCGGGCTGCCCTTCACCGGGTCAATCGGTCCGAATGAACCGACTCCAATCGCCTCTATATCCTTGTCAGACAAAAAAGTTAAAGACGTTTGCCATGGTTTCTTCAGGGGTTGTTGTCGGAAAGCTCACACGCTCTACTACCGTTCCATCCTCCGTGCCCACGCCGCAAACGAACTTGGTTCCTCCTGCTTCAATTGCTCCAAGTAAACTCATGCATTCTTCCATCCTCTCCACGATGTGCTGTGCCTTGTCTCTGTTTAGTTGTTGACTAGCTCTATTCGAAGCATATGTAAACATTGTGCTCCCGTCAAGTCCGCCCGCTTCCTTCGCGGCTTCTGCCTATTCCCGAAGCCGCGAGCAAGAGCCAGGAGAACAAAATGATGACGGCCGTCCACGCCCAGGCAAGCTGACTCTCGCCATTGCTTACCGCCACGTAGATCGCCGTGGGCAGCGTTTGCGTAACGCCCGGAATATTGCCAGCAACCATCCAGGTTGCGCCAAATTCGCCTAATCCCCTGGCAAAAGCAAGAATGAACGCTGAAATCGCCGCCCTGCGGACGAGCGGCAGCGTAATCCAGCGAAGTACCTGCCATTCCCCGGCTCCAGCCGAGCGCGCAGAATCCTCAAGCTCCGGATCCACGGATTCGAAGCCAACCCGCATGCTCTGATATACAAGCGGAAATGAAACCACAATGGCCGCAATCACCGCAGCCCCCCAGCTAAAAATAATGGGCTTGGCAAAAAGCCACTCTGCGGCGGCACCGATCCAGCTATTTCTCCCCAATAAGACCAGCAAAAGAAAGCCAACCACCGTGGGTGGGAGCACAAGCGGAAGCATCAGTACCGTTTCCACCGCTGTCTTGCCAACAAACGAGCGCCGGGCCATCCAGCGTGCTGCCGTTGATCCCAGTATAAATGCAATGATGCTGGACAGCAGTGAGGTTTTTATCGACAGCCATACCGGCATCCAGAACACTTCCGCTTCGGTCACGGCGACTCCCCCACAACCTCGAATCCAGCCGTTGTGAAGATCTCCCTAACCTCGGGAGTTTTCATAAATTCTAGGAGCTCTTTGGCCTCCTGCGGATGCTTGGCATCTGTTAGAACCGCCCCCGGATACTCGATTGGTTGGTGCATGTCCGGATCCACCTCAAGCGCCAGCACGGCCTTGGCGGAATTCTTCAGATCGGTTTTGTATACAAAACCGGCATCCGCATTCCCCGACTCCACATAAGCCAGCACCGCTGTAACGTCCTTGGCATATACGGCCTTGGACTCAAGATCCTCCCATAAACCTTCATGCTGGAGAGTCTCCTTGGCGTATTCGCCGGCTGGTACCGTGTCCGGCTGTCCAATAGCCAGAACACGAATGTCCGGTTTGAGCAGATCCGTTAGCTGCTTGATGTTTTTATTACCCGCAGGGACTACCAGTACAAGCGAATTCCGAAACATCAACTGAACAGCTTCGGATTTCACAATTCCCTTCTCAACCAATCGCTCCATGGGCTCTGCCGCTGCGGATACGAATAAATCGACAGGCGCCCCCTGCTCCATTTGCTGACCCAGAGCGCCGGAACCGCCAAAATTGTAACGCAGTGTAACATTCGGATGCTCTGCTTCAAACCGTTGTCCTGCCTCTTCCAAGCTAGCTTTGAGACTTGCTGCTGCAGAGATGATGACCTCGACCTTCTTCTCATCCCCTGTGGGCTCTGGAGATGCTTCCTTGGAAGGAGTCTGACTCGAGCTGCATGCCGACAAGAAGAGCATGACCCCGAGCAGAACCCAGGTTATGCATGCTTTTCCTCCGATTATGGTTCTACCGCTCATGGCTAGGAGACCACCGCCACCCCAAACAGATGACCAAGGCTCTTCATCTCAAGCTCTTCCAGCTTGGTTAGTGCACGTTCGTGATCAACATTCAAAAGGCATAAATCCAGCTCACATTCCATTGGAACCTCACAATGGATTTCGGCCAAAGCCCGGGACAGATGCAGCATTTCCAAATCGGCTTCAATCTTGGTCCGGACCCCTTTTGCCAGCGATTCCAGATTCTCAAGTATCCCTTCAACAGATTCATACTCCTGAATCAGCTTGAGGGCTGTTTTCTCGCCAATTCCGCGTACACCAGGGTAATTGTCGCTGGTATCTCCCATAAGTCCCTTTACATCGATGACCTGTCTTGGTGTAAGACCTTTTTCAGCATAAAGCGTTTCCGGTGTATAGTGCATGTAATTGCCATGACCCTTTTTCATGATAATAACGGAAGTCGAATCGCTTACGAGCTGCAGCAAATCGTGGTCACCCGACAGGATCATGACATTCATATGATCACTGTATCGTCTGGCCAACGTTCCGATACAATCATCGGCTTCATAACCCACGACACCCAGGTTCGGAATTCCGAGGCATTCTGTCACATCACGAACTAGCGAGAACTGAGGGATCAGATCATCCGGTGCCTCCGGACGATTCCCTTTGTATGAGGCGAACTGCTCTGTACGGAACGTTTTCGAGCCCATATCCCAGCAGCATGCTACATGGGTTGGCTGAAATTTATCGATAGCATCCCACATATACCGCAAGAAGCCATAAATCGCGTTGGTTGGAATTCCTGCCTTGGTACGGCGGATATAACCGCTGGAGGCAGTTGCATAGTACGCTCGAAACAATAAAGCCATCCCGTCTACAAGCAGTAAGGATGGTTGTTGATTGGGTATCACGGTAATGATCGCTCCTAACTTTAACTTCTCGGTATTTCTTTAAAATACACCCTGCCATTATACCATATCCATGTAAGGACTTGGGCTTGCCACAGGGATTTCTTTGAATTTCCTGTCACAGACCATTCACAGCTTCACAGCACCCAGTCACCCCTCCATACTGCGGATTAACTATGGCCCCACTCTTGTAAAATAAATGAAAAAGCGTCCCCTGGGCCAATGACCGCAAGGACGCTCCGCTTTTCACTCTTTTGACGACGAATCCGGCACCGGGTGCAGTCCATCGGACGCGACTCTACTTCTGCCATGCCTCCTGATATAACTCCGGTTTAAACCCGACGGTAACCTTTCTCCCGTCAGTAACGATTGGACGCTTAATCAGCCTTCCATTTGCGGACAACAGTTCGATCTTCTCCTCATCGGAAAGATCCGGCAGCTTGTCCTTCAGGTTCATTTCCTTATACACTTCCCCGCTCGTATTGAAAAATTACTTCAACTCCAGGCCGCTCTTCGCGATCAGATCAGCTAATTCTTCATTCTCCGGGGGTTGTTCAAAAATATTCTGAAGCTCCAGCTCGTGCCCCTCATTCTGCAGCCATTTCACAGCGTTACGACATGTTCCGCATTTCGGGTACTGATATACTTTCAGTTGGCTCATACGTTAAGTTCTCCTTCGTTGTTATGATGTATTGAAGCGCCCTCCGGGGTTTCTTCTTGTGCAAGACCTGCCTTAAGGGACTTCATATCTTCTGGCAGCGGTGCACTGAACACCATGGTTCTTCCCTCAATCGGGTGAACCAGCGTCAGGCTTGCTGCGTGCAGCGCCTGCCTGCCAATGCTGCTGTCCAGCTCTTGAATTGAGGCAGCTTCCAGCTCTGTGCGGGGGACGACCCCATTTAAAGCTGCCTCCGGTGCAATCGTTTGGACCTGGTCATTTCTCTGTACCCGTGTGTCATAAACCGGATGTCGATACATCCGGTCTCCAATTAAGGGACATCCTATGCTCAGCATGTGTACCCGAATTTGATGTGTCCTTCCCGTCTCCAGCTTCAACTCAACCATGGAGGCGGACTTAAAGGTTTCGCACACCTTGTACCGTGTAAGAGAAGGGTATCCTCCAGGTGTGACGATCCGGCGATGCGGCTCTAGAGGATCCCGATCAATCGGCCCCTCAATATCACCGGACCGTGAAGCTGGCGTGCCATGAACAAGCGCAATATACCTCTTGTCTACGGTGCCAGCTATCATCTGTTCTGAGACATGCTGGTGCACATAGGGATTCTTGGCAACAACCAGCACGCCTGAAGTCTCCTGATCCAGCCTGTGAACAGCCCGGAACCGATAATTCCAGCCCTGCTCCAGCCAATAGTGAACAACTCCGTTTGCCAATGTATCCGTGTAATGTCCCTTTGTGGGATGAACAATGATCCCAGCAGGTTTGTTCAGCACGAGCAAATGCCCGTCCTCATACAGAATATCCAGCTCCATCGGCTGAGGCAGCATGTCGTCTGATCGCTCCTGCTCCATACGAATCTCAATTATATCGCCGGTCTGCACTTTAGCACTTATATATACGCGGGTTCCGTTCAGCATAATGCCCTGCTCCGTCAACTTGAGACGAGAAATCAGCTTGCGGGATACCCCCATTCGTTTTTGCATAATAGTCTTGAGCAGCATGCCATCTTCACGTTCAGACACGACATAGCTGATTGGCGGATAATACAAATCCATGGATTAACGGAACACCTTCCCGCTGCGCTCATATTCAACATCCTTGATTCCTGAAAACGCGTTGGCTGCCCGTGCAGTGACAAAGAAATAATCGGATAACCGGTTCAGGTAGCGGCGGACCTCCGGGTTGATCTCGGTGGTTCGCTGCAGCGTAACGGTCAGCCGCTCAGCACGGCGGCATACCGTGCGGCATACATGAAGCGAAGATGACAGCGCACTTCCACCCGGTAATATAAAGCGTTCGAGCGGTGGATTTTTTTCTTCAAATGCATCAAGCCAGGTCTCCAGATTATCGACAAGCTCTGCACTTACCTTAAGCTTATCCTCGCGAGGTCTCGCATACGCCAGGTCGGACCCGCAATCAAACAGTTCGTGCTGAATTCGCATAAGCTGAAGATACAGCTCATCAAAATCCACCTCCTGCGCCAGAAAGACGGCCTGGCCAACAAAACTGTTTAATTCATCTATGGTGCCGTAAGCTTCGATACGTGGATCATCCTTGGGCACCCGGCCGCCAATAATCGAGGTCTCTCCGGCATCTCCTGTTCTTGTGTAAACCTTCATCACATCTTCCTCCATTCAGCATTCTATCACTTCAACGAACACTTGGTTCCCCTATTTATGCTCCACTATAGCATAATTCGGATAGCGCTCCCACTGTAAACCGTCTGCACAAGTCCCTCCATCATTTCAGGAGAGTATTCTCATATCACTTAGAGAAGAATCATATACAAACAAGGCTGCTCCTTGAGGGATCTTCACTCAGGAACAGCCTTGTTTTATTTGATGACTATAGTTCATTTATAGTTTCTTTTTGGGATGAGCTTTCATATATTCATTGATCTTCAAATCCAGCAAACTGCTGATTTCGATAACGATCTCCGAGGTAAAGGACTGCTCTTCCAAAAAAATCTGTTCCATCTTCCGGCGAAGCATGTGAATTTCGTCTTCCAAGGTAATTTCCTGAGGAGTGGATTTGGCTGATTTAATTGACCATTTACCGTGATTATTGTCTTCAGCCGTAAAGTCACCACGGTAGTTTGACAATTCATAATCACAAAACACTGGTGATCCCTCCTTGGAAAGTAAAATTCTGCCCCCAAAATAAAATTATAACATATTTTCTACTGATGAAAAGTGAAATTTTTGTTAATTCAAGGAAATTGTTCAACGATTTCCTTGTCTATTTTATTTTTTCCACAAAATTGCCCATTCTCTCGATGGCTTCATTCAGTTGGGCAATGGATGTAGCATAGGAACAGCGAATAAATCCCTCACCGCCCAGACCGAAAGCAGTACCGGGCACAGCAGCCACTTTTGCATCCGTCAACAATCGCTGAGCGAACTCATCCGAGGACAGGCCGGTTCCCTTAATGCTTGGGAATGCATAGAATGCTCCTTGGGGTTCATGACAATCGAGACCAATCTCACGCAGCCCCTGAACAACGAGCCGGCGCCGCTGGTTATACGATTCAACCATTCGATCCTTCTCCCCCCAAGCCATTACGCAATGCTTCCAGCGCAGCGACTTGCCCCATGGCTGGTGCGCACATCACCGTATATTGGTGAATCTTCAGCATGGCGGCAATGAGATCCGTATGAGCGCACACATACCCCATACGCCAGCCCGTCATAGCAAATGCCTTCGAGAAGCCGCTCACCAATATGGTGCGGTCCATCATGCCCGGCATAGAAGCAAAGCTGACATGCTTGCCTTCGTACGTAAGCTCAGCATAAATTTCATCGGAGATCACAATCAAATCGTGCTTTTCCACGACTTCCGCAATAGGAAGCCAATCCTCATAGGTCATGATCGCCCCTGTCGGATTGCTCGGATAACATAGAATCAGGATCTTGGATTTGGGTGTGATTTGCGCTTCCAGCGCCTCTGCCGTCAGCTTAAATTGATGTTCGGCCGTGGTTTCAATGCCAACCGGCACCCCGCCGCCGATTGAAGCAATCGGCGAGTATGAGATGTAGCAAGGCTCGGGAATGAGGATTTCATCGCCGGGAACAATCAAGGCACGCAGGGCCAGATCGATCGCTTCACTGCCGCCTACGGTAACGATGATTTCATTAGCCGGATTGTAAGTGACTTGGAAGCTGTCATTCAGATACTCCGCAATGGCCTCCCGCAGCTCGGGCATACCGGCATTTGATGTATACCCTGTAAAGCCTCTCTCCAGAGAGTATACGCAAGCTTCCCTTACATGCCACGGTGTTACAAAATCAGGCTCGCCAACTCCAAGCGTAATAATATCTTTATTTCCGCTGACAAGATCGAAAAATTTTCGAATTCCGGATGGTTGAATATCCCTGACACTTGGCGCCAAATAGGAGCTCATCGATTTCCTGTTATTTTCTGCAAGCTGCTGTTCGTTCAAAATCATAGCACACGCTTCCTTTACGGCGAGATCAGGAGACGATTGTCTTCTTGACGTTCTTCAAAAATAATCCCGTCTTGTTTATATTTTTTCAAAATGAAATTCGTTTTGGTCGATAATACCGAATCAATAGGCGACAGTTTCTCAGAAACAAAATTAGCCACTTCACGCAAACTCGCGCCTTCCACCTCGACCAGCAGATCGTAGGCTCCAGACATAAGATAGACCGATTTCACTTGAGGAAACAAATAAATCCGTTCTGCAATTCCTTCAAAGCCTCTGCCGCGCTCAGGTGTAATTTGAACCTCGATCAGCGCCGTTACCTTCTCGTCCTCAACCTTGCCCCAATTGACAACGGTCGCATACTTAACGATCACGTGATCTCGTTCAAGCTCCGCAATGGAGGTCTTTACTTCTTCCTCATCTACACCCAGAAGAGTAGAGAGCAGAGCTGGCGATCTTCTCGCGTCCTCTTTCAGCAGGTCAAGCACCTTCAGTTTCAATTCGCTTAGCTCTTCCATATACGTATCCTCCAGCACTTATTCCGAATAACCGTTCATAATCCATCCTCAGGTTCTTCGGAACAGAGATTAATACTTATATTACAATAACTTACACGGGATGTGCAAAAGAAAAAAACCGATGCATGCCTGCAGCGGGTGCTGCGAATGCGATCGGCTTCATAGTTGAGTTAGCAATGGAATAGTGGGTTACATATAAGATGTAGGCGGTACGTTTGTTGCATGGCTGGCAACATTGGGACTATGTGAGAAAGTACCCATGCCTGCAGTCTTCTGATTAATGGTATCATGGGCCTTCTGTATGGACTGCTGTGCTTGCTTATGCTGCTTGTCCACATCATATTTCAATGCGTATGGGCCCGACGTATACATGTTCTGCTGCTTCATCATCGTATAAAACTCACCCTGAAGCTTCAGCGTATCTGCGGTTAAATCCGTAAACATCTGACGGACAACAGGACAGGAGGACTCTGTCGTTGCTGTCGTGTACTCTCGAACGGTCCGTTTCAGCTCGCCCAGGATAGGGTCCAGCATATCTTGTTCCGGCAGGAATGAAGATCCGTTTGTTGTTGCCATAGGTAGTTCCTCCTTTAACAATTTAACTTCTTCGCTACAAAGGGCATCACTTATTGAGGTTGGGTCGGTGCGACTTGGATGTGGCTCTGCAGAGAGTTCACCAAAGTATCCAGATGCTGTTCATGCCGGCTTACGAATCCAAGGAGCGCTTGCTGAATGGCCGGATTCTGACTGGCTGCCGCTGTTGCAGCGCAATGCTTGGCCAGCATCGTCTCGTTGGAGATGCAGTCCGCAATATAATCCAATTCTTTAGAGGTTAGAGGCTGTAATTGTTGATTCGGTGTCATACGGTTATTTCCCCTTTCCATTTAGATTGCACAGGAACTAGTATGCCACCTTTACAGAAATCTATGTTGTAAGCTGTCATGAAATACAGAATGAACGTCCAAATTAAAATGGTTGTGATAATGAGGAGGTATAGGGTCATGTTGCTGACAGGCGGAACAACACCATGGAAGTTTTTAAATACCGAACCCGTAAAGAAATACCCTCCACTTACCGAGCAGATGAAGTGTGATGTTCTCGTCATTGGCGGAGGCATTAGTGGTGCACTAATGGCCTACGTCCTGAACAAGCAGGGCGTGGACACCATTCTGCTGGAAAAAAGACGCGTCTGTGGAGGCAGCACCTCTGCCAATACGGGGCTATTGCAATTTTCCAACGATTGTACCCTGACGGATCTGATTCGTCAGTTCGATGACCATCGCGGCACTTCCTTCTACAAAATGTGCAGCCATGCGGTTCGCAGGCTTACCGATATCGCAAACAGCCTCTCCAGAGACTCCGGCCTGATTCCCCGGAGCAGCCTCTATTATGCCAGTACTCCCCAAGACGTCGGCATGCTTCGGCATGAATATGATCTGCTGAAACGAAGAGGCTTTGACGTGGAGTATTGGAACCGCGATGATATAAAGGCTCATTTTCCATTTTCGAAAGAAGCAGCCATCTATACGCATGGTGACGCCGAAGTAGATCCCTACCGCCTCGGACATCATCTTCTGCAGGATGCCAGTCAGGATGGGCTTCGGATATACGAAAACAGTGAAGTGACGGATACCCGGTACACGGACAGCGACGTCACCGTAATTACAGATCAGGGGAGCGTTCTGGCCCAAAAAGTAATCTGGGCCACAGGGTATACTATTCAGGAATGGAAACCGGATCATAACGCTGAACTGCTAAACACCTACGCCATTCTCACGGAACCTGTCGCCGATCTGTCCTCATGGCATGAACGATCTTTCTTGTGGGAAACGAATCGCCCCTATCTCTATTTCCGCACAACGCCGGATCAGCGGATCATTGCCGGGGGCTTGGACGAAGCGCTTCCTCCTTCAGGTAAGCCTGAAGAGTACGCCGAGGTCAGAGGCCGGAGGCTATTGGACGAGATACAGCAGCTTTTTCCCCATCTGGCTGACTTAAGAATTGCCTGCAGCTGGGCTGGTGTGTTCGCCTCAACCAAGGATGGCATTCCCCTGATTGGCAAGCACCCCAAATATCCGCACAGTTACTTTATCGAGGTGTACGGAGGCAATGGAACGGTTTACAGCATGATTGCTGCCGATTTGCTGGCTGAGACGATTGCCGGTCGTGAGCCCGAGGAATTGAAATGGTTCTCCTTAACACGTCCGATTGACCTGAAGATAATTTAGAATAAAGAGGGTAACTCCATTTAGGGCCTGCCAGCGTGCCCTGGAGATACCCTCTTCGCATGTGTAATGTGGTGGCGTGGTTCATGAAGTGTGCCGTTCTGGATTCCCACACCCTCATCCCTGATCAAGCGATCAGGTTACTTGTTCCTTGGAAGGGAATAACCTCCGCATGAACAGCCATGATCCGATCGGGGATGCCCCCAGGAACAGCAAGAGTAGTGTTATGGTTAAGGTGTCCTGCTTGATCGACAACACCAGAATAAATACCAGCAGCCCCGTAATTCTGCCCAGGGTCAGACTGAGCTCCCGCAGTACAACCAGTTCCACCCGCTTCTCCACATTTTCTTGATTCAATCCCATCAGATCAAAGCTAACCGATATGGCCGGCATCATATACAGCGGAATAAACAAGGAGGTACCGATTCCAAGGACCAGCAGCGTAGTATAATTAACGGCCAGTAATAACGGCAGAATAACCAGCAGCATGAGTACGGCCCCCACCAGCATACCGATTTTGCGGAATTGAGGCTTGAACCATTTGCCGCAGGCCCAATAACTCACCAACGAGACCGCAGAAGTGATCAATGCGAATTGACCCAGCTTGGATTCCTGATCCGTAGCCACGAACACAAGCAATGTGATGAGAAAGGAAAATACGCCTTCCCGCATTCCCTGTACAGCCAAGCCCCAAACCGCATATTTCCACACACCGCCCTCCTTCAAGCGTCTCAGGCCTTCCAGCCAATTATAGTCATTCTGTACAGGCCTTTTTCGCAGAAAAAAGCTAAGCACTACAGCCGCCGCGAATATGACCAACGACACGGTAAAAATAAGTCGATAGCCCTCGTCCCCGTGCATCCATGTGATCACCCAGCCTGCCAACCATGGTCCTATGATTCCTGTCACAGAGCCAAGAAGTCCGATCCAGCCATTAAACCAATCCCGATTCTCTGCATTCGATATCTCGAAATAAACCACATTGAAGGCCAGCCAGAATAAGCCCAGGGATACGCCGAACAGCAGGCCAAGAGGCCAGATATAATGGACCGCATCCCGGCCTGCCCACAGCACGCATAGATAAAATAATCCGGACACCGCAATCCCCAGACGAAGTGCGTTCATTTTGTTATGTTCCTTCACCCACTTGCCTGCTGCCCAGAATGTCAGGCCCAATGCGACCTGCTGGGCAATAGTAAACCATCCGAGCATGGTGTAATCCTGACGGCTCTTCCAGAGGTAAACATTGAGGAATGTACCCGACAATGCACTCGATAGAATAAACAAACCATGAACCGATAGCAGAAGCATGGCCTGGGGGTCCTTTGTCAACTTCATATACAGTTCCCTCCCTTGCTCTCGTACTTGAAGTCCAGGGTATTTTACCCTTCACTCCTCCACTTCATGAACAAAAAAAAAGGAAACTGCAGCATGCAGTTCCCTTGAATTGCCGTGAGACGCCAAACAGCGCCTATTCACAGACTCTATTCCTTTTTATGGATAAAGCTCTTAATCATCCGAAGTCGGTCGTTCTCGGCCAGGTTGTACTGTACATGGAAGCATCCTGGGCATACGTATACGTTCAATTCATATGGCGGCTGCAGAATAGGTCCACGGATCAAAGCCGCGTTAACCGGCTGGAAGCCTTCCCCGCTCACGTGCTGGGTACCTGCATGGAGCATGTATTCTCTGCAATGCAAACACTCCGGTACTTCATCTTGTTCATCCAGGATCGCTTCCACGGTCTCCTCGAATGCAAACAAATCATGATCCTCCCCGTATTTATCCACAGTTCGCAGCGATGACAACGATTCGTTCTCCGACCCCCATATACGCTGAAGATCAACAGCTTCCTCCTCGGTTGCTTCATAATCCTCATCCAGTTCCTCTTGATCGGCTTCTGCATCCTCGCCTTCCAATGCGATATTCAATGTACGGTAGCCCTTCAGTTCGTTAGCACAGTGAGGACAGGTTTCCTCTGGACCAATCTCCTCATCCCATACAATCTCACTTTGGCACCATGGACAAACCGTCGGTTCCATAGGTATTCATTCCTTTCTTATTCAAACGGCCTTGCAGGCCCTGTATAGTTGTTTTTATTGAGACATTAAGTATACAATACCTGACACAAAAAAAATCAAAGCGGCCGCAAACAATATCCGCGGTAAATATTTCATCGTCCTTTTCCTCCCGAAGCTCTTAAGTGATACTCGCTCCAATAATGTAAGATAAAGATACGGTGATAAGAAGTACGATCAAACCTACTGCGCGATTATCCTTGCCAATCTCTTCATCAACCGAGAAAACCGGCGTCAAGAATTCAAGCAGCAGATAAGCCAATAACAGCAGGATAAACCCAAAGAACGACCATTTAATCATGCCGTAAATGGACGTATTGGCCGTGATGCTATACCGCATAACGTTGCATATACCAAAGACTTTACCGCCGGTCACCATCGCTGCAGCTACGTTTCCCTTGCGTATTTCATCCCAGCAATTGTACTTCGTAACCAGTTCAAAGCAATACAAGTAAACGATAAGTGCCAGTATCGCAACCGAGAAATAGCCGATTAGCACACCCAGCGGATGGGTCAGCAAATGATCAATCGCTTCCGTCATTACCCTATGTTCCTCCCCGATATAAACGGGATGCGGCACCTTTCGCATCCCGTTGTTCTAAACCCAGATGATATGTTATACGAACTGAAGGAGAAAACGGTTCCTGATTTCTGGCTTCCTTTATTTCAACTCGGCAATCGTTACGCCATTGCCGCCTTCGCCGTAATTGCCCAAACGATGGCTCTTCACATGTTTATGCTTACGCAGATAATCCTGGATTCCGGTCCGCAAAATACCGGTTCCCTTGCCATGGATGATGGAAATCTGACCAAGGTTACCGAGAAAAGCCTCATCAATAAAACGATCAACCTCGATCAGCGCTTCTTCCAGGTTCGCTCCTCTTAGATCCAGTTCATTGCGAATGTTGGCATCACGAGTCCGCTTCAGGATCGTCGCATGCTGTTTCGGTGCTTGCTTGGCATTCGCCGCCGGATTCGACAATAACTCCAGATCATCCAGGGCGACCTTCATCTTCATAATGCCAAGCTGTACGACCGCTTCCTTGGAGCCAGTCATTTCCACAACATGGCCCTTCTGATTCAGGCTGAATACCCGAACCTCGTCGCCAGGTTCGATACTGCGCTGCTGCTTAGCCGAGCGCTGGCCTCCTGTTTTCTTGCCCTGCTGCGGCTCGGCATCATCCAGACGTTTTCTAGCCGCAATCAGCTTATGCTCTTTAACAGAAGCCCCTTCCTCCAGAGCAATCTTGCGCAGATCCGAAATGATCTCCTCCGCTTCGCTTCGCGCCTTATCCACGATCTGTCTCGCTTCCATGCGAGCTTTATCAACGAGTTTGTCCTTCTGCTCTTCCAGCTTCTGAAGCTCGTGCTCATGACGGACACGCAGTTCCTCCATTTCCTTGCGGACCTGCTCTGCCTTCTCACGCTCCATTTCAGCAGTGTGCCGATTCTCTTCAAGGGAAGCAATCATATGCTCCACCCGTTGATCTTCTTCCTTCACTTCACCGCGGGCAAACTCAAGAATGGATCCTGGCAGACCGAGACGTTCTGCAATAGCAAACGCATTACTGCGTCCAGGCACACCAACCAGAAGCCGGTAAGTCGGACTTAGGGTGTTGATATCGAACTCCATGCTGGCGTTAATAACGCCTTTGCGTTCGTAGGCATAAGCCTTGAGCTCTGAATAGTGCGTGGTCGCAATCATTCGGCAGCCCATGCGGTGGATATGCTCCAGAATGGAAATCGCGAGGGCGGAGCCCTCAGCCGGATCCGTACCTGCTCCTACTTCATCAAGGAGCACCAGACTCTTCTGCGTCATCTGACCCAGTATCCGGATAATATTGGTCATATGGCTCGAGAAGGTACTAAGGCTCTGCTCAATGCTCTGCTCGTCGCCAATATCCGCATAAATCGCATCGAATACACACATCTGGCTGCCTTCCTCGGCAGGAATAAACAGTCCGGACATCGCCATCAGGTTTAGCAAACCGATTGTTTTGAGTGTGACCGTCTTACCGCCGGTATTCGGACCCGTGACAATGATGGACGTATAGGTATTACCCAATTCCACATCAAGCGGTACAACCTGGTCCATCGGAATAAGCGGATGTCGGCCCTTGCGCAGCTTAATGTACCCTCTGTCATTCATTCGCGGCAGAGACGCCCTCATCACATGAGCCAAACGTGCCTTGGCAAATATAAAATCAAGCTGTCCGATCAAATCCAAGTCCATGGACAGCAAATCAGCCTGCTCACCCACCTGGGCAGTCAGCTTCTGCAGAATCACTTCGATCTCCCGCTCTTCCCGCATCCGGGTCTCGCGAAGCTTGTTATTCATGGCCACAATGGACTCCGGCTCGATAAACAGCGTGGCACCCGATCCTGACTGATCATGTACGATTCCGCCGAAATGCGACCGGTATTCCGCTTTAACGGGTATGACAAAACGATCCCCGCGAATCGTAATCAGCTGGTCCTGCAGCATCTTGGCCACCGATTGCGAACGAATCATGGATTCGAGCTTCTCCCGAATCCGGACCTCCCCGCCCCGAAGCTCACGGCGGATCTGCGAAAGCTCTGCACTCGCCGAATCCAGAACCTCAGCCGCATCGTCAATGCAGAGCCGAATCGCATCCTCCAGCGGCTTCTGCTCCGAGATAAGATCGCTAAGATTAAACAGAATTTCAATCTGCTCATCCTCATGAAGGGCCGCGATAAACCGCTTGATACGGCGTGACCCGTGAATCGTGTTCGATGTGGCTAACAATTCGTGGGGGCTCAACGTGCCTCCAATTCTCGCGCGTTTCAAGGCATCGTTAATATCCGTTATACCGCGGAAAGATGGATTACCCTTGAGCCGGTCTACCGTATATGCCTGATCGGTTGCCGCCAGCAGATCCTTTACAGCTTCCAGCTCAGTTTCAGGCTTTAACGCCTCGGCCCTCAAATTCCCCATGGATGTTTGCGTGTATTGTGTTAATGTATTTAAAATTTTCCGGTATTCTAAAGTTTGCAAAATCTTGTCGTTCAAGAAGTTCACAACTCCTCTCAATCAATGCCTATATTATATCGAATGCCGAGGGAATTCGCCATGGAATCCAAAAACCTTCCACACATAACCTGCGGCCCTATTGAACAAAATAAATTCTGCGTAACATTCCAGTCTTATTCTAAGGAGGCAGGTACCATGCAATTTCTCGGGCATGTCGTTCGATTTATCGTTGCCGCGCTCGTTCTTATGGTTGTCGGATGGATTGTCCCTCAATTCTCCGTCGGCGGATTCGGAAGTGCCCTGTTGCTTGCACTCGTCATCGCCCTCTTCGGCTGGGCTATCGAGGGCATCTTCGGCAAAAAAGTCACGCCGTTTGGACGCGGAATCGTGGGCTTCCTTGTCAGTGCGCTTGTGATTTACCTCGCTCAGTTCATTGTCGGGGGCGTCACCGTCTCCATACTGGGTGCGCTGCTTGCAGCACTGGTCATCGGGATCATCGATCTGTTCATTCCGATTTCCACACCGTATGAAGCAGGCAAAAGCCACAAGGAATAAGAGGCAAAGTCATCCGACTCTGTTGGAGGTCTGTTCCTCAGTCCCTTATTCCTGAATGAATCGTTTCCTGCGGCTCATTCCACTACATCTCCCACAACAACCCCCTGTTGCTTATATGAACAGGGGGTTGTCCATTATGGCCGCAGAAGTCCTTATCTCCCTATACTCAGGCTTCCCCTACATTATATCGTAATCCATAACCTTCGTTGCAAACGCTTCACGTTCACTAATTTTTCATAACACCGCTGTGCATAATCTCTTTTTCTGCGCTATGATAAAGATTGGAAAAAATAAATTCACCATTATTTCATAGTCAGGAGAGATTATAGTGAAAAAAGGCATAGCACTACTTGTTTCATGTATGCTCCTTTTTGTATTGGCTGCTTGCGGCCAAGATCAGGAGGCAACCCAAGGAAATTCCGGAATTTCGGATACCGGCGTGGCGCCTGAAGCAGAGCTCGTTATAAAGGGATCCAACTTCCAATTCGACCAGGAAGAATATCATCTGAAAAAGGGCGTGCCCGTGAAAATTTCTTACGAGAATGAAGACGGCAACCACGGCGTCATGATTCCGGCGCTTGGCCTTCAGCTTGACCGCAACAATAACAGCAAAGTTGTTACACCCGACAAAGCTGGAGAATTTGAAGTTTCCTGCTCCATTATGTGCGGAGCCGGTCACAGCAAAATGATCTCCAAAATCATCATTGAAGAATAGAGCATCCTAATAAAACCTCCGGATCGCCAGAGTTGCCTCTGCTGATTCGGAGGTTTTTTTCAGGTTCAAATCTTCACCATGGCCTAACGCTGATCCTGCTCAATCAACTCGATCCACTCGTTATATTCAACTTGGAGCTTAGCATACTCTTCCTTTAATTTACGATGTTCTTCTTCAAGCAGCGCTGACTGCTCCGCCTTCAGTTCCTGTTCTGCCTGCAGCAGCTGGTATTGATGCATGACCAGTTCGTACTGCTCACCAAGATCGGAATACTGCTGCGTGGCTTCACTCTTCTCGCCTTCCAGACGTTCACAGGCTTGACGTGCAGAGGCAATTTCCTGCTGCCAGGACTGGAGCTCTTCTTCAAGAGAGAGCTGCGTGCGTCTCCACTCATCCCGCTCTGCAGCCAGCTTCTCACGGTCAGCGGCAAGCTGCTCCCGCTCCTCCATCCATTGCTGGTATTGGTTCTGCCAGTGCGCGGCTCGCTCCTCCGAATCTCTTAACTGCTCTGCAAGCTCACGTCCATGCTCTTCACTTGCAGCCGCTTTTTTGCGAAGCTCCTCGAGCTGATTCGACACTGTATCGTATTCTTCTTCCAGCATAGCGTACAGTTTGCTTGTCTCTTCCTCTCGAATCCCCGCTTCCTCGCTGAGTTTCTCCAGCTCTTCATAGCGAAGCTGCAGCTCCTTCAGTTCCTCTTGAGCCGTTCTGCGCTCGGAAATAGACCGGTCAGCCTCATCCTTCATGACGTGGATTTCATCCTGAAGCCCCTTCATTCCTTCTTCCAGGCTCTCGTTCGCTTCCATCAGCTCAACAATTCTCATCTCCAGCTCGCCTGTTTCCTCTTTACGCTGATCAGCCAGGGTACGCCAGGATTGAAGCTCACCGCTAAGACGCTGCAGCTCTTCCTGCTGCTTGCGTGAAGTCTGATTCGCATCCACCACTAACTTCTGGAGACGGCGACGCTCTTCCTCCGATTTGCCGGATTCCTGCTTCAGTCCCTCAAGCTCCTTCGCGAGTCCTTCCGCCTTCGTCCGGAAGGATCGCAATTCCTGCTGAGAGGCATCCCCTTGCTGTTTGGACAGCTGCAGCTCTTCCTTCAGTTTCACGGATTCCGCTTTAGCGGCAGTCAGTTCCTTCTCCGTGGTCGACAATCGCGACTGCAGCTGCCCTCCGCGATTGCGCTGCTCCGAGAGCTGCTTCTCCAGATCCTGAACGGTTGCTCCGTGCCGCTGCTCTAACTCCTGCGCACTTTTCGCGTGCTCCTGCTTCAGATCCTGCATAGACTTCGTATACTTCTGTTCCCAATCCTGAACGGTCTTCGAGTGCTGCTGCTCCTTCTGGAGCACCTCTTGTTTATGGGAGCTCTCCAGCTTCTTCAAGTGTTCAGCCTGCTTCTCTTCGGCCTGTTTCACTGCTGCCCGATGAGTCTGCTCCAACTTATCCAGCGCTTGCTTGTGAGTGCCCGTCAACTGCGAAATTTGCCCTTCATAACGGCGTTTCATATCTTCAATCGCCTGCTTATGACCGCCCTCCAGCTTCTCCCGCTGTTCCTTAAGACGTGCTTCAAGCTGCTGCTTCTCCTTCAGCAGCTCTTCCACCCGGCTCGATTCCTTCTGGAGCAGCTCCTTGGTTCGCTCTGACTCACTCGTTAAATTCTCAGTGGAAATTCTGTACTTCTCAGCTAAGGAAGACTGCTCCGCCAGCCTTTGCTCCAGTTGTTCCAGCTGCTGCCGGTGTCTTTCCTGCTGCTCGATTTGAAGCCGTTGCACCTTGGCAAGCTCCGTACGCAGTTCATTGCGCTCGGCCGTCATCTGTTTGGCTTCATTCTGATACTCCAGCTTCTGTAAAGCTTCTTCAGCCATATGTACTGCGGCCAGGACGGCAATGCGCGGGGTATCGAGCCTGGAATGCGCCTTGGATATGGTGCGCATGCGGTCATCCACATAGTTCGCTACCTGTCTAGTATAATCACTGCTATTGCCAACAAGTTTATAGGAAGTTCCGTAGATGTCTACGGTAACGCTTTTACGGTCCGGTGTAGTCACAGTTGTGCCCTCCTTCTATTATGTGTAGATTCTATGATGTCTGAAATGGTCTATCCTCTTTCTTCATTATATATGAGATAACATCTGGAGACGAACCTCAAGAAAACAGACCGAAGTTTGGTATATGATAACACAGTTTTGTGCTTATAATTATGTACCCTGCGGGCATCCTGATGCAAATCCCAGTTCCATTTAGAGCAAAAAAGCCCGCATCGAATCTCTGATGTAATGGATTCGATGCGGGCGTTCACAATTCCTGCTATTTTCTTAATTCTGCGCCAAAAGTTTGCTGAAGCGCTGAGACTGCTTTTTCGGTAACCTCGGCAACCTCTTCGTCCGTCAACGTCCGTTCCTGATGACGATACGTCAAGGAGATGGCAACACTCTTCTTGCCTTCCCCAAGCTTGCTGCCGGTGAAGACATCAAACACCTGAATTTGCTGCAGCAGCTCGCCTGCATTCTCCTTGATGACTTGAATCAGGGAGCCGGCTTCAACCTGCTCATCGACCACGATGGCAAGATCGCGCTCCATTCCCGGGAATCTAGGCAGATCGCGATAAGCGACGCGGGCATTGGTCAAATCATACAACGGCTCAAGCAGGATTTCGGCAGCATAGGTATCTTCCAAATCCAGCTCTTGCTGCGTCTTCGGATGAATTTGTCCCAGTACACCAAGCAGCTGCTGGTTCTCGCCTTGACCCGTATATACGGAAGCGGAGCGTCCAGGATGGAATCCTTCCGGGCTATTTGCCACGTAAGTGATGTCCTCAACGCGTATTCCAAGATAGTCGAGTACCGTCTCAAGCGCTCCCTTCAGATCGAAGAAGTCCACTTTGGCAGGCTGCACATTCCACTGCTTGTTTCCTTTGCGGCCTGTCATGAGCAAGCCGAGAACCGGACGCTCCAGCGGCTGCTTCGTCAGCGTCTCCTCTAACGTATGGAACAAGTTCCCTATTTCAAACAGGGCCAGATCCGGCTGTTTGCGGTTATGGTTATACACAGCGATATCCAGCAGCTGTGGCAGCAGGCTAGTGCGAAGCACGCTGCGGTCCTCACTCATCGGCATGGCAAGCTTAACTGCCGTACCTTCTGACGCAAGAGAAGTAAACATTTCCGCTTGCTGCGGATGAATGAATGAATACCCCAGAACCTCCTGGAAGCCGCTATGTGTCAGCAGCCGGCGAAGCGAGCGGCGAATAGCCTGCGCTTTTGTCAAGGAGCCCGGTGTTGTCGGACCTTCAATCGCCGTTGTCGGAATGTTGTCGTATCCATACAAGCGGGCAACCTCTTCAATCAAGTCCACATCCAGCACGATATCGCCGCGGCGGGACGGCACCTGAACATCCACCAATCCTTGGCCTGCATCACCGCTCGGGAAATGCAATCTCGAGAAAATGGTTTTTACCTCAAGCAGAGACAGCTCCGTGCCCAGATACCGGTTGAGCTTCTCCAGCGACAACGTGATAACGGTCGGCTCGGCATGAGCGCTGCCTGCCTCGACAATCCCCTGATGTACGGCACCGTCGGCATATTTCGCCATCAACGCCGCTGCACGGTTCAGCGCAGGTATGACTGCCGCTGGATCCACTTCCTTCTCGAAGCGCGAGCTTGCTTCCGAACGCAAGCCGAGCTGACGGGATGTTTTGCGAACGGTACCGCCATCGAATTTAGCCGATTCGAGGAGAATATTCACCGTACCGTCCGTTACTTCGGAGTCCAGGCCGCCCATAACGCCTGCCAGAGCTACAGGTTTTCCACCGGCTGTAATAACCAGCATATGCGGCTCCAGACGACGCTCTGCTCCGTCCAGCGTTACCATCGTTTCACCGGCTTCAGCCATTCGTACATGAACCGCGCCGTCCTTCAAGTGGTCCGCATCAAAAGCATGCAGCGGCTGGCCATATTCAAGCATGACATAGTTTGTAATATCCACGATATTGTTGATCGGCCGCACGCCCGCTGCCATCAATCGGTTCTGCATCCACAGTGGGGAAGGCGCGATTCTTACTCCGGTAATATAGCGCGCAGCATAGTGGCTGCACTGCTCAGCTGCACCGATTGTAACCGAGATATGATCCGCAGCTGTATCATGAACTTCCATCACTTCTTTCTCAGGGTTTGGAAGGCTCAGTTCACGTCCCAGAATAGCACTCACTTCATATGCTGCGCCCAGCATACTCAGGCAATCGGAACGGTTCGGCGTCAGATCCAGCTCCAGAATCTCATCGTTCAGACCCAGCACGTCCACTATCGGCTTACCGATCTCGGTTTCAGCCGGAAGAACGAGAATCCCTTCCTGCAGTTCCTTGGGCAGCAGCTTGTCGTTCATGCCAAGCTCCTTGGCCGAACAGATCATACCTTGGGAAAGAACACCGCGCAGCTTGGCTTTCTTGATATCCATGCCGCCGGGAAGCTTCGCGCCTACAAGCGCTACGGGCACTTTCTGGCCGGCATCCACATTTTTTGCTCCGCAAACGATCTGGATATCTTCCTCCTGACCGGCATCCACGATGCACACATTCAGCTTATCTGCATCAGGATGCTTCTCCTTACTCTTGACGTAGCCTACGACAACTTTGTTAATGCCCTGATTCCGTTTCTCGATCACATCGATTTCAATACCGGCTGATGTAATACGGCTCGCTAAATCCTCCGAGGTTACACCTTCGAGCGAAATATAATCGGACAACCAATCGGTTGATACTCTCATTGTCTGTTCACTTCCCTTTATCGTTTAAATTAAATCCGCGTGAATTGATTCAAGAATGCTGCATCGTTGTTGAAGAAATGACGGATATCATCCACACCGTATTTCAGCATGGCAATGCGCTCAACGCCCATACCGAATGCAAATCCGCTGTACTTCTCAGAGTCATAGCCGCCCATCTCAAGCACCTTCGGATGAACCATTCCGCAGCCTAAAATCTCAAGCCAGCCCGTTTGCTTGCATACGCGACAGCCGCTGCCCCCGCATTTCACGCAGGATACATCCACTTCCGCGCTCGGCTCGGTGAAAGGAAAGAAGCTTGGACGCAGTCGAATCTGCGTGTTATCGCCGAACATCTCCTGCACGAATTGCAGCAGCGTTCCTTTCAAGTCACTCATGCGAATGTTCTCACCGATCACCAGTCCCTCGATTTGATGGAACTGGAATGAATGGGTCGCGTCATCGTCGTCCCGGCGGAATACGCGTCCCGGGCAGATGATTTTGACAGGCGCCTTCCCTTGCATTGACAGCATCGTCCGGGCTTGCACCGGGGATGTCTGCGTACGCATCAGCAAATCCTCCGTCAAATAGAAGGAATCCTGCATGTCGCGCGCCGGATGATTCTTCGGCAGATTCAATGCCTCGAAGTTGAAGTAGTCCGTCTCCACCTCCGGACCTTCCGCTACGCGGTAGCCCATGCCGATGAAAATATCCTCGATATCCTGAATGACCTTGCTGAGCGGATGAACCGCGCCTTGGGTGAGCTTGCGTCCCGGAAGGGTTACATCCACCTTCTCCGCACGCAGACGCTCTTCGGTTTCCTGCTGCTGGAAGGCCTCCTGCTTGCTGGAGATGACTTCCTCAATCGCACCGCGCACATCGTTGGCCACCTGGCCAATGACAGGACGCTCCTCTGCGCTCAGCGCGCCCATTCCGCGCAGTATTTCAGTCAGGGCACCTTTTTTGCCAAGGTATTTCACCCGTAAATCGTTCAGCTGCTGCGGATCGTTGACATCCTGCAATTGCGCCAATGCTTCCTGCTTCAATGCTTCTAATTTTTCCTTCATGGCTATTCGCACACCCCTTTGTAAACTCCATCATTGTACTGAAAACAAAAAAAGGCCTCTCCTCCCGAAAAGGGACGAAGAGACCGTGGTACCACCCTTGTTAACATGCCATCCTATCCTTGCCAAGACCATTGTACCCTTGGATTGGATATGGCTTATCATGCTCACTTGACCGACGTAACGAATCGGACCCGTTATCCCCTACTGACCGGCAGCATGCCGTGTTCAAGGAACTGCTCCGGAGCGAACTTCGCCAGCCTGATTCTTTGAGAGACACTCTCAATCCATGGTATCTCTTCCCTGTAAAGAGGCACTAGCTACTTTTCTCCATCGACGCATTTTGTCTTATACAAATATATAGGGTTTATTATATGCAACCTTGCGGGATATGGCAAGTTTCATTTCCCCCATTTTAACCCTATCGGCTCAATTTTAGTCAACAACGCTTATTTATCCGCTTGAAGATTGGCTAGCTCAGCCCGAAGTGCTCTGATTTCAGCAAGCCAGTTCGCCTCTTCCCCCGCCTCTATCTCGTCGGTTGATAGGCCCAGCAATTCCTGAACCCGGTATTCAAGCGCCATACGACGGTTATCTTTCTCTGTGTCCCCCTTGATGACACCAATGCGAGAGGCCTGCTCTTCCTCCTCGTCCACGCTCCCCTCAAACCATACCGGAGCTTCACCAGGCTTCAGTGTCAGCAGCCGGTTGGCGATTTGGCGCACCAGATACCGGTCATGGGATACAAGCGCAATCGCACCCGGAAAGTTCACGAGCACCTGTTCAATTACCTCGCGGGTATCCACATCCAAGTAATTCGAGGGTTCATCCAGAACAAGCAGATGGGCTCCGCTGAAATATAACTTGAGAAAAGCCGTTCTGCACTTCTCCCCCATGCTCAGCTGCCCCATCTTCTTAAATACATCGTCCCTTCGGAAAAGGAACGAACCGAGCAGCGTGCGTGCACGGCTCTCCGTCATGCCCGGTATGACAAGCAGGCTGTCCAGCAGTGTGGTTTCGGGCTCAAGCCCTTCAAGCTCCTGTGAGAAATAGCCGATCCGGATTGAAGGATTCTGTGTGATCCGTCCCTCCTGCGGATCGATCTCTCCCAGCAGCAGCTTGAGCAGCGTCGTTTTGCCGCTTCCGTTAGGTCCCCTTACGGCCAACCGGTCGCCTCGGTTTAAATAGAAGGTCAGCTTATCAAAAAGACGGGTTTCCCCATATCCAAAACCTACATCCTTCACCTGGAGAAGCGTGCGACCACCAAAAGCTTCCCCCTCCAGCTCCATGTTCAGCTTGGGACCGCTGCGCGGCTTATCTACCCGTTCGGCTTCAAGCCGTTCCAGTGCCTTCTCCTTGGCGTGATATCGTCGAGTATGGTTTTTCTTCGCCTTTTGCTTTTGGTAGTAAGCTGGCGGTTTATCTTGACGTCCACTGTACGTCCCCGGCCGCATCAGTTGCGCTTTATGGAACCACTCCTCGTACCTACGGATCGACTCCTCCAGCGCCTTGCGCGCCAGCTCCTGCTTGCGATAAAGCGTCTCCTGCTCGCGCAGCTCCCGTTCTTTTTCCCGGCGATAATCCGTATAACCTCCCCGGTAACGCCTGAGTTCGTCTGGTGTCAACTCGCATACGGAGGTTGCCACCCGGTCGATAAACTCCCTGTCGTGAGACACAAATAACACGGTTCCCTTATAGGACGATACCAGCCACTGCTCCAGCCAGACCAGGCTTTCATTATCCAAATGGTTCGTTGGCTCGTCGAGCAGGAGAAATTTCGGAGCGGATACCAGCAGGGCCGACAGCATAACCTTCGTCTTCTGTCCTCCGCTGAGTTCGCGGTAGGGAACAGGCCACACCTCTGGCCCGATTCCCAGCATCGTCATAGCTTTCTCCACCTCGGTTTCCCATTGGAACCCGTTCTGGGACTCGAAGCGCTCCAGCAGATTTCCGTACTGCTCCAGCAGTTGTTCCATGCTCTCATTGTCCCCGCTATTCATCAGCCGCTCTACACCGGCAAGCCCAAGCTTCAACTCCCATAGCGAAGCATGACTGCGGCTTCGCACCGTATCGATTGCGCTCATGCTTCCCTCATCCGGCTCATCCTGCTGCCTAAGCCAGCCCCAGCGCTCCCTCGGCAGAATCGTCTCCACTACGCCCGAGGTCGGTTCGAGCTCGCCTGCCAAGATGGAGAACAGCGTCGTTTTACCAGTACCATTCCGTCCGTACAGCGCGATCCGTTCTCCTTCCGCAACCTCAAACTGAATTCCTTCAAACAGCGGCCTTCCTTGCAGTTCCATACTTATATCTTTTGCTTTTAAAATCATGGTCATATAACCTCATCCTCTCTCTTGGAAAACATAAAAAAACCGCAAGCGATAGCCTGCAGCGGATGTTTAAAGAGGATGATGGAGCTGAAGACGGGACGATCTACAGCAAGCAGCCACTAACGTTCGGCTGTTCATTCCAAGCCAGCCTTGACGGTTATGGAGATAAACTCGATAACTTGGGCCGTTAGCGGAAGCTGTAAGTTCGTTCCGTATATGTGATTGTATTACATAAGAGCACCGTTTCTACACAACAAAAAGAGGTACCCCGGTCACATTTTTCAGACACACCAAATCTCTCCTCTACCGCCGTAGAGAAGCGCCTGCAAAACCACATGCAGTTGTTTAGAGAAAAGGGTGTCTTACTTCATTGGACTGGGTTACCTCGCATTCTTGGAATGAAATTATCGCCATTATAACAGATAATTTTGGGATGTAAAAGGGGCATCTGCGAAAGACATTAGTGGCAATTGGTTACTTCGTTCCATTTGTGTACACTTACTTAGGCAAAAAGGTAAAGACGGTGAAGAATAATGATCGAGTTGTTTGATCTTATTCATAGGGCATAATGTTTACCTTTATTGGAATCATTATCGGGGGTACCATAATTATTGGTGTGATAACCAACGCTGAGTTACGACATCTTCGATGCATGAAAGCAGAAATAGAAGTAATCAAAGACCAAGATACAAATACCTAAAGGCATTTATGTCGATAAAAGAATGAACGCGAATCAATTATCTGAATTGACTTGAATCGGCTATCCTACAATTTTGTACATATCCATGGGTTAACATTGCTTTAATACAATTTCTCTCCTCCACGACCACTTGAAGGACCATAATATTCTAACAAGTAGCTATCCCTATATCGCTTGTAAACATCTTCTAATATTGTATCATTTTCGAATTGTATATATCCAGCCAAATATAGAGCAACCAAATAGTCCTCGAATCGCTCATTGCCCAGTGTCATTTCTTCCTTATCAATTCCAAAAAAAATTGCTGTTTCAATAGATAACAAATTAGAGCCACCTATCTCGGTTCCACCTGAAATATACATATTATCTTTTGAATTCACAGTTAAGTTAATTCCATTAGGGACTAAAGATTCATCATATTCTTCCGAATTAAGTTTAAAAAGTTCCTTAATACCCCTTTTATCTCTAAAACTATATGCTTTAACTGCTTCATCAAAATTCTCGTAAGGGTCAAATCTTAGTCCTGAAAAATTTTCAAGATCCGTTTCTACAGCAAAATATTTATCTTTTAGAATCTGATCGATCTGTTCTAAATTAAAAGGGTTGGGAATGTCTAAAGTCATATACTTATCATAAAGTTTTTGGATATCTATTTGCATTTTATAAACCTCTTATTATTTAGAATTAATGAATCCGTGTTTTGAATAATATTAAGAAGGTACTAGAGTAAGAACTTATCCTTTGTAGATTAACTTGTTTTCTTTTTTGAAGCCCCAAGCTACCTGCTGTTCCGTAAAAGATATGACCAATCTGGCGACTAGTATCTTTTCCTCCATGGTAATGGTAATAGTAGTAGGTCTCATTATATCCGTTTGCACGATGACTTTCAGGTCCAGTAAAGAAACTTTGTCCTGCTCTCATTGCAAGATCTTTAGCATCATTTTGAGAGGTTGCCCAAACCTCATTATGTGCTGCTTTTCAAATAATTCAAAGCTTGTTCTTCTGTCAAAGGCGACAAACGGTCCACAAAAAGGGGGGCACTTCAAAATGAAGGTGGGGCCTTCGTAATTTATTTTCAATTTCATCGATCTTAATCCAATGCCATTCACCTTCAGCCATGGACAATTTGATCTCTCGTCTAAACGTGTGGATCAGAACGACAATCCCTGTTAACTCCGTATTTTCATATTCATCAAACAGCCTTATGGTCAGGGTTCGATGTTCGTTATCCATTGATTTAGGAGTACCGACAAAGTCATCCGGGAAGGATCAAAATTCCCCTTTGGTTTGAAATCAGAGAAAAGACCTGCTCGTTTAAAAATCAGAGCAGGTCTTTCTTTGAAAACCAGCATGAATTAAGAGACAACGAATTGAACTATAAGTGGAGTTCCAGGATCTAACGTGTCGCCATCAGGGATGGTAATCGTCGTTGTTGTAACAGAAGAAACGTCAGCCGTTTGCATTATACCATTCACATAAAGGTTGTAATAGTTGAACGTACTCGGAAATACCGTGGCAGCTGTTCCTGCATCATTGATAAACGCTGTTGCTGCAATCGCGAATGTTGTTCCTGTTCCCGTTCCAGCACCCGCTGTAGCAGTGAATCTTCTACTGTTTTGATACGGTGGTACTATTGGCATTTTCATCGCCTCCCTTCATTCTTGAGAATCATACAGATTTTCAAGCAAAACTTAGAAAACATGCCTGATCCTCTTGTACAATAAATGCAGAGGGTTCGGGAGAAGTGAGGGCATTCTTCTAAAAATTACTAGACAGTAACATTCGCCGTTAGCTGTACTGTTTCTAAAACGATAGGGGTTCCCGCATAGATTATGGTGCTTTGTGCCGGAAATAATAAGCTGGTAGGGTTTACATCATACGAATTACCCGGCTGAAGAATTCCATTTATATAAAGATTGTTAAAACTATTGGGGTCGAGTGCTGAGAAATCCGCAACTGGAGCCCCCAAATCGTTGGTGAAAAAACTGGCTGGAATTGTAACCGACATGGTTAAATCCAAATCTGTTTCCGGTTGATAAAAATAACGGTTTGTCGTAGGCGAGATGGTAACTTCAGGAATTACTACAGGTCCAGGAGGGCCTTGAGGACCTATCTCTCCTTGTATTCCTTGAGGACCTATCTCTCCTTGTATTCCTTGTAATCCCGGAAGGCCTTGTATTCCTGGGGGACCCTCAGATCCATCAATCCCTCGTTCTCCTCGAGCTCCCGGAATACCTTGTATCCCTTGCGGACCTGAAATCCCTTGAATACCTGGCTGGCTTAGCGATCTCTGCATTTCACACCATTTATCTAACTCAGCCTTCATTTCGGATTTAACTTCCTGTATTGCAGCTTGTAAGGCTTGCTGATCAATTGCAGCTTGAAGATTTTGCTTTCTTCTATTTAATAAACACCACATTGATAACCGCCTCTTACAAAGGGGTTTCTTACGAAAAACTGTTTTTTTAATTCTTTTGGTATATTTGTATTTTCTTTTTGCCTTTAAACATTTGTACTTACGTTTAGCTGCCATCCTTCATTTACGCCTCCTTCCCTTAGACTTCATGACTGTGTGTATGATCATATCTATATGTCAAATGCACATTTTGGGGGTGGACGAATAACTTGTATCAAACAAACCGGAACCATTCCGAGATAAAAATTAGGCGTTATTATTAGGGGATCCCAGTTCGTTATACCTAAGAAATGACTCTAAGAATCAGCGCCCTTACTCACAACCGCCCCAATCCAATTTTCCGATCAGAATTACTTCCTTGAGCCCATTCTTAACTGAGTTCATCAACCTTCTACTTCATCTCCGGAGACCAACATTACTGATATTTCTCAAGAAAAAACAATTGGAGTTTTTTGATCCTAATTTCAAGGAAAGAGCTATATCTCAGAGATTAGATCCGGATACTGATTCAATCAAGAAAACACGCCTATACAAAACAAGAGGAAGTGAAGCTCCTGACAGCCCTCTATACCCTCCCTGCTCACTGGCGGCTGTATTTTTACCGGGGCAATCCTTGGAGGCTTTAGGCGGGGGAATTGTTGGCAGTAGAATGGCCTGACGTTGATCATGAGAGGTCTGCGATATGGATCGTGAAACAAATCACGCTGGACGAAGAAGGAAATAAGATCGAGGGTGACGTCAAGAAGATGCTGCTGCGAGAGTGCGGCATGGATCTCAAAACCATACAGGAGAGATTGCAACATACGAAGATGGACACGAGGGCCAACATTTACATACATAGATCTGAAGCCATTAATCGGTCTGTAGCTGACCAGTTAGAGGAGCTGAATCCAAAATGGATCAAACTTGCCCCCTAATCATGCCCCCTTATATAGAAAGTCGTATGTCGAAAAAAGGGCAAACAAAAACCCTTGTGGCACAAGGGTTTCAAGCATTTCTTAAAGCTAAGCGGGTGATGGGAATCGAACCCACGCTACCAGCTTGGAAGGCTGGAGTTCTACCATTGAACTACACCCGCATATTAACCTACAAAAGTGACGCTATGCTTCGGGGCATATTCTGATTACTTTTGCGAGGTCCTAAAACGTAAGCGAATCGGGACGACACGATTTGAACATGCGACCCCCTGGTCCCAAACCAGGTGCTCTACCAAGCTGAGCTACGTCCCGATGATGATGTTGTCTTTTGAAGACAAAAATAAATATACCACGCTGAAAGTATAATTTCAACATGTATTTTATGGAAATTAATATGAACAACGAAAGCAAACAAACAGCATCCTTCCGCGAGGGAAAGATGCTGCCTTGTTTTAACCGTGAGAAATAACGTGATGCCAGGAGCATCCTTATTTGTTCTTGTCGAAAGTTACTTCCGGCGTCGTCAATTTATCATAAAAATCCACGATTTTATCCTTATCATCCGAAGCGCGAAGAGCCATAGCGGAGCGTGGGTGTTCGTCCAGCGTACCTGTGATCATGTAGGGCATAATGTAACCCCACTCCTCTTTCTCGCGCAGAGGAATCATGTAACGCTCGATAATATCCAGAACCGGACGCAGCTCGTACTTGGTCCCTTTCAGATGGGTAACCAGCAGCTCGGTCGGACAGTTGCCAGCCGCACGTCCCATTCCGTACACGGACGCATCCAGCAGCTCAACCCCAAGGTCGGCAGCAACCAGAGTATTGGAGAATGCCAGCTGCATGTTGTTATGGGTATGAACGCCAAGGCGCTTATTCGGCAGATGTGTCTTAAATTTATTAACCAGGTATTCCATGTCCTTATGATCAAGGCTTCCGTAAGAATCAACGATGTATACCACATCCACGACGCTTTCCCTGATCATCTCAAAAGCTTCCAGCAGCTCATTCTCCATCACATTGGAAAGCGCCATAATGTTAAGCGTAGTCTCATAACCCCGATCGTGGAAGGTCTGAACCAGCGCCAGCGCTTTATCCACATCTTTAATGTAACAAGCTACGCGGATCAGATCCAGCAGACTTTCCTCGCGCGGCAAAATATCGTCTTCGTCCACGCGGCCGATATCCACAAGGGCAGACAGTTTGGTTTTGCCTTTATGAGGAATGACTTCTCTCAGGAACTCATCATCCAGAAAACGCCAAGGACCGGCTTGATCCGCACCCTTCAAGAGCTTAGGAGAATTTTTATAACCGATTTCCATATAGTCCACGCCAGCCTCATTCAGGCCTGCATATAAATTTTGTACGAATTCCACACTAAAATCCCAATTGTTCACCAGTCCGCCGTCGCGAATGGTACAGTCTACAATTTTTGTCTGGCTGCTCTTAATCATTCTAAGCTAAACTCCTCTCGGCAATTTTCTCTTCATCATACTTGAATGCCGGTTGAAAAGTAAAGCACAACTGTCCTCCAGGGCGCACGTTTTTGTAAAGGAAATCACGACTGCTTGCATATCCAGTCGGTGATGGTACGAACGAGCACGCCGGTCCCCCCTCTGGAATCGACTCCCCTCTCCTTGGACAAGTACGCTGTTCCTGCAATATCGAAATGCACCCATGGCAGTCCATCAGCGAATGTGCCCACAAAAAGACCACCCGTTATCGTTCCGGCGTCGCGACCGGCTTGATTTCGTATATCCGCTACCTCGCTCTTCAATTTATCCCAGAATTCGGGATAAGACGGCAGCGGCCAAATTTTCTCACCTGCCCTCCGGGAAGAGGCAATCAGCTCCTCCAGAAAGGCCTCATCATTGGTAACTGCCCCTGTAGCTACGTCTCCAAGCGTCGAAACAACCGCCCCGGTCAATGTGGCAACATCGATCAAGCGCGTCGCACCAAGCTCCTTGGCATACGTTACTCCATCCGCAAGAACAATACGGCCCTCTGCATCCGTATTGAGCACTTCGATAGTACGTCCGCTCAGCGTAGTAATGATATCTCCGGGTTTATAAGCGCTGCCGCTCATCACATTCTCGGCAGACGGGATCACCATCACCACATTGGCCTTCGGGCGAATCCGTCCCAGCGCTTCCATTACGCCCAGCACCGTAGCTGCTCCGCCCATATCGCTAATCATATCCTCCATCCCGGACGCCCGTTTCAGGGACACACCACCCGTATCAAACGTGACCCCCTTGCCAATCAGGCCGATCACATCATTCCACGTAGTCAGCCCCTGATAACGAATCACGATCATGCGCGGGGGATGGATGCTGCCCTTACCTACGGCCAGAAGCCCGCCCATGCCCTTCTCCTCTAGTTCCTTCTCGTCCAATATCTGAGCTTCCATACCGTACCTCTCGGCAAGCTGGAGGGCTTTTCCGGCTAGATCATCCGGTACGAGCATATTGCCAGGCAGATTCGTTAAATCACGTGCCAGACAGGTTCCTTCCCCAACCGCTACGCCTCGAGACACACCTTCTGCCCAATGTGCTTCAAATGCTGCGTCCATTTTTTCCTTCATATAATAGACGATTTCATCAATCTCCGTTCGTTCAGAAGCATCACGCTTATACTGAGACTTTCGATAGCTTCCGAGGATAAAACCTTCCGTTAATGCCTGCGCAGCATCCCGAGGCGTCTGTTCAGCCATGCTGCTGACCATCGTTCGCGGAATTTGAATCGCAGCACTGCGTATACCTGATTTAGTGCCGATCTTAGCCGCTTGAGCCGCTACTAACCGCAGCTGTTCAGCTGTCAGTATGCCTTCGGGACACCCTATAAACAGGAGCAGTCGCGTTCTGCCACGGAAACTTTCCGGCCATACGAATGTCCGATGAGGAGTGCCGTCAAACAACCGGCTATCCTCCAAGTCCTTCAGCAGCGGATCCCAAAATCCAGAAATACCGCCCTCCACTGTTTGTGTTTTTGTAACGGGAACAAATATGGCATCACAATGAATATGTTCAGGGGTTAGGCCACTCTCTATTGTCCATTTCATCATGGATCCTCCCAAAAAAGAAAAAGCCATTCCATCGGAACAGCTGCTCTCGTATTCATTTAAGATTGTTCTAGGTGCAACTAACTTTAAACTTCCGAAACCTCCAGCTTGGGGAAAGTAATCACAAACTCCGTTCCGGCGCCGACCTGGCTATCCACTGCGATCGAACCACCATGATTTCTAATAATGCTGTAACTCACGGATAGTCCAAGACCCGTTCCACTCTCCTTCGTTGTGAAGAACGGATTGAACAGATGATTTAAGGTGTTCTGATCCATGCCGCCCCCGTTATCGGAAATACAGATTTTGATATGCTTTCCGTTATCGCGGGCTGAAATATCGATCATGCCTGTAATGTTCTCGTCATGGTGTTCATTAATGGCATCCAGCGCATTCTTGATAATATTCAGAATTACCTGTTTGATCTGCTTCACATCCACGGAAATGTACGCAGGCGGGGTCTCATCGGTATGCAGATTGATCTGGCATCCCTTCATGAGTGCTTCGCTCTCTGTTAGAAGAACTACTTCCTTCAATAAGGAGGATACGGACACAATCTTGGTCTCTGGTGCCGAGGGCTTGGAGGAATTCAGAAATTCATATATAATATCATTCGCACGATCAATCTCCGTTAGTATAATTCTGGCGTACTCGTCCTTCCCTAAACTTACAAGATGCGGACGAAGCAGTTGTATGAAGCCACGGATGGATGTCAGCGGATTGCGTATTTCATGGGCAATGGATGCGGAGATCTTTCCCAGCATGGCCAGCTTGTCATTCTGATAAGCGCTTTGCTCTATTCGCTTGAAGTCGGATACATCCTTTACACTGATCAGAAAATCGCCTTCCATCTGATCCCCATAGGTCATAGTGATCAACCACGATCTGCCATATTCGTCTACCAGTTCATGGAATCTTTTTCGATGAAACACCGTCTCCCGAAAAATGCGCAGTACTTTTCTCTTCTTGAATCTGGAGAGCTGGGGATGACGCACCAGCTGGGTCAATGTACAGCCAGTTAGCGATTTACGGGATACACCTAGCAGTTTAGCCATCTGTACATTCACAAATGCCAAGACTCCGTCACTATCAAAGAGGATAATCCCGCTGTCGAGATTCTCCAGTATGTTTTCATACTTGTTCCTTATAAGCTGGCTGGAATGAAAAGAACGAATAGCCTGCAGCTCAGATTCACGGATTTGACTCAACAAGATGGCTCCCCCTTTTCTTGAAAAGTTGAACTCACCAAACCGACAAAAAATTCATGCAAGAAAAATCAGCTTGTCCGCCTTTGAATCAGAAGCAGCCCGAATCTGCTTCCTTCCATGATAGTCATCGAGACAAAGAAACGTCAATCAGAAATCCTGTCGAAAAATGGAAAATTACTTGTAAATACCATAATCTCAGCTTATGCATTTACGTATATGTAAAGGATAGGATCCTCATTCCTAACAAATAACATAAATCATTAACCAATGGGTTGGGATTTGAAACATTAAAAAAGCCCCGGGTATTAACGAGGCTTAATTAATTCCTGAATTAAGGTTGCTTCTGGAGCCGGAGCCTGCGCTGACTCATTACAGCAAGCCGTCTTTTCAGTTCGCCCTGCCACTTCTCATCCTCCATCCATTTGGCAACCACCAAGAGATCTAACGACATATCAATCTGACTCTGAACAACCGTAAGGGGATCCTCCGACTCACGGTTGACAACATTCTCAAATATCGCATCCTCATCTTCCATCACATAATCCTGAAAATCCACCTGGGATGCTCCGTCACCATGGGCGTATTCGGCTAATATTTCATACTCATTCTCCACCCGATGATGTACCTCTACGCGATGGCAGACCGGACAAAACAGCAGGGGAACATTATGTACTTGAGTGCGATAATGCTTCAGTGTACCCTTTGTACCCATCATACTAGCCCCACAGCAAAAACTCATATCGTTCACCCTCCTCCATGGATTCTCCACCGTTTCAAAATATTGTATTCGCTTTCACTCACGCTAATTCCTTCATGAAAAAAACCTTGATTAAAAATTTGGGCCATATTCCCTAACCGTAAGTCTGTCAGCCTATATCTTTAATTATATATCAACGCAAGCGCAGTTCTCTAAACAAGAGTCTTCCCCTAAATCATCCAATAAAATCAGTGAGAAAAAACCCCCACTACCTGCACATAATGTCAGATAATGAGGGTTGTCCTAACTTTAACGAAATGGAATTACAGGTTGTTGTCGCCTGGCTTCCAGTTCATAGCGCACAATCCGCCGGATTGAAGTGCCTGGAGAACACGAAGGGTTTCCTCAACACTGCGGCCTACGTCGTTATGGTTAACAACTTGATATTTCAATTCGCCTTCAGGATCGATGATGTAGAGGCCGCGAAGTGCAACGCCTTCTTCTTCGATCAGAACGCCGTAGTCTTTAGCTACGTTTTTGGTGATGTCGGAAGCCAGTGGGAAATTCAATGTTCCCAGACCATTAGCTTCTTTGGAAGTGTTGATCCAAGCTTTGTGGCTGTGGATAGAGTCAACACTCACACCCAGAATTTCAGTATCCAATGCTTTGAATTGATCGTAAGCATCGCTCAATGCCGTGATTTCAGTCGGGCATACAAAAGTGAAATCAAGCGGATAGAAGAAGAATACGAGCCATTTGCCGCGGTAGTCGGACAGGCTAACTTTTCCAAAATCTTTACCGTCTCCTGATACGGTTTCCATTGTAAAATCAGGAGCCGCTTTACCAACCAAACGTTCTGCCATGATTGAATTCCTCCTTAACATATGTAAGAAAAATGATTACTTCCTACATTCTATGTTCCTATGAACATTTAATAGAAATGTTATCATCGAGGCTAATCAAAGTCAAGATTATAAAGGTTACTTTATTATAATTATTATAAATAAGAAGTTTTCTTGAACAGCTGCTTCCTGTATTAACGGATAGCTGCGGCGATCAGATCGCCCATCTCGGTCGTGCTGAGCGCCTTGCTCTTATCCACAGCGATGTCCGCTGTGCGATGTCCGGCATCAAGCACCTCGGCAACTGCACGCTCGATCGCGTCCGCGGCATCTTCATAACCGAAGGTAAGACGGTACATCAGAGCTACGGATAAAATGGTTGCGATTGGATTCGCCAAGCCTTGACCCGCAATGTCAGGTGCGGAACCGTGCACGGGCTCATACAATCCGAAGGCGCCTTCACCCATGGATGCTGATGCCAGCATGCCGATGGAACCTGTCAGCATAGCTGCCTCATCGCTCAGAATGTCACCGAACATATTTTCGGTTACAATAACATCGAAGCTGGACGGCCGGCGCAGGAGCTGCATCGCGCAGTTGTCCACAAGTACATGCTCCAACTCCACATCCGGATATTCAGGAGCGATGCGGTTTACCGTTTCGCGCCATAGACGGGAGGTTTCAAGAACGTTTGCTTTATCAACGGAAGCAAGCTTCTTCCGGCGCTTCTGAGCGATCTCAAAAGCTTGATGCACAATGCGCTCAATCTCTGCTGTGTTGTACACGCAAGTATCTACCGCTTCTTCGCCGCCAGCACCTTCGCGTCTGAACTTCTCACCGAAGTAAATACCTCCCGTCAGCTCGCGAACGACCATCAGGTCCGTGCCTTCCAGAACTTCAGGCTTCAATGTGGAAGCGTCTTTCAAGCAATCAAAAATGACGGCCGGACGCAGGTTGGAGAACAAGCCGAGCTCTTTACGAATGCCAAGCAAACCGGTTTCAGGACGAAGCTCCTTCGAATTGTTATCCCATTTCGGTCCGCCTACCGCACCAAGCAGTACCGCATCGGCGCTTTTGCACACGCTCAACGTTTCTTCAGGCAAAGGCGTTCCTTTCTCGTCAATAGCAATGCCGCCAAACAGAGCATGCTCTGTTGTAAAAGAATATCCAAACACCTCTTCGGTACGTTTAATAATTTTTTCCGCTTCCGCTACTACTTCAGGACCGATACCGTCTCCGGCAATTACGGCGATTTTCTTCGTTTCAGCCATCCTTCGTCACTCCTTATTTATAAATGCACTGGTCATTTTAATCATCTAGTTACTGTTGTAACATACTTCCCCCTCGATTGACCAAGATATAGAAACTATGAACTTAATTTGTTTTGCCTATAAGTAGAGGGGGATGTGATCAGGGAGATGGTGGCGGGTGTGAATGAGCCTGGGGGTTTGAGGAGTTTAAGCGAGTGTTTCGGGGAGTTTATGCGAGAGCTTCGAAGGGGTTATGTGGGGCTCCGAAGAGTTTATGCCAGAGCTTCGAAGTGTTTATGGGGGGCTCCGAGTACGTATCGTTCCTCCAATCGCTGTTGTCGCCGAATTTCTTGGATTATGTTTTAATGGTTGAAATTCGGCTCCAAAGGCGACCGCTTCGCTTTTCCGGAATCGATTCGTCCTCTCCGCCGCTTCGAAGCAGAGCGAAATAGCGTCCCAGCGGATGCGAATCTCCCTGATCACAAGGGTGAGAAGGGGGACAAAAGCCGCCCTTGCAAAAGGCATCGGACGGCGGCTTGAAGGTAATCTCATGAAGTCATGAAGGGATACTTGGTTAGTAGTGGTTTGGCTTTTGGCTACTACTTCTTGCTACTTGCTTCGTGCTCCTTGCTGTTACTTCTTGCTACTTGCTTCTGCTTCTTTCTTCTTTCTTCTTGCTTCGTGCTCCTTGCTGTCTTGCTACTTGATACTCGCTTCTTGCTTCTTGTTTCTTACTCAGCCGCTACTTCCCCCCTTACTCCCTTCTCCGCCTTTAAATTTGGCGAATTCGAGGAAGGGAGCAGAGGTATTACAGGTCGACTTCTTGGAACAACACGTCAAAGTCCGGCACCTTAATGGGATGCGCCTTCTGGAAATCGTCGAAGAGCTTTTCCTGGAGCTGCTGATAACTGTCCATGCCCTTCATGCTCTCGTCTGTCAGGATGCTCTGGAGGAATTTACTGATGTATAGCGAGGTTTCGTAGGCTTCGTATACCTCATCACTGTTCCAAAACTCTTCTGTAGTCATACTGGTAATGCGGATGCGGTTCTCCATCATATAACGGATCAACTGGTGGTTCTCATCATTCGGATCAGCTTCATCCAGCGCTGCTTTTTGAAAATGGACTGCCTCGCTGACTTCTTCGGGTGTTACCACAATACCTGACTGTTTGGCATAATTCACGGTTAACTGCTTGGTGACCATATCCTGTAGGAGTGCTTCGTCTGAAGGAATCTCTACCACTTGATTCAAGGCATAGATTAAATCCCTGTTTTTCTTGGCTAATACATAATCGCTCAGCGATATATTAACCTTTTCATCCTTTACGACCCAATCCGGATTTGGACCACTTCGGATTCTATCTTGAAGTTCCTTCACGGAATCAAAGGTTTCTCGAATCACCTGCTTGTTATTCTCCGACAATGATACGGACTGAAGACTTGGCAGATTATCAATCGATTCCTTGGACTCAGCGTAGCCAAACGTGTCAGATTGCGCTTGGTTACAAGCGCTAATCAGCAGCATGGAAATTAATGACACTAGTAAGAAAAGATTCTTCATAGGGATTCTTCGATTCATCCTATCCCTCCTCATAAAGTCTGTCTTTATTAATATTAACGTTACTGAATGCCATTAGTTACAATTTTCCTCCAATACGCTACAATAGGGATGAATTTGTCTTATATCCTACACGACCAAGGAGTGATCAATAATGATGCAGTACACCACACTCGGTAAATCGGGTATGAAAGTAAGTCGTCTTTGTCTCGGAACTATGAACTTTGGTCCATCTACGGATGAAAAAGAAGCCTTCCGTATTATGGATGCAGCGCTCGATGCAGGCGTTAACTTCTTCGACACGGCTAATGTCTACGGTTGGGGCGAGAACTCCGGGCTGACCGAAACCATCATTGGACGCTGGTTCAACCAGGGCGGAGGCCGTCGTGAGAAAGTCGTTTTGGCTACCAAATTCTACGGTTCCATGAGTGATCCGCTGGATGGCCCCAACAATGAAGCCGGATTGTCCAGCTATAAACTTCGCCGTCATCTCGAAGCATCGCTAAAGCGTTTACAAACCGATCATATCGAGCTGTATCAAATGCATCATATTGATTTATCCGTTACATGGGACGAGCTGTGGGGAGCTTTTGAAGTTGCGGTTCAGCAAGGGAAGATCGGATATGTTGGATCCAGCAACTTTGCTGGCTGGCAGATTGCAGTTGCTCAAGCTGCTGCGCAGAATCGGCATTTCCTCGGCCTGGTCTCCGAGCAGCATAAATACAGCCTGACCTGCAGGCTGCCAGAACTCGAAGTGCTTCCTGCTTCGCAGAAGCTTGGACTCGGTGTGATTCCCTGGAGCCCGCTGGATGGCGGATTACTCGGACGCAATGCGCTCAAGAAAATGGAGGGCTCACGCAGTGGCGGAAATGCGGAGCGTGTGGAAAAATATCGCCCACAGCTGGAACAGTTCGCTGCTCTCTGCCAAGAGCTTGGGGAACCGCAGGATAATGTAGCCCTGGCCTGGGTGCTCAAGAATCCGGCTGTTACAGGACCAATTATCGGTCCACGCACCTTGGAGCAATTCGAAAGTTCTCTTCGTTCGCTTGAGGTTGAGCTCGATGAGTCGGTGATGAAGCGTCTCGATGAAATCTTCCCGGGTCCGGGAGGAGCCGCTCCACAAGCTTACGCCTGGTAAATACTTGCAGCGTCTCGACGGTTACTTCAAGCCTGATTAATTCGAGCGTCATCGTACGGATAACAGCAGGTAAGCTATATATATCGCAGTGACCAAAAAAGAGGGACCGCTTCAACAGGCGGCCCCTCTTTTTCATTGGATATCTCCACTGCTACCACTCGGGAAACAGAGTTACCCTTCGCATTAAGTATTTATAGTGTAGCCCGCTCGCGCCGGCTAAAGGTTTTGCGTTTCTCAATCAGAACGTTAACCGCATCCACGTAAGCTCTTGCGCTAGCTTCAAGAATGTCGGTACTCAAGCCGCGTCCCTGTGCAGCCACATCATTTTGTGACAGGACTACATGCACTTCGCCTTGAGCATCCTTCCCGTGGGTAACCGATTTAATGGAATAGTCCGCGAGTGTTACCTCTTCCCCGGTCACCTTGTCGATCGCATTATAGATTGCATCAACGGAACCGTTGCCCTCGGCTTCTTCCTCAATAGTCTGATCTGCTGTTGCAATGCGAACCCTGGCCGTCGGCGTGGATTCATTGCCATAAGCAACAAAGATTGTTTCCAGCTTGAATACTTCCGGCGTATCGATCAGTTTCTCCTCCAGCAAAGCCAGCAGATCCTCATCGGATACTTCCTTCTTCTTATCAGCCAGCACCTTGAATTTAGCGAAGGCGTCATTCACCTGCTCTTCGCTTAACTCATAACCCAGATCCAGCAATTTCTCGCGGAAGGCATGACGACCGGAATGCTTGCCTAGTACGAGTTTGCTTTCTTTAAGGCCGATCGACTCTGGCGTCATGATCTCGTATGTCGTTTTTTCCTTCAGCATGCCGTCCTGATGAATGCCGGATTCATGAGCGAATGCATTTGCCCCTACAATAGCTTTGTTTCCTGGCACTACCATTCCCGTAAGCTTGCTCACAAGGCGGCTTGTGCGGGCAATCTCAGTCAGCACAAGTCCGGTCTTCGCTTCGAAAAATTCCTCGCGGGTCGCCAGCGCCATCGCAATCTCTTCGATTGCCGTATTTCCTGCGCGTTCGCCGATACCATTAATTGTTCCCTCAATCTGATCAGCCCCGTTCAGGATGGCAGCAAGCGTGTTTGCCGTAGCCATTCCCAGATCGTTATGACAGTGCGCACTCAGTTGAACCTTCTCGATATCCGGAACATTTTCCTTCAGGTATTTGAATATGGCTCCATACTCCGAAGGATTCAAATAACCTACCGTATCCGGAATATTCACAACGTTCGCGCCTTCCCGCACGGCCATGCCGACCACTTCCGCCATGAAATCCAGCTCTGTCCGGCCAGCATCCTCCAGGGAAAATTCCACTTTGGAGAAATACTTCTTGGCATAACGAATCGAAGCTTGTGCCGTTTCCAGCACCTGCTGCTTCTCCATCCGCAGCTTAAACTTGCGGTGAATCGGCGATGTAGCCAGGAACACGTGAATGCACGGATCCTGTGCTCCTTGCAGGGCCTCCCTAACCGCATCGATGTCGTTCTCTCTGGAGCGTGATAGTCCAATGACCGTAACGTCCTTGACCGCGCGTGCCACTGCATTCACAGCTGCAAGATCACCAGGTGACGCAGCCGGAAAACCTGCTTCCATGCGGTCGATTTTCAACTTTTCGAGTTGAAGGGCAATTTCCACCTTTTCCCGAGTGTTCAAGTTCACGCCAGGAGACTGCTCTCCATCCCTCAGCGTTGTATCAAAGACATAAATCTTTCGCATGTCGGCACCTCCTTGAAGTTTATCGCATGACGTTAAACATCCGGCGGCAGGTTCATCCTATACCCTGCCGCCGGCTGCTTGATTTACAGGGTACGGGCAGCAGCACCATTGAACTGATGCTTGACTGCCCCATTCCTGAAGAATTCCTTATGAATTCTATATATTCTTATTTTTTGATCCAATGCATCATTTCACGAAGCTCGGCACCGACCACTTCAATCGGATGCTCGGACTCGTTGCGGCGAGTAGCTGTCAGGAATGCACGTCCGGATTGGTTCTCAAGGATAAAGTCGCGTGCGAATTTACCTTGTTGAATATCGGACAGCACTTCTTTCATCGCCTTCTTCGTATCTTCAGTTACAACGCGCGGTCCTGTTACATAGTCGCCATATTCAGCCGTGTTGCTGATGGAGTCGCGCATGCTTGCAAGGCCGCCTTCATAGATCATATCTACAATAAGCTTCAATTCATGCAGACACTCAAAGTATGCCATCTCCGGCGCATATCCAGCTTCCGTCAATGTTTCGAAACCGGCTTTGACCAATGCGGATACACCGCCGCATAATACCGCTTGCTCACCGAACAAATCGGTTTCGGTTTCTTCGCGGAAGGAAGTCTCGATAACGCCTGCACGAGTACAGCCAATGCCTTTTGCGTAAGCAAGGCCGATCGCCTTAGCTTGTCCAGTCGCATCTTTCTCGATTGCGATCAATCCAGGTACGCCAAAGCCTTCAACATACGTACGGCGAACCATGTGGCCCGGGGATTTAGGTGCAACCAGAAGGACATCGTTGTCTTTAGGAGCTACGATTTGACCGAAGTGAACGTTAAATCCGTGGGAGAACATCAAGGCAGCGCCTTTTTTCAGGTTTGGCTCGATATCGTTTTTGTACACGGATGCTTGCGTTTCGTCCGGCATCAGGATTTGTACCACGTCAGCACGGCTAACAGCCTCTGCTACAGAAAGCACTTCAAAGCCATCATTTTTCGCTTTATCAAAAGATTTACCTTCGCGAAGACCGATCACGACCTGCAATCCGCTGTCACGCAGGTTTTGTGCCTGGGCATGACCTTGGCTGCCATAACCGATAACCGCGATTGTTTTGTCTTTCAACACGCTGAGTTCTGCATCTTGTTCATAATAAGTAGTAATTGCCATTTGTATAAGTCCTCCTTTGATTTTAAAGACCCTTCATGATGAGCGGGTATCTCAATAGACCGACTTTATTCCCAATCACCGATCCGCTGAGACACCCGCTCATGCGATGAAGGCGTCTATCGCTTTATATTAGCTGTAAACTTTGTAATCTCGGGTAATTGATCATCGTATAGAATCATTACGCGTTACCGCGAATCATCGCAGTAACCCCGGTACGGGAAAGCTCCTGAATGCCGTACGGCTTAAGCAGCTCGATCATGGCATCGATTTTGACTGTGTCGCCTACGACCTGAACCATCATGTTTGCTGTGCCGATATCCACAACCGATGCACGGAAGGTCTCAACAACGCCCATAATCTCCGGTCTGGCTGAAGGCTCTGCCTTCACCTTAATCAGGGCAAGCTCTCTGGCCACCATCGGTTTCGAACTCAGGTTGATAACTTTGATGACATCGATCAGCTTGTAAAGCTGCTTCTCAACCTGCTCCAGTGTCGTTTCATCACCGGTGGTTACGATAACCATCCGGGATAATCCGGCTTCCTCCGACTGGCCCACCGTAATGCTCTCGATGTTAAAACCTCTGCGTCCGAATAATCCCGATACACGCTGCAGAACACCCGGCTGGTCGTTCACTAGTACGGCAATGGTATGTTTTGTACTCATCTTACGCATCCCCCATCAGCATTTGATCGATTGTCGACCCTTGCGTCACCATCGGATACACGTTCTCGCCTTTCTCAACAACAAATTCGACGAGGACCGGTCCCGGTGTTTCCAGCGCTTCAGCCCATGCACGCTGTGCTTCTTCTTTCGTAGCGGCACGAAGTCCCTTGACTCCATAGGCTTCTGCCAGCTTAACGAAATCAGGGCTTCCTGCCAGGTCGATGTGGCTGTATCGGTTATCGTAGATCAGTTCTTGCCATTGGCGAACCATGCCGAGCACCTGGTTGTTGATAACAACGATTTTTACCGGAATGTTGTTGATGGCACAGATGGCAAGCTCCTGCGAACACATCTGCATGCCGCCATCCCCGTTGATCGAAATAACCAGCCGATCCGGATGTGCCATTTGAGCGCCGATCGCTGACGGGAATCCGAAGCCCATCGTTCCAAGTCCACCGGAGGTGATCCATGAACGAGGCTGGCTGAACTTGTAATACTGAGCAGCCCACATTTGATGCTGACCAACATCCGTCGTTACAATCGCTTCACCCTTCGTTGTATCATTCAGCATTTCAATAACCCACTGCGGCTTCAGCACCGTCTCGGAATCAACATAACGGAATGGATACTCGGCTTTCCATTTGCTGATCTGATCTCTCCAAGCGTCTGCCTTCGCCGCATAAGGAACGATCGGATTCAGCATTTCAAGCACGGTCTTCACGTCCCCGACAATCGGAATATCCGTTGGCACGTTCTTGCCGATCTCAGCCGGGTCAATGTCGATATGGACGATCTTCGCATGCGGAGCGAAACCGTCAAGCTTTCCTGTAACCCTGTCGTCAAACCTTGCCCCGATGTTGATCAGCAGGTCCGATTGCTGAATGCCATGGTTCGATGTGTAGGTACCGTGCATACCCGGCATTCCCGTCCACAGGTCATGACCGCTTGGGAAGGCGCCCAAGCCGAGAAGCGTGGTTGTGATCGGAATACCGGATTTATTCACGAATTCGTAAAGTCCTTCATGAGCACCCGAGTAGATCACGCCGCCGCCTGCAAGAATCATCGGACGTTCCGCTTCCTCAATCGCACGGGCCAATTTATCCAGCTGAAGTTTGTTTGGCACGGTCCGAGGATTGTAACCTCTCAGCTGAATTCGATCATCCGGCTGGAACAGCGTGGTTGCTGCCGATACATCCTTAGGCACATCGATCAATACCGGACCTTTGCGTCCTGTTGAAGCGATGTGGAAGGCTTCGTGAATCACCCGCGGCAGGTCTTTCACATCTCTTACCAAATAGCTGTGTTTCGTAATCGGCATCGTGATGCCCGTAATGTCCGCTTCCTGGAAAGCATCTGTACCAATCAGGGTTGTTGCTACGTTTCCGGTAATGACAACAAGCGGAACGGAGTCCATGTAGGCTGTTGCAATACCGGTCACAAGGTTTGTGGCCCCCGGTCCCGAAGTCGCAATACATACACCGACCTTGCCGCTTGCGCGGGCATAGCCGTCAGCCGCATGAATTGCGCCTTGTTCGTGACGGGTCAAGACATGGTTGAAATCCTCAAAACCATACATTGCATCGTAGATATACAGGACCGCTCCACCCGGATATCCGAAGACGCACTCGACACCTTCGAGCAGAAGACTCCGAAGCAAGATTTCCGATCCGGTAATCACTTCAGGCTTCAACCATTTCTCTCGTAATTGTTCTGTAGACCGCACTTCTGGAGTTTGCGCGCTCATCAGTCATCCTCCTCTCAAATATTGGCACTCATTCATTCAATCATCCAAGCAACAAAAAAACCTTCCGTCGCCACACCCGGAGTATCTCCGTGTGAGGGACGAAAGGTTTAGCTTCCGTGGTACCACCCATGTTTGCCCTACACTTCGCAGTGTAAAGCCTCAGCAGGTATGAAGAACATGAAACACAGATCTTCAATATCTGCAGTCCGTAACGTGGACTAAGACGATTTTCCCTAATAAACGCTGTTACGACTTAATGCGATAAAGTCATAGCGTAACATCTTTCAGGAAAACAGCTCCGAGGTGAGCTCGTATAAAAGGGGTTTTGGTGGTGGTTTCAGCTGATCCATCCACTCTCTGAGCAAAAGAGCCCTTTAAACTTCGTCCTCATCATTGCCGATTGGATATATTCGTTAAAATGTTTAGAAACATTATATGATTCATTCATTCCAGAAGTCAACACATTTATTTTACTTCCGATGAAAGGTTTTCATTCGCAATTCGAGTTAATCCTTCGCTTTTCTGATGTAAAACACCCTATTAAACCCTGCTACATATGATAAATGGAGCTAACTGAATAGCGGTGAAGGGAGGGAATAACACGATGATCCGCTATCGAAAACCTGGGCAGGATGATCCCATGATTCAACAGCTGATTGAGTCCCAACTCGTCCCGCTTTCCCATATGACAAAAAAAGAGTTGGATACCATCCGCAAGGATATTCCCTCTCGATTGCGACGCGGCGTGACTCTCGTTGCCTCAAATTCAGATCACGAAAAAGTCATTGCCTTTATCCATTTTATGATGCACGGCGAACTGCTCTATATCGACATGCTGGCCGTAGCACCCACCGCACAGCGAAAACGGTGGGGTATCCGATTGATGGAACATGCCGAACGTTTCGCTGTATCCCGCGGATGCAAACGCGCCAAGGTCATGGTAGACATCGGCAACCAAACTGGTCTTAACTTTTACCGCAAACTCGGTTATACGGTTACCAGAATCATTGAACCAAGCCAATGCTATGAACTGGAGAAGATCTGGTATGCTTAATTACCAGAAAAAGCCCCCGCCAAAGCCAGGTCCGAAACCTGGGCCGTAGCCGCCATAACCAGGTCCAAATCCTCCGTATCCTCCAGGGTATCCTCCCGGATAGCCGCCAAAACCGCCGCCGAATGCGTATGGAGCCGTACCAATGGCAAGAAGATCAAACAATGCGAGCGGAACAATCGCCTTGGTCTTTACTTTTTTGCCCTTTGTTGCAGGTGCCACAAAAAGGCGGCTGCCGGAGACACGTACCAGCTTGCCTGTCACCACAGTCCCGTCTTTCTTATACGCTACGATCTCTTTGCCCACATATGATTTCACTTTTGCCTTACTGACAGGCTTGTGCATAAGATCCCTCCTCAGGTAATATACATTTCAATCTATTCAGGAAGGATATCCTTTGCTTGTTTAATGGCCCTTACCGGGCAAAAGATAGGCATAATTCTGCAAAAAGCATGGCTTCGGCTGCATTATATATCCGGGGGATGCAACAAGACCTCAAAAACGAAAAAACCGCCGTAATATTACGGCGGTTTTTTCATACACGTATAATTAAGCGTTCACTTTTTCTTTAGCTACAGTAGCCAAGGAATTGAACGCGTTCAGATCATTAACAGCCAGATCAGCCAGCATTTTACGGTTAATGTCAACGCCAGCAAGTTTCAGACCATGCATCAATTTGCTGTAAGACAGACCGTTTTGACGAGCAGCCGCGTTGATACGAACGATCCACAATTTGCGGAAATTACGCTTCGTATTGCGACGATCCCGGTATGCATAAACGAGGGATTTCATTACCTGCTCGTTAGCGGTTTTAAAAATGCGGTGTTTGGAACCGAAATAACCTTTCGCAAGCTTCAATACTTTTTTATGTCGACGACGAACGACAAATCCGCCTTTAACTCGTGCCATATCAAAAGACCTCCCAATAATTGTTGTTTACTATTTCAAGTTAGCCAGACCTTGCTTCAAACGTTTAACATCTCCAGGCGCCATTATAGGGCTGTTGGACAATACGCGCTTCGCACGCTTGGATTTGTGGGAAAGCAAGTGGTTTTTGTAAGCTTTATAACGTTTTACTTTACCAGTACCTGTAATTTTGAAGCGGCCTTTCAGGCTGCTATGTGTTTTCATTTTGGGCATTGTAGTACTTCCTCCTCTAATTTCTCTTAGGCTTTTGGTGCCAAAATCATAATCATGCTGCGGCCTTCCAGTTTTGGTTGACGCTCAATGACGCAGAGATCTGCTACTTCCACCTTCACGCGCTCCAAAATTTTCTGCCCGATGTTGGCATGGGTGATTTCACGACCACGGAAACGCACGGAGCATTTCACTTTGTCGCCTTCTTTCAAAAACTTAACGACATTGCGAAGCTTGGTTTGATAATCATGCTCCTCAATGTTGGCTCGGAACCATACTTCTTTAATATCCACAATTTTCTGGTTCTTACGTGCTTCCTTCTCTTTCTTCTGCTGCTCATAGCGGAATTTACCGTAGTCCATGATGCGGCATACCGGCGGTTTCGCCTGAGGGGCCACGTTCACCAGATCCAGATTGAGATCAATTGCCATTTGCAGTGCTTCACGAATCGGCTTGATCCCGATTTGCTCACCTTCGGCACCAACCAAACGTACTTCCTTGGCCCGAATCTCGTCATTGATCATATGTTCCTTACTGATAGTCCTCCACCTCCAAATTACTTGTTGTTCCTGTTTGCAAAAAAAAATAAAGGGATGACGGGTTAATCACCGACATCCCTATTTGATACTCATCTCACAAATGAAGTTGAATCCATTCATTGATTTCGTGATCAAACCAGCCAACGTATGTCAGTCAGGTGAGAAGCGGCGCTTCTGCTTGCAATCAGATATTCTGTTTAACAGACTAGGATAGTATAACAGGTCCCACCAGCCTGTGTCAACACAGATATAACATAAACTTTATTACCCTTGTTTGCTCTGCACTTCTTCAAGGCGCACAACCCGGGTATGCTCCGTATGACTCCACTGCTTGTTGTTCTGCGTGAAGAACGCATACACCGTGATAGGATACCACGACAGCAGATAAATCGGGAACAGCACCAGATACAAGTAAACCTTCTTGTATTTGACCTTCTCAAGCAGCATCGCAATCATGAACGTGAACACGTTAGCCGCAATCGCGGTAAAGCTTAGCCACAGCGGCAGATATCCGTACAGATTTGCGATATTCGGACCATCGAAGAACGAGTTGTCAATCCAAATGACGGCCGTCAACAAGAAAGTCAGCAGCACGATGTAGACGTTAACTCCGTACAGAGCCAAGTCCAGCTTCACGAGGCTGCGTTCTTTAATGGCACGCCACAGCAGCGGGAAAAAATAACGGCGGGCAACCGTAAAGTGACCCTGCATCCAGCGCAGACGCTGTCTGGCAGAAGCCTTGAACGTAAGCGGCTTTTCGTCAAATACCTTGGCATCATAGTTGAATTTCGGGTACACGCCGCGCATAACGCTGCGCATGGTGAACTCCAAATCCTCAACCAGACTGGTTGCGCCCCAGCCCATCTCCTTCAAGAGATTCGTCTCGAAGCACATTCCTGTACCGCCAAGGAAGTTGGCCATGTTCAGATTGCTGCGGGAAAGCTGCCACAGACGGTTGATGTACCAATAGGACACCCCGTAAGAGGCGGTGATCCAAGAATCCTCAGGGTTCTTGGTATCGATGTATCCCTGGATAACTCTCGCTCCAGAGCTAAGATCATTATTCATTTCGATCAGGAAATTCGGATCTGCCAGATTATCTGCATCAAACATGACGACCGCATCATACTGGCGCGGCATTGCCCAGAGCTCTTTGAGCATCCATTCGATGGCATAGCCTTTGCCTCGCAGATTCTGGTTCGTACGCACGCATGCGTTCATCCCGTGGGCACGGACGATCTCAGCAGTACGGTCTGTACAGTTGTCACATATGACAAATACATCGTACAGATCTTTTGGATAGTTAAGCTGTTTCAGGTTCTCCATCAGAGCTCCGACAACCTGTTCTTCGTTGTGTGCAGCAACTAACACTGCAAATGATTTATTCGGTTCAAAATGCTGCTTCTTTTTTCTCTTGATCAGACCAAACAAAGAGAATACGAACTGGTACACACCCACCGCGGCCAAAAATAGTTGGAGCGCGATAAAGATGGCGTCTGTCATGATTCTCCGTTACCCCCTTTTTATAACCCGAGAATGTTTTGTTATTTTTTCTCTCTAAGTTTTTTGCTTTTTTTTGTTGTTGCATGACCCTGTGACCTGTGTCTGTTTCTTCTAGTAGCCTCGGTGCCGCGGGGCAACTTCGCACGTCATACACGATTTTCCACACTTTTGAATCTTTTGTCAAAACCGTGGAATGCTCTAATTTACGGAAAAACTTCGTAAAAGAGCGCAGCTTGCGATCCAGTTTGCCAGCAAGCTTCGTTTCAAACGGCTTTAGTTCTTATTTTCATCTGTTTTCTTACTTTTTATTTCTTTGGCTGCCCATTTTTTATTTTTTAATCTTGTCCGCCAATAAATAAACGTAACAGACACCCAAAAAGTTTTAGTTTTTCAACACTCTTTCTCTAAATAAACTTTTTGACGCCCGTTTGAATCATTGTAGCGGCAACTTATACTCAAGTCAAAAGTCCACGGACCCTGATTTTCTACAAAATGCGCGCTGGCGACTAACTCCTTTAGTAACAAGGCTCCGGCAAGAACCTCGCCGAGAAAAGCTTGCTCTCCCGGGACCAAAGTCCCGTGAGCACAGGCTGGAAGTGGTTGATTTCTATTCCCAAAGTCGATATGTTAAAGTTAAAGAATAACGCTGCAGAACGGGTGAAAAGTAGTGGCTAAAAAAAGAGTCTTGCTGTTATCGGAAGGGTTCGGTGCAGGCCATACACAGGCTGCTCACGCACTTTCCAGCAGCCTGCGCCAATTGTCGCCTAGCGTACAGACCAAGGTTCTTGAGCTTGGAAGCTTCTTGAACCCGAAAATCGCTCCACTGATCATTTCGGCCTACAGGAAGACGATCACAACTCGCCCGAGATTGGTCGGGTATATGTATCGTCATCAAAAATCCTTCAATCGGTTCACCGCATTGGCGCTTCACCGAATGTTCTATACAAGCACCAAAAACGTGGTCAGACAACTCAGACCCGATATCATCGTGTGCACCCATTTCATTCCAAGTGCTGTGATCTCGCGTTTGAAACGGCTCGGCACCGATGTGCCTCTGTGTACCGTTATAACCGATTATGATGCTCATGATACATGGATTAGCCCTGAAGTCGACCGCTATTTCGTATCCACGCCGGAGGTTAAGCGAAAGCTGCTCAACCGCGGGGTGTCTCAAGCTAAAATTCAGGTTACCGGCATCCCCATTCATCCTGACTTCTGGACTCATCCGGGCAAAGAGGAGATCAGGGAACGATTTCAGTTGTCCGATATGCCGACCGTGCTTGTCATGGGCGGAGGCTGGGGAATCATGAATGACGAGGTTGTCCATGAATTCTTGACAAGATGGCGGGGCGAAGTCCAGATCATATTTTGTCTTGGCAATAACGATAAGGGACGCGAAGAAATGGAGAGCAATCCGCGGTTCCAGCATCCCAACATCCGGATATTGGGCTTTACACGCGAGATTGACAAGCTGATGGAGGTATCGGATCTGCTCGTCACGAAGCCCGGGGGCATGACATGCACCGAAGGCCTGGCGAAGGGAATCCCGATGCTGTTTCACCAGCCTCTTCCAGGACAGGAAGAGGAGAACTGCCAATACTTTACAGCCCAGGGCTTGGGAGAACCCATCACTTCGCTGGAGGTTATTGGTAAATGGATGAATAAACTGCTCCAGCATTATGATCTGATCCAATTGCAGCGAGCGAAAAACTTGCGAAATATCGAGCGCTTCCATCCGATGCAAAGCGCTCGCAGCATCATCGATATGCTCGAAAATGAAAAGGTGTACTCCTAAAATAAAATGTACCCCATAAGACAGACACTTTGAAAAAGGTCATCTTATAGGGTACATTTTAAAAGCGGAGCACACCTTTTTTATGCGTTTTTTCGGTGAATATGTCACCGATTGATAGATTTTCTTCTATTATAATAGTTGTAAACGTTATCATAGACGAAATTATCGTGCATACACACTATTTTCCGTATTTTTCAAGACGGTTCTTGCGATAGGCATCAAGCGCTTCCTTGCCCACAATGGCCTCGCAGCGATGAATCTGCATGCCTTGACCAACGAATTTAGTCTCATATTCTGTCATTACATGCTCTTCGTTCAATCCTTCACGATGCAGATCAAGTGAAATGTTGGTCATTTGCAGCCCATAATCAGCAAAGGAATTCAGCGAGAATTCAAACAGTGTCACCGAATCGGTCTTGAAATGTATCTCCCCGCGATCGTTCAGTATTTGGGAGTACTTGTCCAGAAAACGCGGATGCGTCAAACGACGGCGTGCATGTTTTGATTTTGGCCACGGATCGCTGAAGTTCAAATACAACCGTTCAATTTCGCCAGGCTCAAAAACCTGTTCGACACTCTCGATGTTAAACAACGCCAGTTTCAAATTCGGCGGAGTATCCACACCTTCCTGGGCCCACACGTTGCGCCCCTTCTCACTGGCGCGGCGAATCAACTCATCGTACATGTCCACCCCGATAAAATTCACTTGCTGGTGCTTATAACTCATCTGGCTGATAAATTGACCCTTGCCCATGCCGAATTCGACATGAATCGGAAGATCATTGCCAAATAATGAAGCCCATTTCCCTCTATATTGACCGGGGTCCAAAACGACCAGGTCTTCCTGCTGCTCCAGATTTTCCCGTATACCTTTTCTTCCGCGTAAACGCATGTCATACCTCCGAAACTTGTCCAAGTAAGATTTAGAATTATATCCCGATACTGCATTATTGTGACGAAGTTAACCCCAAATGTAAAGAGTCCCATAGAAAAAGGAACCTATTCTCTGCTGAAGTGCACCCCTTAGAATGGACATTGGA
>NZ_ADHJ01000043.1:0-129965 GCF_000193415.1 Paenibacillus vortex V453
ATTTCGAGATGGATAACGGACCGAGTAGGCGTTATTCGAGGTAAATTTGCAATTTACAATGGGTAACGGACTCAGGCGTCGTTATTCAAGGAAAAGGACAGCTCCAATGCGCTCAATAGTCAATATAGCGCTTCTGCTGTCCGTTACATTAGAATTGCGGCCTTTCCAGCAGGAATAACGGCTGTGATGTCCGTTAGATCTGGTTTGGTCTCGTTCAGAACACCCCACGTTACCTTGGCTATGTCGATATGCGTAACGCCAGCACGAGAGGCGCTACGTTCTCACTCCAGCGCATGCGCAAAACCTGATCGCCACGTTGGATAGAGCAGCTCCCAGCCGTACTCCTTCCGAGCTTTGGCATTCGAAGCACCGCGTTCGCCACGACGGCTCCCCGCTTGATATTCAGGAGTAGGTGCTTGCAGCGCATCCGCATACACCGGCAGCCACAACGTTCCAGCCGCAGGCTCGTCATCAACAATGTTTACCGGACCTATCGGCCAATCCAGTGCCAGCAGGGCAGCATTCGCCGCATCCTCAACATGAAGAAATGACGTAACCCCGTCCGTTGACGGGAGCGCTCGATGCACTACCTTTTCCGCCACACTCCCCTTGGCATCGTACCATGTGTTAGGGCCATACAGCATGCCATACCGTAGAATGACGTGATTTGGCAGTTGTGCGACAGCATGTTCCAACGAAACGATGCCGTCGATCGTAGTCTTGCGCGGCGCAGGTGCATGAATGTCCAGGGATACCTCTTCGGTGGCGGGGTAATCCCCGGGCTCATAGGCCCACGAAATGCTTTGAGCAATCATTCGCTTAACACCTGCAGCCTGAGCAGCTTCCACCAAATGGCGTGTTCCCTCCATGCGAATCCTCGCATTATCCTCGAGGTTCCATTCGCTTAATGAAGTGAGCTGATGAATGACCACATCCGGGCGTATGTCCTCGATTACAGCTATCATCCCTTCCCGATCAAAGGCATCTGCGACAACGCCCCTGGCTCCCCAGGATTCAATGAACTTCTTACGCTGAGGGTTGTGTGTCATTCCTACAACCTCGTGACCTGCCTGAACGAGCTTGGGAAGCAGTAATTGCCCAATGACTCCTGTGGAGCCGGCTACAAATATGTTCAACTTAACGACCTCCAATCGAATACAAATAGGAATGAACCCAACGTTGTCAGACCGAACTTCAGTGTAGGGGTAGTTTCCATCTTAGCATGATAGGGATAGACCTATTAAGTGCCACTTTCCATGGAACGGACTATACCAATACCAATTCTTTCGATGAAGACGGTTCCCTCAACAATCGAATAGACTGCTTGCGGTAACGCTTTTCACATGAAAAAACACGCCTATTCGGCGTGCTTCAAATATGTAGCATGTAAAATTATTCTGTAAAATCCCTTACAATCATTCTATGCGTTTAAATCCGTTATCGCCGGCACATTAATTTCTTTGACACATGCCGCCTTCGATAAACCGACTACGCACCGGACAAGCGAGACGATATCTTGAACCGGGATTCGGGTGCCCCCGTATTCGGATATGGCCTTCTCCGCCCCATCTTCATAGGGGATCTCGGCTGCAAGCTCGCCCGGATTAATGCAAGTAACCGCTATCCCGTCTTTGCGGACATGCTCCCGCAGAGCATGGGTAATGCCGCGCAAACTGAATTTGGATGCCACAAAAGAGACTTGGGCATTGTTCGTATGATCCAAGCCGGCAGTGGAGCCAATCATAATGATTTTGCCTGCTTCGGATTTGCGCAGATTCGGCAGCAGCGCTTGCATGCAGGTTATCGTAGAGGTGATGTTCACATGTATGATGTTAGCAATCTCCGCAGGGTCATCCTCATCAAAATTATAGTGATCCTCGAAACCTTCTTTTTCCCATATCCCAACGTTATATATCAACACATCCAGTTTCTCATGCTGTAAGGAATTTGCCACTTCTTGAACGGCCTTCGGCTGTGAGAGATCGGCTTGGACCCATTTTCGCTGGACCCCATCCTCCATATCCAAACTGCCCGGTCTGCTTCGGGATACCACCCAAACCCGATCTCCCGCTTGGGGAAGGCCTTTGACAAAGGCGTCTCCCAGCCCTTTGCTTGCGCCAAATATAATATAATTCTTCATTCTTAGGTCTCCTTGATAAAATAATGAATTCGGCTGCTCTTGTACCTACCTCATTTCATTATACATGGACTTGTCGCTCAGATCGAAATGGGCGGTCTGCAGCATGTTCCACATAACCAAAAAACGCACCACTTCATGTGGTGACGTTTTCCGGGTTTAACTTGCCGAGCTACCGCTATAGCCGCGGTCCGGCTAGCTTGATAGCGTCTGGTATGTCACGAAATTTCTCGAAATTTTGAGCAAATAACCTCCCAAGCTCTCTCGCTCCACGGTCATACGCGTCCTTATCTGTCCATACGTTCCTCGGGTCTAGCAGCTCTTCCGGGACTCCGGAAATAGCGGCTGGAATCCATACGCCAAACACTGGCTGGGGAATGAACGAGGTGTTCTCGATACTTCCATTTATAATAGCTGTAATCATAGCTCTTGTGTATGACAGGTTCATCCGTTGGCCGATCCCGTACGGACCGCCGCTCCACCCTGTGTTGACGAGATAGACGCGGGTATCGTGCTTCGTGATGTTGTTCCCGAGCATTTCTGCATACACATTCGGCTGAAGGGGGAGGAACGGGGCGCCAAAACATGCCGAGAACGTGGCTTCAGGCTCCGTGACGCCGCGCTCCGTACCTGCCAGCTTGGAGGTGTATCCCGACAAGAAATGATACATGGCCTGCTCCTTCGTAAGCTTCGATACGGGAGGAAGCACACCGGAGGCATCTGCGGTTAAAAAGATAATGACCTTGGGATGACCGGCCACTCCCGGTATCACCGCGCCTTGGATATAATCAATCGGATACGCCGCCCGCGTATTCTCCGTCAATGCCTTATCGTTGTAATCGGCTTCGCCTGATACAGCATCGATGGACACGTTCTCCAGAACAGAGCCGAATCGGATCGCATTCCAGATCTGGGGCTCATTCGTCTGCGTCAGCCCAATGCATTTGGCATAACATCCGCCTTCAAAATTAAATACGCCTTTGTCGGACCAGCCATGCTCGTCATCTCCGATCAATCTGCGGTTCGGATCAGCGGACAACGTCGTTTTGCCTGTCCCCGATAACCCGAAGAACAAAGCCGTGTCTCCCGCCTCCCCGATATTGGCCGAGCAGTGCATCGGCATGACGCCGCGGAATGGCAGCAGATAGTTCAGCACACTGAAGATGGATTTCTTCATCTCACCTGCATAGTGGGTTCCCCCGATGAGCACCGTCCTTCTTGCGAAGGATATCGCAATGAAGGTCTCGGAATTCGTACCATCCGTAAAGGGATCCGCTTTCAAACCAGGCATCGCCAAAACAGTAAATTCGGGTTCGTGGGACTGTAATTCTGCCGCCGAGGGCCGTATGAATAATTGGCGGACAAACAGGCTCTGCCATGCGTGCTCGTTAACGATTCGAATCGGCAATCGATAATCGGGGTCTGCCCCGGCATATCCGTCAAAAACGAATAACCTGCGATACTCCATGTAATTCATCATCTTCTCATATAGCGAATCGAATTGTTCCGGAGTCAGTGCCTGGTTGACTCCGCCCCAAGCAATATGGTCTTCCGTTTCGCTTTCTCTAACAATAAATTTATCCTTCGGTGAACGTCCAGTATACTTTCCAGTCAAAACTTGCAGAGCGCCTGCGGAGCTAAGCTTCCCCTCTCCTTGAGAAAGAGCTGCCTCCACAAGTTTGACAACCGGCAGGTTTCTTCGAGATGTCTCCACATGCAGGCTGGCCATCCGTGTGTTCATTTTACGATTTGCGTTCACCGTAATTCCTCCCATTTCAGCCTCTTCATATCGTTATTCTTCGTCCATGACAACTCCCGGTACATCCAAACGGCTGTGCAGCTCCCGGCACTCCGGCTGATCGCATACACCATAGAAGGTGGCAATCCGATCCGTATCCACTGTATCGACTTGAGCGTTGCAATGTCTGCATAAGATGACACCCATATTCATTTGTTTAACGGAATCGTTCATGCTTCACTCATCCTCTCTTGTACCAGATGGGTTAAGTCTATAACTCTGCTTGCATATCCCCACTCATTGTCATACCAAGCCATTAATTTAATAAATCCATCAGATGCGCTTACCGTTAAGCCATCTATGACCGCTGACTTGTCGTTTCCTATAAAATCGGCAGATACAAGCGGTTCCTCCGTGTAATCCACATATGCCGAAAAAGCACCTCTTGCCGCTTCACGCAGCACGCCCTGTACATCCTCCGTTGTCATCTCTTTTGAGACCCGCAGGGTCAGATCAATCAGGGATACGTCCTGCGTTGGAACTCGGATGGAGGTTCCCTCAACGCAGCCGGACAGATGGGGAAGCACATCGATCAACGATTTGCCAACACCTGTCGAAGTCGGAACAATGGATTGCGTACAGCCCCTGGCCCTTCGCAAATCCTTGTGGGGATTATCGAGATGCCTCTGGTCCGAGGTGAAGGAATGAATGGTGGTCATCCATCCCCGCTCCACACCGTACGCCTGATCCAAAATAAACAATACGGGAGACAAGCAGTTCGTTGTACAGGATGCCGCCGACAGCAGAGTGTGCTTCCGGGGATGATACTGATGGTCGTTGACCCCCATGACAACCGTCAGATCCATTCGGTCTCCCGGTGCGGAGATGATCACCGTTGATGCGCCTCCCGCCTTATGCTGCTCTGCACTCTCACGGTTGTTGAACTTTCCAGTCGCATCAATGACGATCTCCACGCCAAGGGCTTGCCATGGTATGCGCGATGGATCAGGCTCATATATCACCTGTATGGAATGCCCATTAATGATAAGGGCATCGTCCTTTCCCCATATCGCAGCATCCCACGTCCCATGAATCGAATCGTATTTCAACAAATGGGCGATGGTCTCAATGGGATGCATGCTGTTAATCGCCTTCAGTTGAGTTGAATGCTCAGCCATCAGCTTCCTGATCAATAACCGGCCGATTCTCCCCATTCCGCTTATACCGATTCCCGGATTCATTTCATCCCTCCAATTATGCGCTTTATATATCCTTCTTACGCAATTAATGTACAATATAAATAAATAATGCGCAATATATAATAGCATATTTGTTGTAAAATTATTATTTATGACGTCATATTAAAATAATACAAAAACCACCCTCTGTATTCACAGAGAGGCGGTTACTGCCTGGTGCCGCCAAATCGCCCCATAGTACACCGTTTGTCCTCAATGAGCACACACAAGATCCGAGCAATCCGCTTTCGTTATACGATTCCATCACCTAACCGGACTTAAGTTAATTTTTTTAATTACATCCGTGATTGTTGGTACAGAAATTGCTTGTTTAATCTTCATAAGTTCAAGTCAAGGTTATCACCAAACTTGCGGAGGGATCATGATCATGATGATAAGAATCGAACAAGACGAATTAGGGGCTGTAGAGGTACCTGCCTATGCTTACTATGGGATTCAAACACTGCGAGCCGCCGAAGTTTATCCGACTGCCGGAACGCCCGTTCACCGAGCGTTTATCGCAGCCATGGCTAATGTTAAAATCGCGGCTGCAAAAGCAAATCTGGAAATCGGTGCGCTGCCTCAACGAATCGGCAACCTCATTGTACAGGCAGCAGAGGAGATATTGAGGGGTAAACATTCGAAGCACTTCATCGCCGATTATTCGCAAAGCGCATCCGGGGATATTCTGAACACCAATATGAATGAAATACTGGCCAACCGCGCCCTGGAATTCCTGCTTGAAGATAAAGGAAACTATAGTGTTGTCAATCCTGAGCTGCACGCGAATTTAGGTCAGACGTCAAACGGGGTCATGTCGGCTTCTCTTCAGATCGCAGCTTATCGGCTCACACAGGATTTAATCAAGTCCTTGCAGGATTTGATAACCGAATTATTGTATAAAAAGGAACCCCTCGACCAGCTCCAAACGCCAGAAATTTCTATGTATCATTCCGGTGCTCCGCTATGGCTCAGCCGCCAATTCGAGGATTATGGCCAGTGCATTCAAAGCGATATGACACGACTGGACAAAGCCGTCTCGCAGATGAATACCATCTGCTTGAATTCGGCAGCCATGGGCAGACAGCCTGATCATCATTCCGGATTTAACGAGAGAGCCACCTCCCATTTACAGGAGCTAACCCAAATCGAGCTGTTTGCTTCCAAGAGCGGAGAACCATCTTATCATGTTGTTGTTGAGCTCTCTTCCGCACTAAAAGGCCTGGCTGTTAACCTGTCCAAGTTATGCAGCGACATTCGCCTCGGTGCTTCGTTGGAGCAGATCGATATCCATCCGGCCAACGGCATCGTACACGAAAAGGCCGTATCCCTAAGCCAATCTGCCTTTCAGGTCATGGGACTCGACCACAGCATCAGCCTCGCAGCCGAAATCGGCATGCCGGATCGAAACGCTATCCCGCCCATTATCATCTACAATGTGATGGAGTCCTTGAGCTTGCTTATCAACGGAATCCAATCCTTCACGCTGGGTGCCAGGGGAAGCTCGAATTCTTCCAGCCCAGTCTTCCGCTAAATATCCCCTGATAGGGGTAACTACAGCGGCAATTGAAATGAAATAGCGGCGCAGGAATACTCCCTGCGCCGCTTTTTTTAAAGATGAATCATAGCGCAGTGTTCAACAGAGACTAGAACCACGGAAGAAAATCGTGCTCCATTGCCCAGCATCCCTTTCGGGAGCCCCTTCAGTTCTGTTCCAAAGGCTCGGGGCCAACATGCTAAACACCCTTTATCATCTCCGCCTCCGATAGGTTGAGGACAAGATTTTCAATTCTTCACGGTACTTGGTCACCGTTCTGCGCGATAACTGTATTCCTTCTGCAAATAATAGCTCAACGATGGTCTGATCGGAGTGCGGCTTGCTCTTGTTCTCGGCATCGACAAGTTCCCTGATCCTCAGCTTTACGCTGCGCGAGGATGCCCCGCTTCCGTCCGCTGTGGCTATCCTTGGTGCGAAAAAAAATTTCAAAGGAAACACTCCTTGCGGAGTAAGCACGAACTTGTCGTGAATTGCCCGGCTGACTGTGGATTCATGCATATCCAACATGCTGGAGATGGTAAGCAAATTCATCGGCCGAAGACCTCTCACACCTCTCGTCAGAAATTCCTGTTGTTCCTCCATCATCGCCGTTACTACCCTCATCAGGGTCAGCTTCCGCATCTCGATACAGCGTTCAATCCAACGCGCCGAATTAAAACAATGGTTTAAATAGGAGTCCGCTTCGGCCGTATGCCTGATTTTGATCCACTCCCGGCATTCCTTATTCACGGAAAGCCTGGGGTGGGCATACGGGTGCATTGTAACCGTCCAACCATCCCCTACACAGCGGACTACAGCATCAGGAACAATATAATGTCGTTCTGGAATGCTCATCGATAACCCCGGACGCGGATTCAGGCTGCGGATATACTGTGAAGCCCTGCTCACCTGCTCCTTGCTGATTCGTAAAGAAAGGCCGATCTGATCGAAACTTCCATCGGCCAGCTGCGGTAAATACCCATCCACGATTTCTTCCGCATACGGAACAGGTTCCGGGTCCCGCGCGATTTGCAGCAGCAGGCATTCCTGCAAACTCCTGGAGCCTATTCCTGCTGGCTCCAGAGATTGCAGCTGATGAAGCGCTGCCTCCAGAAGATCATCAGAAACCTTCAACACTCCTCCGAGGTCTGACAACTCCGCATCCAGATACCCGTCATCATTAAGATTCCCCGCCAAAAAGGCAGCAACCCGGTACACATCGGTTGGAAGGGAGAGGAGACGGAGCTGATTCTGCAGCCTTGTCTCCATGGATTCTTGCGCCGACTTCACATTCCACAACGGATCTTGTTCATACGCAATGCTGCCGCTGCTTGCTCCGCGTTTCTTGCGATATAGATACCCATCACGCCCAGCTTCAATCTCAAGGACCGGGTTCTCCATCGCCTGTTCCTGCAAATATTGCAAAAGCTCATAACCTGACAATGACAAAATATGAATCGACTGCTTCAATTCAGGTGTTACAGTCAGAGTCGTACGTTGATCCTGCACCAATGAATAGTTTAACAACTCATCTCCCCCTTCCTCCAGGGTCAGCTCAAACTGCATCCTACGATCTTTTTCCTCTACTATACTTAATTTGGTTTGCAATGAACATTGAATATTGAAAGTTGAATGTTACAGAAAGTCTCATTAAAACCGGTCAGAAACCAGCTTGCCTTGAGTAAACAGCAGCAGATAATCCCGGCCCCCTGCCTTGGAATCCGTACCCGACATATTGAATCCGCCGAACGGATGAGTTCCAACCAAAGCCCCTGTGCACTTGCGGTTGAAATATAAATTCCCGACGTGGTACTCACGTCTGGCTTTCTCCAGGTTAGCGCCATTGCGCGAGATGACAGCCCCTGTTAAACCATAATCGGTTCCGTTTGCAATTTGTATGGCTTCGTCAAACGACGCCGCTTTTGTGAACGCTACGACTGGTCCAAAGATCTCTTCCTGTGAAATTCGGGCATCCGCAGCCACATCTGCGAAGATGGTAGGCTCGATAAAATAGCCGTTCGAGTCACCCGTACTGCCGCCGAGCACCAAACGCCCTTCCTGCTTGCCAATTTCAATATATTCCAGTATTTTATTATATGCTTTCTCATCTATAACCGGCCCCAGATTGGCATCTGCATGTGCCGGGTTTGTCATCTTCAACTGACTCGCACGCTCCACTACCCGTTCCAGTACCGTGTCGTATACGTCTTCATGGATGATGGCGCGTGAACAAGCAGAGCACTTTTGCCCGGAGAACCCGAATGCGGACATTGTTATCATATCCGCTGCCAGATCCAGATCAGCTTCGGAATCCACAACGATGGCATCTTTGCCGCCCATCTCGGCCACGACCCGCTTGATCCACTTTTGTCCCGGATTAGCCTTGGCAGCTCGTTCATTAATTCGGAGACCGACATCCCGGGAACCAGTAAAGCTGATGAATCTTGTAAGCGGATGGTCGACCAGGTAGTCCCCTACCTCACCGCCGGGACCCGGGAGGTAATTGACAACACCGGGTGGAAGACCCACCTCTTCCAGCAAGGCCATAAATTTCGCTGCAATCACCGGCGTAGTGCTTGCCGGCTTTAGGACAACGGTATTGCCGGTAACAAGAGCTGCTGTAGTCATACCTGCCATTATGGCCAGCGGAAAATTCCAAGGCGGAATAACGATACCAACTCCAAGCGGGATATAATACAGCTCATTCTCTTCCTCGGCACTTGCCGTTAACGGCTGAGGCAGACTGAGCCGCTGCATCTCCCGTGCATAAAATTCCAGGAAATCAATGGCTTCCGCCGTTTCCACATCAGCCTCTACTCTGGTCTTTCCGGCCTCGAAGGTCATGATGGCCGAGAATTCATGCTTGCGCCGGCGCAGAATGGCTGCTGCCCGGTACAGATACCTTGCGCGTTCATTCGGATCGGTGCGCTTCCATGTCTCGAATGTCGCTGCCGCGACTTGGATCGCTTTCTCTGCAAGCTGGGCATCCGCTTGCGAGACAATGCCAATCACCTGCGAATGATTGGCCGGATTTATGGAAAGGGCTGTACGGTCCGTTGTAATTCTCTCGCCGCCAATGATGAGCGGGTACTCTTTGCCTAGTTCAGCCTCTGCTTTTTTTAGCGCCTGCTCATATAATTCGTGGTTTCTTTCTTCCTTAAAATTCACAAATGCCTCATTCTTAAACTCGGTTCTCATATCGAACAACCATCCTCTCACCATTTGTTTTAGATATCGCTTTCTCATTCAAAGAATACAAGCAATTATCGTGCCAAGTTCAAACTCCATGATATTTGGCACATTTTTTGCTTAAGAATATGTCGATTCCGTATTTTTATTACACTAATCAAGCTCTTGTAAGGAGGAGTAACCTTTGGATCGCATTGAACTTTATCGCAAAACACTGTTGTCGGTATCCGGCAACCGTTTGGTCGAGAAACTTGCCATTAAATACGGCCGGAAATTGGCAGGTAAATTTATTGCAGGCGACACACTCGCTGAGGCACTGGACGAAATTGAGCACCTGAATGGCAAGGGAATCATGGTGACGCTGGATCATTTGGGAGAAGGTATATCGCACCTAAACGAAGCTGCAGCATACCGGGAAGAATATATCAGGCTTGTGGAGGGCATCGCTGAGCGGAAAGTGAGCTCCAATGTATCGCTGAAGCCGACGCAGATGGGATTGGCCCTCGACCCGCAAGTCTGTTACGATAACATCCGCTCGATCGTACGCCAAGCTAAACAACACAACAATTTCATCCGAATTGATATGGAAGATTCTCCTTTTACCCAAGCCACGATTGATATTGTGCTCCGGCTGCATGCAGAGGGTCTGAACAATGTGGGCACCGTCATCCAGGCATATCTGCATCGCACAGTGGAAGATGTTAATCAATTGATTGATGCTAAAGTCAATCTTCGGCTTGTAAAGGGAGCCTATAATGAACCGGCATCGATTGCCTATCAGCAAATGAATGAGGTCATCGACAATTACAAACGGATCATCCGGATGCATTTGGACAGAGGCGTATATACAGCGATTGCCTCACATGATGATAGAATCATAAATTGGGTCAAAGCCTACGCCAAGGAAAATGGCATCACCGCCGATGCATTTGAGTTCCAAATGCTCTACGGCTTGCGGATGACGGATCAGGCGGAATTAGCCAAAGAGGGCTACCGCATCCGCTGTTATATGCCTTATGGCACGATGTGGTACCCCTACTACACCCGGCGACTGGCCGAGAAACCGGCCAATCTGTGGATGGTTCTCAGCAATATGTTCAAATAATATTTACACTGAAAATCAGGCTGGGTATAATGGCCCTATTAATACAAACAAGATAAAATGTATTCATATATAGGGGGCACCGGAATGAAACATGTTTTGCCTAGTCTGGAATGCCTTATCCGTACGGATTACAGCATGATTCATCTGTCCAGCCTGTCAGAGCTTGAGAACGGTCAACACGAGGCGGCCGGAGTTCCTGTCTTCTTGGAGGACGGTCAGGGCCGTTATGGTTTGCTACAATTCGAAGCCCATGCCAAAATTCTTGATCAGCCCTGTGTAATGGATGTTGCTGCTGTAAATATAGATGAGTCTATACAAAGTATTGCGCAAGCATTCCGAGCGGCCCCTCTGGCGATTGTGGAACGTGACGGCACACCCGTTGGCTACATCTCATCAAGCGATGTGATCGAAGCTGCGCTGCAAGCGTTTCGCCATCTGGAGGCCTATTTCTCCACCACTTTGGAAACGCTTAATCCCGATGTCGCAATTACACTCATCAACGAGGAAGGCCATGTGGCTGTCTGGACATCCGGCGCGGAGCACATCTTCTCCATTCGCAGGGACGAGATTATCGGGAAGCCTGCTTCGGATTTTTTCCAAGCGGACCGTTTGCAGTCGCTCCGAACACTCAAAACCGGCGAATCGGCGCATAAAATGCAGCATCGGCCTCGCCAGGATATGTTTGTCCTCATTAATTCCAACCCCATCACCTTAGATGATCAGATCATTGGCGCTGTAGCGGCAGAATCCGATCTGACTACACAAATGAGACTCCATCAGGAACTGATCCAGATGACAACCAAAGTCCATCATTTACAGAAGGAAGTCGCCATGCTCAGCCCTTCCAGCGACCCTTTCCAGCATATCAAAGGAACTAGCCGAACCATCAAGAATAGCATCGATACCATCCGTAAGATCAGTACAACCAAAGCGACGGTTCTCATTCAAGGAAAAAGCGGCACCGGGAAAGAGCTCTTCGCCAAAGCCATCCACGATTCCCGTGAAGGGAGCAGCGCTCCGTATATCGCCATCAACTGCGGAGCCATTCCGGCTGCCTTGTTCGAGAGTGAGTTGTTTGGCTATGAGCGGGGAGCGTTCTCGGGAGCGGACCCCAAAGGCAAAAAAGGAAAAATAGAACTCGCGAGCGGCGGTACATTGTTCCTCGATGAAATCGGGGAAATGCCGCTGGAAATGCAGGTCAAGCTGCTTCGTGTGCTGCAAGAGCGCAGTTATTTTCCCGTTGGCGGCACACAGCTGAAGCGGACCGACTGCCGTATCATCGCAGCAACCAACCGTAATCTGGAACAGATGATTGCCGAAGGCAGCTTTCGTGAGGACCTGTACTATCGACTGAACGTAGTGTCTATCGAGATTCCTTCCTTGCGTGAACGCAAAGAAGATATTTACGAATTGACGCAATCCTTTTTACATGAATTCTCGCTTATTTACGGCCGGCACATCCAGTCTATTGCTCCCGATGTGTTAGAAGATCTGCTGCGGTACGACTGGCCGGGCAATATCAGAGAATTGCGCAACACCATAGAGCGACTGGTGATATTCTCCACCGATGGTGAGATCCGGCGCGAATATTTGCCTGACAACATTTACTCTGGCTTCAAACAGCTGCCCGTCCCAGCCCATGATTCCAACAATATGAACACTTCCCCCATCACCGGAGATGCGTTTCAAGCCGCGCTCGACGATTACGAACGGAAATTGTTATCCCAGGCATTAGCAGCCGTTAACGGTAACAAGCTGAGCATGGCTAAACAACTTGGCATTTCAAGAGCTACATTGTATAACAAGCTGAAACGGCTGAATCTTTGATGATGCACCGAATTCTAATTAATTGGACACTCTTCCACCTTACTGTATAAATAGTTATACACCCTTAACTACATATAAATGTATCCACAAAAAAGCCGACCCTGATATAGGATCGGCTTTCTTCATTTCTTGTAGGGTTATTGCTCCGTTATGAGTGCGGCTTTATTTTTTGCCGCTGATAATCCATATCTTGAATCTGTTAACATCCCGTTTTGTTGACAAACGTTATCCTCACATTTACAATAAATTTATCTTGATAATCAAGATATCAGACGATTAAGGAACTTTGTTTCCAACATCTCTTTTTTTGATATGCCAATCACCAGTTATATAAATCTTCCAAATCAAAGTGAGTGATGAACCTTGTCAATACTCGTTGTGTATGCAACCAAATCAGGAGCATCCGAGCAGTGTGCCCGGCTTTTATCGGAGCAGCTTCCCCATTGTACAATTTGTGATATTGGCTCGGAGAAGCCGACAATCGATGAATTCGACAGCATTATTGTGGGGGCGGGCGTCAGAGACGGAAAGATATATAAGCCGCTTCGCGACTTTATTAAGAAGAATCATAGCGAGCTGCTAAACAAGAAGATAGGCTACTTTATTTGTAACGAGAAGCCTAGGAAAACCGAGGAAATCCTGGACGAGAATATTCCGAATGATCTCAAGAAAGCAGCCGTTTGTATGGAGTCGTTTGGCGGATATAAGGCTTATGCGGCGCCTAAAGAGAATGAGGATCCGTTAAAGGGGATTTTCGTGGACAAGATTAGAACCTTTGCAGAGAAGTTCATGATCTGAGAATCTTAATCTGAACCCGTTGCTAAACCCAAAAACCGCGAGTTATACTATACCTACTGAGGACGTGAAGAACACGCCGCTTCCATACGATGTAACCCGAATGAAGTGATCGGGCTGCATGGGTATGGGGCGGCTTTTTAATGTTTGTTTTTATTAAACAACCCAAAGGGGGTAGACCGATTCATGTCACGTTTTGATAAGCAATATGAGTCTTGGATGCAAACAAATACCCTAAATGAAAAAAATACCGCGCAGACTCGAAATCCTTTCATAAAGGATTAGGTCATGGAACAATCGAATTCCTGCGCTCGATATGGTTTCCGGCGATCGGTAATTTCAATGATTTGTATCCAGAGTGGGAAGTACGTGATTTCAGTAATGGTTATCGTTATTTGGACTTGGCTTATATGCCTGGCGGGGCAAGAGGAGGAATCGAAATCCAAGGATATGGACCGCATGCCCGCGATCTTGACGTCAGAAGGTTCAAGGATTTATGCCGACGTCACTGCTTATTGGCCTTGGATGGCTGGACCTTTCTTCCGATCGCCTACCCCTCCATCGTCGACGAGCCAAAACAATGCCAGCAGCTCGTATTGTCTTTTGTCGGTCGATTTATTGCATCGGATGTCCCTGCGACCTTGACTTGGCTTGAGGCGGAAGCTGTCCGGTTTACGCGAAGGCTTCTGCGTCCGATCACCCCGTTGGAACTCGCTGATCACCTTAGGGTCAGCGACAGACACACAAGGCGCCTGTTGCATAGGCTGGTCGAGCTCCAAATACTAGACGTTGCAAGCGGGGAACGACGAGCTCGCACCTATAAACTCCGTTTATGATTAAGGGGTTATGCAGCAGTACTTTGCGGGCAGCCACATCCAGTAGCGCCACCTGTTGGTTGGTTGCCAGGCAGGGTGTGTGTTGCTCCCAGTAATCCTAGTAATCGAAACCACCATGAACCTCTGGTATCTGGGGGATCTCGAGGGTTCGGACAATCCGAGAATTTCGAGCGTTTCGAGGATTTTGAGCGTTTCGAGCATTCCGGGTACTTCGGACATTTTTTCGGGGGCTTTAAGGATTTCTGGCATTTTGGGCATTGCGGCATTTCCTTCATTGAGGGCATTGAGGGCGCTTGCTGCTTCAAGCACTTCTGGCGTGTCGAGGACTTCGCTCCTCGTCAGCAGCGCTTCTTTCATGCCTCTTGTGCGGCTTCTCGTTTCGCATTGCACCTGCGTTGCCTCACGACTCTGGATGAGCCTATACTAAACTGGACACAGAATCCGTTATTATGAGAAAACTGACCTGTTTTTGAGAATTTCCGGACTCAGGATCCGTTATTTGCTTAAAACATCACTAAATATCGCCATTTTTTAAGTAATAACGGATCTGGTGTCCTCAAACTGACCATATACAACTACATGGGACGAAATAGCGGAACCTCTGTCCTCACATTTACTGGGCAGCTCTCGCATTTGCCATTTGGCGGTTGGCATTTAGCGGTTGGGGTTGACGAGTGACAGTTAGCAAAGGTTTCTGTGTTCTGTAGTCTTTGGTCTGTGCGTTAGCGGTTGGGCGTGATTGTTAGTCGTTCACCGCTGTCTTCGTCGCGTTCATTGCTCCAGCACCTTGACCATGCCGGTCGAATTCAACGCTCGCCTTATCGCATCCTTGTCTCCGCCTTTACTTATTGTTTAGTAGCTCTACTGTTTACTGTTACTGTTACTGTTACTGTTACTGTTACTGTTACCGTTATTGTACTGTTGACTTTTACTTCATGCTATTGGCTTGTTTACGGTTTTTGCTTGTTGTTACTGTTTGCTGTTAATGCTTACTTTTGACTCTAGAGTTACTGCTACAGTTACTATTGGCTATTCACGCTTACTGTTACTTGCTTACTGCTACTACACATACTGCTTACTGCTACTGCTACTGCTACTGTTACTGTTACCGCTTACTGCTACTGCTACTGTTACTGCTCGCTGCTACTGCTTACTGTCTACTGTTTACTTCTGACTGCTCACTGCTACTGCTTACTCTTTGCCGTTGGCAGCTTACTGTTAACTGTGGTCTTTGCCCGTTAGCATTAGCGTTAACCCATTACCACCGTCATCATCGCACTTGTGTTCATGCCCTTGCCCGCAGCCAAATTAATTCAACCTATGGACCATTTCATACTTGTTGCCGCAGGGATCTTCAAAATAAACGGCATAATAGGTCGGACTGATCGGGAATAACCCTGGCCCGCTGTTAATGGTTCCCCCATACTGCTTCACAACCTCTGCGATATGATCAACTTCAGCCGGATCTTTCCCCCAGAACCCGATCAGATTGTCATTCGGTTGATGTTCGGGATCCTCCGTTATCGCAAAATAAGGAACACTTGGAAGCTCCCCTTGTGCTGCAAATACGTTCCATTGCTCGGAATGATAGGTGATGGTGAAACCCAGTTCATGCAGCAGCTTGTCATAAAACAGACTAACTTGTTCCCACGAATTCACTCGCAGGTCCATATGACTGAATCGATTCATCCTGCCACCTCCCTATGTTGTTGAATCGTTGTCAGTACCTCGTTCCAGTAACGCCTCATCACCTCTCGCATATAGACGTCTTCCAGCATTTCCTGATGAATCGCGATGGTGGTTTTACCGCTATTCGTAGATAGTACGTAGATTTGCAGCCGGGACGGGTTATCCCACGCCTTGCACTTCCATGTCAAACGCAGTTTATGATAGGGGATGACCACCGTAATCTTGCCGGACACGCCTTCCTTCGACTCATATTCATGCCCTACCCGAAACTCTATCGAAGGTACATCCCCTATCCATAGCGCCAGACCTTCCGGCGATGTGAGGAAGTCCCAAGCTTGCTCCTTCGTCATGGCCATCGTTTTTCTAACGCCGATCTGCACGCCTGCGTCTTTGGAAAATCCAACAGGAATCCGGCCCATGAGCTGTTCGTACATGACGGTGATCCATTCACCCCACTCCTCTGACACCTGATCCAACGCGCAGATATGATTTCGGATCTGTTCATGAGACCATAGCTGGTCCATTTCCTGCCCAAGTTTGGCGACCCAGTCTTCCCACGAGCGTCCCGTTGCCTGTAACACATCTTGTCTAAAAATAGCCCCTGCCACCCTAATCTCCTCCTAACGCTGCCTTATGGAATTCATTATATAACGCAAAAACTGACATAGAAGGTCAGTCTTTTATCATTGGGATTGATAATGTTTCAACAAGGATTCCGTAATGTCGATCATGCCTAATTTCAATTCTTCGGGCTCCATGATTCGAATCCTCCCCCCGAATGATAGGAGATAATAGGCTACCTGGGTGTATAGCGTAAGCTCGTCCAGCCTGAACACCGCATGATCTGCTGTCCTCTCCTGCAGTACATGACCGAGCAGCCAATGCTGACATAAATCGTCAATAGCTTGGGGGACACCTTGTATGTGCACGGACACCCCATGCGGGTTGTTATCAGAACCCTGCTCTGCCAGCAATCCCTCCAACAAAAACTCACGGGCGGAGAACGGCTCCGGACGGACAAAGGAGTCAACGGTACAACGGATATCGCTCATACGATCGACGCGAAAGCTGCGTATTTCACCCCGCAGGTGGCAATAACCCACCGTATACCATTTGCTCTTCCAATGGACAAGCCCATATGGATCCAGGATACGTGTATGTATGGTACCATCATACCCTGTCTTATAGTTGATCTGGAGACGGCATTGCTGGTCGATGCCAGCTTCAATCGCGGCAAGCATGGACATAAGCACGGGAGCTGTAGGCGGTTGGATGACCTCGATGCTATTTTCACGGCGCGTTAGACGCTCCAGCTGCTCCGGATTCGTATGCCGCTTGATTTTGGAAAGAGCTCGACTGAGTGGAGCTTCGGAAGGATAACCCGCTTCCCGTGCGAATGCAGCGGCGTGAAGCAGTGCCTTCTGTTCATCGGCATCAAAAAACAGGGGCGCAAGCTTGATAGGATCAGGGATGAAGTAACCCCCATCGCGTCCGATTTCGGAAACGATCGGCATGCCGGAAATACAGAGGGCATCGATATTCCGGTATATCGTTCGAATATGTACGTCAAGTTCCTCCGCCAGCTGTTTGGCCGTCATTCTTCTTCGTGCCTTTAAGAGCCATAGAATCGCCAGCATATTATCAGCCTTAGACATCGTATTCAGTACTCCTCCCCTTCAGGATTCATTCATTTCACTTCCATTATAAATCACAAAAAACACAGGTTCAGAAATATCTCCCATGCTGCATCTACTGTTGATGTGCCTACTCATTCCCTGCCAGCCGAGAGAAAAGCCGACCCTCTGCTGGAGCAGCTCTTCATTCTTATTCCTTAAACACGACTTCGTTTTATCCTATGTGAACGCAGATCGCTAGAATTAGCCTCTTTGTCTCTAATCTAATAAGCTGCCTACGGTAATTAAACCTAACGACCTCCGCCGTTATCATGCTCCGCCTTGATGACAACGCTCCTCTTCATACGCCCTTCATCATCCCACTTGGCATTTTTATAAACTTTTTACATATTATGTATCTCTTGTCCTTGATATCTGAAAAAATATTAGATAGGATTATACCTAAAAAACCAAAAACTCGTAAAGGGTGATGATGAAAGAGATTGGATGGTCCTGCCGTTGACGATGGACGAATCATTCTTGCAGGAGGCATGATATGAGAATTCACAACGCGATTCCATGGCGTGGAAACAAGCTGGAGCTGAAGAACGTCACTGCTTCCAACATCGCGGGTGCGATGATTTATACGAACCATACCACCAACACATTATATTCCGACTACACCATGTCCGGCGTGGCTGGAGGTCTATATGCTTCCGGCTCCAAAACCGCATCTGCTGCCAGTCCATCCTCCTTTGTTGAGATGACGTGGAACGGTGAAGGCGGAGATACTTACGGATTCTAAAAAGAATTGGCAGGCCCCCCGGGAATTCGTCCTCAGGTGGCCTGTCGTTAGACTAGCTTAACAACCCGGCAGCGGTCATCCTCATTCATGCGGATCGGTGATTTCGCTTGACCCGCATAGGGAGAGCGCTTCCTGAATGGTCTCGTATACGATAGCCTTGGCCCTCTGTCCGGAGGTCAGCCTTCTTGTCCCTTGCCCTGCCCATAATGACATATAGTCCGGATTATTTTGGCGGTTGGCGGCGTTTCTGATATCGCGGGTCACCGTATTCTGCACGGGAAACGGAAGCGGCTCTAAACCAGTGGCATCCCAACGCCTGATAAAGGCATTGCGTATTCCTCTGGCTGGCCGTCCCGAGAACGCTTGGGTAATGACTGTGCTCTCTTCCGTGCTCTCCAGCAGAGCCTGCTTGTAAACCTCATGAGCCCCCGATTCCAGTGCCGTCAAAAATCGCGTCCCCATCTGGACGCCTTGCGCTCCAAGAACAAGCGAGGCAACAAGCCCGCGTCCATCCATAACGCCTCCCGCAGCAATTACCGGTATCTTCACCTGATCCACAATTTGCGGTACCAGGGAAAATGTCCCGATATTCGCACCCATCGGGTGCTCTGTCAGATCAAACGTTCCTCGATGTCCACCTGCGTCGCTGCCTTGGGCAACAATGGCATCACAGCCCGCTTGCTCCGCCATCAACGCTTCGTTTACCGTCGTTACCATCGTAACCACCAGCAGGTTGGCCGCTTTTGCCTGCCGCATGAGAGGTTCAGGCAGAATGCCGAATGCAGTGCTGATGACAGGCACCTTCTCTTCAAGCAGAACCGTGAATTGCTTCTCAAACCAATCGGGAGCTGCCACCTGATCCGCACCCGCTTGAGGAATGCCCAGCGTTTCCCGCATCCGGTTCAGCTCATGCTGGACTTCTCCGATTCGATCCAAGTTATCCGAAGCCTGAGTGGCAGTAGAAGCAAAGAGATTCACGGCAAAGGGCTTATCCGTCAGCTTGCGGATATCCTGAATGCTTTGACGAATGGCGGCCGGCTCCATATAGGCTGCGCCCAGCGTTCCAAGCCCGCCTGCATCCGATACGGCGGCAACCAGCTCAGCCGTTGACGGCCCTCCGGCCATTCCAGCCAGAAAGACCGGGTAGCGGATTCCGAACCGTTGGCATAACTCCGTGTATAGCTGCATATTCATGATTCCCTCCTTCGTTGTTAAAGCTATTATCCTATGAAGACACAACAACTTCCATCGTAAAAAAACCGCTCAACACAATGATCTGTGTTGAGCGGTTTTTTCAAGTTTAGGACATTTTCACCAAGCTGTAGTTTTTCTTTCCTTTGCGGATGATGATGAAACGCCCGCCGATCGCTTGATCAGCCGTAACCTCATGTTCCAGGTCGCTGACGCGCTCGCCGTTCATGGAGATTGCGCCTTTCGTGATGTCCTCGCGAGCTTGCCGCTTGGAAGGCTCGATGCCCAGATCCACGAGCCAGTCAACGATATTCTTCGGCTCCTGCGTCGCTTCAAATGTTGGCATCTCCTTGAAGCCCTGCTCGATCTCTTCGGCCGTAAGCGATTGGATATCGCCCGTAAACAGGGCTGCGGTAATGCGCTTGGCTTGCTCCAGCATTTCCTCGCCGTGCACGAATTTCGTCATTTCCTCTGCCAGCATTTTTTGTGCTTCGCGTTTATGCGGCTCGCTCTGCACCTTCTCGGCCAGCTCGTCGATTTGCTCTTTACTCAAGAACGTAAAGTACTTCAAGTATTTCACGACGTCACGGTCATCGGTGTTCGCCCAGAACTGGTAGAACTCAAATGGCGTGGTTTTGTTCGGATCCAGCCATATCGCGCCACCGGCGGTTTTGCCGAATTTCGTGCCATCGGCTTTCAGCATCAGCGGAATCGTGAGACCGAATGCTTTCGCCTCGGAGCCTTCTTTTTTCCGGATCAGATCAAGACCGCTTGTAATGTTGCCCCATTGGTCCGAGCCGCCGATTTGCAGCTGCACGTCTTCATGCTGGAACAGATGCAGGTAGTCCACGGACTGCAGAATCTGTATAAGTGAATTCCGTGAAGGAAATGCCGCTGTCGAGGCGGCTCGCCACAACGTCCTTCGCCAGCATGGAGTTGATGCTGAAGTTTTTGCCGAAATCTCGTAAAAATTCGATAATGCTAATCTTATGCGTCCAGTCGTAGTTGTTGACCATGCGAATTTGATTGTCGCCTTCCGTCACAAAGAGCTTTTTCATTTGCCCGGTCAGTGCATCCACGTTGGCCTGAACCTGCTCCAGCGTTTGCAGCGAGCGCTCGGTTTGACGTCCGCTTGGATCCCCGATAGTGCCGGTTGCGCCACCGATCAGAATGACCGGGCGATGACCGGCAAGCTGGAAACGCTTCAGCATAATAAAGGGAATCAGATGGCCGATATGCATGCTGTCGCCCGTTGGGTCTACGCCGCAGTATAGCGAGATTGATTTTTCATTCGTAAGCTCCCGGAGGCCTTCGGCATCCGTCTGTTGGTTGATGGCATCGCGCCATTCAAGTTCATCGATAATATTCACAGCATTAACACCCCTTCAATTCATTAATATCCTTATTACGAAACGTCCATCCTCGTTGAAAAAAACAAAAAATCGCCCCTTGTCTGTTATAGACATAGGGACGATTAATAACCGTGTTACCACCCAGATTGCACAATTGGACCGCCAGCTGCTGCTGCGCGCCGTTCATGCCGCTCATCAGGCGAGATATTCGTTCGCCATTTCCGCTCGGCATTACCCGAGATACTCCAGAGTGTAATTCGCCAGCTTGGTGTGTACCGGGTTCCATCAACCCCCGGCTTTCTAGAACAGGGACCAAGCTGCTACTGGGCTCTTTCAACGCATGTCGTTTATAAGATTACAGACAGTATAGTGAAATAATAAATCGATGTCAACCAGCGTTCGCATAGGTAGTCTTACACAGGCGGCAAACCTGAATGAAAGTCCGGTTGTTCAACTGCTGCTCTTACGTGCGGCGCATATATGCACGTACCGTAATCGGAGCAAAGATAGCTACAATGACGGCAGCGCCGATCAACGATATCGCGAGATCCCATCCGACAATCCCGGAGTTGGTCAGATCCCGCACAGCCGTAACCAGATGCGAGATCGGATTGATGTTCACAAACCACTGCAGCCAGCCCGGCATGGTATCTACCGGAACGAACGCATTGGAGAGAAACGTGAGCGGGAACAGCACAATCATGGATATGCCCTGTACGCTTGAGGCCGTACGTGCAATGACACCGAAGAAAGCAAATATCCAACTGATTGCCCATGAACACAAAATTACCAGCAGCGCCGCGAGAGCAACGTAGCCAAGGCCCCCTTCGGGACGGTACCCCATAACATATCCCATGCTAAAGGTAAGCACCGTTGCTATGGTATACCTGACGGTATCTGCCAGCAGGGCTCCGGCAAGCGGAGCAATCCGCGCAATAGGCAGCGACTTGAATCGGTCGAACACCCCTTTATCCATATCCTCGCGCAGTTGAACCCCGGTCACAACGGAGGTCGTAATCACGGTCTGAACGAGGATCCCCGGAATGATGACAGGCAAATAACTCAATACGTCGCCAGAGATCGCACCGCCAAAAATATAGGTAAACATCAAGGTGAAAATAATAGGCTGGAGCGTTACGTCGAACAATTGCTCGGGCGTGCGCCGAATCTTCAGCAGCCCCCGGTAGGCCATCGTCAATGAGTTTCGCAGCGTCTGACCGAGACTTGTGTGGTTTTTCAGCTGCCGCTCCTTAGCTGGCTTAATCATTGTGCTGCTCATACGGTTGTCACCTCTGTTTTATTGGATTCACGGGACGCTTGAGACGTCTCCTCTTTCACTCCATGACCGGTAATCGTCAGGAATACCTCATCCAGGGTCGGCTTCTGCACACTCATCTCGGACAAGCCAATTCCCGCCGAGCGAAGCTCGATCAACAGGTCTGCAACAAGGTCCGCACTCTCCATCGGCGCCGTAATCTTTCCAGCTTCCGGTGACACATTGACATGGACTTTCAGCACCCGTTCCACGGTATGACGAGCCCTGTCAATGTCCAGCGGGTTTTGGACCGTCAGATGCAGCGACGAAGTCCCCACTGACATTTTCAGCTCATCTCCCGTACCTTCGGCCACCACCCGGCCGTAATCGATGACGGCGATTCGGTCAGCCAGCTGATCAGCCTCCTCCAGATACTGCGTCGTGAGCAGTACAGTTGATCCGGTATTCACCAGCCTGCGGATCGTATCCCACATCTGTGAACGCGTGCGCGGGTCCAGCCCCGTTGTCGGTTCATCCAGAAAAATGAGCGGCGGCTGGGCAATGAGGCTTGCCGCCAGGTCCAGCCTGCGGCGCATGCCGCCGGAGAAATTTTTGAGCGGCCGCTTCGCCGCCTCCGTCAATCCGAATTCCTCCAGCAATTCTTCGGACTTGCGCCGTGCCTCTGTACGGCCCAGTCCCAGCAAGCGTGAGAAGATGATCAGATTCTCGGTGGCGCTGAGCGACTCGTCAACCGATGCGTATTGGCCGGTCACCCCGATTAATTGACGAACGATCTGGGATTCCGCAAGCACATCGTGCCCGAAGATTCGGGCGGAACCTGCATCCGGCCGCAGCAGGGTCGCCAGCATCCGAATGGTGGTTGTCTTGCCTGCACCATTCGGTCCAAGCACGCCGTAAATCGTGCCTGCGCGCACCTGCAAATTTACACCGTCTACTGCACGATTGCTGCCAAAGGTTTTGACAAGTCCATGTGCTTCAACAGCGAGGTCTCCATTGTTCGGTTCCATTCTCTTTCTGTATACATGCTCCACTTCTATTTCCTCCAATCCATTATTGATGATATGGGGATCGTAACACCCGTATTTAAACGGAATGTAAACCGTAAAATAAAATGGGCTCTTTTACGCGCCGCACACGAACCGTTCCTCCCCGCCGCTATGCTGTGCTGTGCTGTGCAAAGGCAAACTTCAGACATAAGCAAAAAAACCGTTTCTTGGTTAAATGGAGGCACGTCCTGCCCATTTACGAAAGAAACGGTTCTTTTGTTATTTTGATGAGGTGAGGTCTTCGTCAAGCGAGCGAACTGCTCTAGGGGACAACCGGATCTTCCTCATCCTGATCCATCGTATATTTAATCTGCATCATAATATTTTGTTCATGATCGCCAAACTGACGGCCGAACAAATTCAGTCCGCCTTGATTTACGGCATCGGGTTTGATGCCGATACGCAGGCGCATTTTGGGGCTCTCGTTAATCCTAAGATGATCTAATGTAACATCGGACACTTTATCCATATCAAGGGTCGTCTTTTCGTGGTCCACTCGCCATGTTTTGAGAAAGCCGTATTGCGTAGCCCAATCATACCACCAATTCGGATTCAGTTTGCCGCGGCGGTCCCCGAAATCACCTGGACTTGTCCACATTCCAATCTCCACGCCGTTTACCCATACCGAAATATTGGACGGCCAATTATGATCATAATTCGGCGCTTCGGAACACATTTCCATGGACAGTCCAAGCGATTCAATGCGAGCTCCGGCCGGAATATCCATCGGCAGTAAATACTCCAGATACCCCTTGCGCAGCCAGATGATCTGGGCGTTCACATGCTTGGGGTGGTAAAAGCTCGCAGGCTCGTCTTCCTTAATGATATAACCGTCCGCATTAGCCATTCCGCAGGTGGGAGATACCTCGCAATCGCTGTAATGACCGATCGGCATCTCGACTTCATAAACATGCGTTACTCCCTTGGGCACCGAATTCTTCAAGTTCAGGGCAATGTGAATATCGTCGTAATTCCGGCTGCAGACCTTCATGGCCCCGCGGGAAGCCGGCAGCAGTTCAGTATTGATTAACTCGGCGGCTTCCAGCACTTTGATGTTGCTGGCTACTGTTGAGACCGGAAGTTTAAGCTTCTCGGCAATCTCGATAATATTTAAATTTTTGGAATTCAGGAGCCTTAGAATATCAACCCGTGAACGCGTTGACAAGGCATGGGATACCGTGACGAGTCTTTCCGGGTCGTTAAAGCCAAGTTCCAGCACAAATCTGCTCTCCTTTAAACTAAACATATTCATTACAATTATCTTACTTCTTAACGTGACGAAAAACAATCAAACTTGCAAAGGCTTACATCGTTGATCTATCATCATTTTGCCGTTAGTTAGCTCTTCGAAGGAGTAGGGGAGAACGCCTCCTTGCTTAGCCAGAAAAGGCCTCCGGGAGAACCGGAAGCCATCCATGGTCAAGCGAACATCACTATTTTTTTCGGTTCCATCTGTCATGCACAGTGTGCTAATTCGCTGGCTTGATGTCAAAAAAATCGATTTCTCCGTAGCCTTCGCCTTTAGAAAAACGGATCTGGTTCACGCCGGCCTTAAGCTGAACTCGCGCCGTGGACAATCCCCAGTTCTCCCAGCCTTTATTCGTGATGTGAAACCTGCTCGGTACGCCTGAATTTACGCTTAACAGAAGATTGGACCAGTTCCCCCCGGCTGTGCCGTTTGCTGTCCGGGCGAGCAGAATATATTCGCCAGCCGATGCGGCATGAACGGAAAATTCAACATAACTCTCCGGCGTGTCGATATGTCCCGCCTTAAGTCCTCCCGAGCTGTTGGGGCTTCCGGATGCATAGGCGACACCGCCGAACGCCCCCACTTCCCCTTCGTAACGGGTGTGAGCGGCTTCGCCTGAAGGCAAGGTTATGGGCGCATTCGGATTCGCCGGAACACCAAGATTCGGGGTATTGTCCGCATGCCATGTGAATTTCTGCATTCGGACCTCACGATTCCACCCGGCATTATGATATTTGGCGACGTGGTAGAGCATCCAATCCTCCGTGCCATCCGTCGACTTCGTGAATGAATGGTGGCCCGGTCCGTACAGCCCGTTACCCGACTTGAATATCGGTTGGCTGCGTTTGTTCCAGGATGCCGGGTTCAACAAATCGCTGGTCGTGCTGGCTGTGATCAATCCTAGGCAATAGTCATTGGTCCAGCTCCCGCTGGCAGAGTACACCAGGCTAATGACGCCATTTTGGATAATCACCTGGGGACCTTCGTTTACGTGCGGGGAGTGATTCGTCTCCCACTGATAAGTAGGCCTTGCAATCTCCACCCGATCCGAGCTGATGGTCCACGGATTGCTCATGCGTGCGATATACAGATTCTGCCGCACATTGGTATCCCCTTCCCAGCCGGACCAGATAAAGTACAGCTGACCGCCTGCTTGCAGCACCGTGCCGTCAATGGCCCACTTGTTGGTGTGGTCCGTAATCTGACCTTTATACTGCCAGGTTCCCTGTGTCGGATCTGCCGATGTATTCTCCATCACATACATACGGTGATTGACATTGTCCCCGTCGTCCTTCGCGTAGTAGATGTACCAAGCGCCGTTGATGTAATGCAGCTCGGGAGCCCATATCCCGCAGCAGCCTGTGTTTACGACCGTAGTGGGAGCTGCATCCATCGCCGTCAGCTGGGCTGACTTCCAGATCGTAACGTCACCGCCGGTCGTTTTCGTAAAATAGTAGTAACCGTCGGTATGTTTATAAACCCAAGGATCCGCTCCATCCTGCATGACAACGTTGTAGAAGTTGTTTTGGCTTGAGACGGCATGGGTCACCTGCCCCATAGGAAAAATAAGAAGTGCGCACACTGCGAGCAGCCATTTATTCCGAATGTCTACCTTCATTACCGGTCACGTCCTTTTTGGATAATGTAACAACATGCACTTGGGCATCCAAGATTCCGGCCTGTACAGAGCAGTCATGGGACAGCGGCTTCAATCTTCAATGGCGGCCTTACGCAAATTTATGCTTCGTATCAGATCAGGATCGAATTTCGGCTTCCTGTCGTAGGTATACAGCCCGTTCACTTCCTGCTCGACATCGTATAGCTGGGTGTAACAAAATCCGAACATCCGCGGATGATCGAGCAAGACATTAGTCAAACCCGCATAACGCGTAAGAAAATCTTCTTCAGATGTCGGACGATCCCCGTATCCCCAGGACTTCTCATCTTGCTGCTCCGGATTCCACCAGATGCCGCCATATTCACTGATGAAATAAGGCTGCCCCGCATACTGCTGCCGGTTCGGAAAGCTGTTGTACACCTCGCCGCCATCCTTCATCGGCTCATATCTCTCCTTAAATGTCTGCGGGTTCTGATCATAATCATGAATGTCGAATATATCCGTCACGACATGGAAGTTGCCACTCGTATCAATGACCGGACGCGTCGGATCGATTTTTTTGGATACCTCGTATACAATGCGCAGCACTTCGTTATTTTGTTTGGCACCGTCCCGATCCCAAGTTTCGTTAAAAGGACACCAGCCGATAAGGGCAGGATGATTGAAATCACGCTCCATCCCTTCGAGCCATTCCGGCAGGAAATGGGACAGCCCCTCGGTTGTTGTGATGTCCAGTCCCCAATTTGCATGCTCTCCCCATACCAGATAACCTAACCGGTCGGCCCAATACAAGAAGCGCGGTTCGAATATCTTCTCATGCAGCCTCGCGCCGTTAAAGCCAAGGCCCATCGATATTTCGATGTCGTTGCGAAGAGCCTCGTCGCTTGGAGCCGTATAGATGCCGTCCGGGTAAAAGCCCTGATCCAGCACCAGACGCTGAAATATGGATCTGCCGTTGATCCGAAATGCCATGCCGTCCAGCCTAACGCTTCTGAGGCCGAAATAAGCTTGCACCGTATCACCTGTTTTACCTTGCTCCTGCAGGGATAACTCCAGATCGTACAATCTGCCCTGACCAACCTCCCATAAGTGAACCTCCTCCAACGGAAGGGTGAGCTTGACGGACGGTCCGGATACCAAAGCGCTGGCATCCCCTACAGCCTTACCGTCATAGAGAGCGGCAGCAGTGAGCTTGCCCCCCAATGCCTTTCCGACCACTTTCACTTCAAGGTGTACGCAAGCATTATCAGGGTCTGCCACCACTTTCATGTCAGACAAATAGGCTTCCGGCACATGCTCCAGCCATACCGTCTGCCAGATGCCTGTGGTGCGCGTGTAATCACAGCCATGAGAGTCGTAGCGCTCGCTCTGCTTGCCTCGCGGCTGACGTCCGGAACGGACATCGTCCTCCGCATATACGGTAATCACATTCGCGCCCGGTGTCATCTGAGGGCTGATATCAAAGCTGAACGGGGTATATCCTCCGCGATGGGTACCTATGGATACACCGTTCACCCATACTTCCGTTTCATAATCGACCGCCCCGAAATGAAGCAGTGTTCTGCCCTTCCAGCTCTCAGGCACGGTAAACTCCCGTTTATACCAGACTCCAGCCATAAAATCCTTATATTCAACGCCGGACAGCTTGCTCTCCGGGCAAAAAGGGACCGTGATCGTTCCCGAGAGCTCGTGTCCGATTTCTTGGTAACCGCGTTCTTTTCCACTCCGGCCATGATCGATTTCGAATTGCCATGGACCGTTCAGGTTGATCCAATCGGGTCTTACCCATTGGGGTCTCGGGTATTCGGGACGCGGAACTGTAGTGTGGGTCATGGTTGAACTCCTTTTAACGTTTAATTTGTCTGTATAGTATCTATTGCCATAGGGCTGAAGGTGGGCAATGCCTCAGCTTTTCCTAACGTACAGCCTGCTGCTCTCCTCCCATATCTCATGGGGATCCAGACTGAAACACCCGACTTCCTCCGCTGGCATGTCCATATTGGGCGCATTGACCAGATTAATCTGCGGTTCAGGGCAGAAGAAACCCTCCGTCGCTTCATTATTCCAGATCATCCACTGCTTGTAAGAGGTACCCACGTCGTACACCAACGTCAATTGGGCAACCTCATCAGTAAGCTCCATTCGGTTCCTTCCATTCTGGGCGGCGGCGGTATAGTGATTGTCCATACGCTCGAAGAACGGATAGACGCCGTCGCCTTGCATCGCTTCCTCACTCGCGGACAATGGCTGATGGGCGCCGGTGGGCAGCATGGATTCACCGAGCTCCCACCGCTTACCAAGGGTCAGCTTCATCCGGTAATCCCGGGCATCGCCTCCCTCCACGAAAGGCGCATTAATGGACGTATGAAATGCAAGCAGGCACGGCATGGATCCTGTCCCCGTATTGGTTATCGTGACGCGCTGGGATAACCCTTGATCGCTTAAGCTGTACCGCAGCTGAATATGAAACGGGAACGGAAAGGCTTCGTATACCGGATGCCGTTCATCCACATGGACAGATACCGTCACATAAGCCTCCTGCTTGGAGTGCCCGTAGTCATCAAGCTCCCATGGAATATTGTACAAGAAGCCATGAAGATGATGACCGGTTGCCTCCTCGTTGACGGGAAGGTGATGGATCTTGCCGTTCCACCGGAAATTGCCTTGCTCATAGCGGTTCGGGGGAAACAGCACCGGTATGCCGTGAATCATCGGTCTTTCCCTGAATGCCGCCATTTCCTCCGGTGCCGGTTCATGCAGAAACCGGCACCCCTTCTCCAGGTCCCGGAACGAAATCAGATTCCCCCCGATTCCCGGAAGCATGACTGCTTCATAAGCTCCTGCCCTTAAATAAACCGCGCTCTCGTCATGGTATACACCCTCATAGGCATTCGTTCGGTCCATTTCTTCTTCATCTCCCCCGATTAGGTTCCCATCATAATCTTACGGATGGTCTCAAGCGGTGCTTTCGGCTTGCGGTCATACGTCAGCAGTCCATTGATCTCCTGCTCAACATCCGTTAGCTGTGTGTAGCAATATCCCTGAACCACAGGTGACGAGAACATTGGATCAACCACCGCCTTCAGCCGGGCCAAGAAATCCTCTTCATTCTCTGCGCCGGAATAACCCCAGCCATCCCACTCACTCTTCTTGAAGGCAATGCCGCCGAACTCCGATACGAATATCGGCTGTCCTTGATAGCTGGCTCCGCCGACAAAGATCCTCCGGTTAGCCGGCATGGCCTGCACCGCAGACGCGGCTGTTGCATACCGCTCCTCCAGCACCTCCTGACGGCTCTCATAGTCATGGATCGTGACCAGATCGGTGGTCATATGCTCCCATCCGTCGTTATAAACGACGGGTCTGCTATCATCCAGCGATTTAGTCAAATGGTACATCGCCAGTCCGTGCTGCTGCTGGCGCCGATCCATCTGGACATTCGGAATGCCCCAGCTCTCGTTCAGCGGAACCCACGTGATGATGCACGGATGATTGTAATCCCGCTCCATAATCTCCTGCCACTCAGCCGTGAACCGGCGGACATACGCTTCGGAGTATTCATACGCGTTAGCTGCCTCACTCCATAACAGCAGGCCGAGTCGATCACACCAGTACAGGAAGCGGGGGTCCTCACTCTTCTGATGTTTTCGCACGCCGTTAAAGCCCATTTCCTTCGCCAGTTCCACATCGCGTTTTAACGCCTCATCCGACGGCGCCGTCAGGATGCCCTCTGGAAAATATCCCTGGTCCAGCACCAGCCTCTGAAAGTAAGGGCGATTATTCAGGCACAGTTTGCCATCCTCGATGGATACCTTGCGCATGCCAAAATAACTCGATACCTGATCCACCACGGCTTCGGCTTGAAGGAGGCGAAACTCGATATCATACAGGTTCGGATGCTCCGGGCTCCACAGCCGCCCCAATCCATGATCTGTGAAATCGCTCAGACCGATGGTCCGAAGCTGCTCCGCATTTTGAATCGCATATTGATCCTCCGCGACAAGCTCTCCCTGAAACCTTACGGTAATCTGCAGCTTGACCTCCTCCACAGACTTAACTCCCTCTATAAACGTCCGGATGCGGATTTCATTTCGATCAATATCAGGTGTCATCATCGTCTTGCTCAGATGTACAGGGGATACCGGCTCGATCCATACACTTTGCCAGATGCCGGTCGTGCGGGTGTAGAATATGCTTGCGGAATGCTCAAGCCAATACTGCTTGCCGCGCGGCAAGGTGACATCCCGGCTGAAATCCTCGGCTCGAACGATGATGGTGTTGCTTCCTGCCGCCAGCGCAGCCGTAATGTCTGCCTGGAACGGCGTATGACCGCCCTCATGCACCGCCACCATATGCCCGTTCACCCATACTTTGGCCGAATAATCCACGGCGCCAAAATGAAGCACGATCCGTTTACCATGCCAATCCGGCGGAATCTCGAACGTTCTACGGTACCACACAACATCGTGAAAAGCCGGATCGTCGATGCCGCTCAGCTTGCTTTGAAACGTAAACGGGACCGTTATTTTTCGTGCAAAAGATTGTTCGGCATTCCCCAGGTACCATCGCTCATCCTCACCGATGCCAAGATCATCAAATCCGAAATACCCATTCTCCATTAAGACTCAGCCATTCCTTGCGTTGAAACTGGGGTCTTGGATATTCGCTGCGCAAACCTGTTTGTGTCTCGCTAACTGCTGTCGTCAAGATGTGACTCACTCCTGTTCGATTCATCTCTATCTAGTTCATCCAAGTACAAGTTCATCGTCTATCCTTTGATCGAGCCTACATAAACACCCTTCACAAAATACTTCTGCAGGAACGGGTACACCAGCAAGATCGGAACCGTGGAAACCACGATTGCGCAATACTTCACGAGTTCCCGGAACGCAGTGGAGCTCTGAGCGCTATTGATGACAACACCGCCGGCGCTGCCGATCGTTGTCGCCGTAGCGTCATTGGCAACAAGAATTTCCTTCATGAGCAGCTGCAGCGGGAACAACTCCCGATCCTTCAGCAGCACCATTGCATTAAACCAGGAGTTCCAATTGCCAACCAGATAGTACAGGAATATGACAGCCAGCGTCGCTTTCGATAGCGGGAGAATCACGGTTACCAGGATGCTGAACTGGCTGGCGCCATCGATTACTGCCGCTTCCTCCAGTTCCTTCGGGATGGACTGGAAACCGGTCCGCAGGATGATGATATTCCATGTGCTTAACGCCGTTGGCAGGATCATGGCCCACAGATTGTTGTACAGGCCGATATCCTTCATCAACAGGAACCATGGAATCAGCCCCCCGCCGAAAAACATCGTAATGGTAATGACAATCATGATGAAATTCTTGAAATACAAGTCCCGCCTGGATAATACGTATGCGCCTAATATCGTCATGACCATATTGACCAGCGTACCGAGTCCCACGTAAATGATCGTGTTCTTGTACCCGTTCAAGAGACTGTTATCTTTGAACACCAGCTTGTAGCCATCCAGCGTGAATCCCAAGGGCTTCAACAGCACCCCTTTATGTGCCATTAAAGCGCCCGGATCACTGACGGAGGCGAACAGGATATGCAGAATCGGATAAAAGCACACCAAGGTCAATGCGGTAAGTACCGTATAGTTGGTCCAATCGAACACGCGGTCCCCGATGGACTTGTGCTTTCTGCTTCGTTTCGCTTTGGGTTGCATGATATCTTTCATAACCGTCCCTCTTTCTTACCATAGGCTGGATTCGGATCTACGCTTCGCTATCGTATTTGTCATCCATAACAGCCCGAAATTGACGATGGAGCTGACAAGTCCCACAGCCGTGGAGTAGCTGAGGCTCGCTTCCCTTAAGCCCCTTCGGTAAACATACGATGCGATGACATCCGCCGTATCGTAGATGAGCGGATTATACAGCAGGATGATTTTCTCGTAACCGGACGACATCAAGCCGCCAATCGCAAAAATAAACAGGATGATGATGACCGGACTGATCTGCGGCAGTGTGATATACCACATTTTTTTCACCCGACCCACGCCGTCGATATCGGCTGCTTCATATAACGAAGGGTCAATGCCGCTCATCGCGGCCAGATAGATAATGCTGTCCCATCCGATACTCTGCCATATTCCCGAGAAGGTGTAGATCGGCCGGAACAAATTGGAGTATCCCAGAAGCGACGAGTAATCTTTGCCTGTGATGAACGACAGCAGCTGGGTTACGACCCCTTCGTTCGCCGTGAATATGTGTATGATGCCGCACACCACAACCAATGAGATAAAATGCGGCATGTACGTAATGGTCTGCACGGTCCGCTTGAACTTGGACGAACGAACCTCATTCAATAGCAAGGCAAGTATGATTGGAGCGGTGAATCCGAATGCGATGCCCCACACGTTCAGAAGCAGCGTATTCTTGACCACTCTCCAGAAATAAGGCCCTGTGAAAAAGTCGATGAAATGCTTGAAACCGACCCAATCGCTATCGGCAAATCCAAGCAAGGGCTTGAAATCCTTGAAGGCGATCATCACGCCCCACATTGGGCCGTAGCAGAAGATCAGGAACCAGGCTACGACCGGAAGGGCCATCAGATAGACAAACCAGTTTTTCTTTAGATCCTTTTGAATCAGTCGCTTCGTATTCTTCGGTTTCGGGTTCAAACCAACCGGGTCCATTTCCCTTGGTTTCCTTAATATCTCCATGATTCAACCACCTGTTCTTCGAAAGTGACACTAGCGTTGGTTGTACCGATCCAAGGCTGCTTGATGGAGACTTAAGAATTCCTCCAGCCCCATGCTTTGCGCTTCCTTCAAAAATTTATCGTACGCATCCACCGGCAGTTCACCCATCATGATCTTGGCAAAATATTCACCGCGCAGCGTAGACAATTGGTTCCCGAGCTCTGCCTCCCGTGAGGCTTCCTCTTTCGTGAACGTAATCGGCGGCATCGCCATGCTCGTATCCATGTTCTCCGTCCAGGTCTTCCGGATATCGCCCGAATAGCTGCCTTTTGCCGCAATCAACGGATTCGCATGATGCTCGTCACGAATATTCGGCCAATTGTGCATGCGGTATTTCCAGAGCGTCACATCAACCGGCTGACCATCCGGATCATTGTAGATATAGCTGTTCTCCGGGTAATACGGCATCCCCTGCTCATCCACCAAATGCACCGTGCCGTACTCGCCGAAGTTAATGAGCTCCCAGCCTTTTTTCGTGAAGTTGAAATCCAGCCATGCCATAGCGGCCTCTACGTTCTTGCTCTGCGTGGTGATGGCCGCATTGGTACCGGCTCTCTTGAAATTCTTATAGGTGGATGCGGATTTATCCCCTTTGTTCAGAACAGGATTCAGCGCCCCGACAAAATCGATATCGTTCTGCACCTTCCAATAACTCCACATCGTATCCGGCGAGTCCATCATGACAGCCGTATCATCGGAAATGGCGCTTGCCATCCGTTGATTAAAGTCAGCGGTCGCCCAGTCCCGATTCAGTAAGCCTTCCTTGTTCCATTGCTGCATCGTGGTCAGGTATTCCTTCGCTTTCGGCTGTGCCGGTCCCCATGCAACCTTGCCGTTCTCATCGATGAAGGTCCAATCCCACACGCCATACGCTCCGTTAATGATGCCAGTAAAGATTTGGCCGTAAGTGGATCCGTAATTCAGCGGGTTCTTATATCCAACTTCCTGGCATTTCTTGAGGAACGTGTACCATTCATCAATCGTTGTCGGAACTTCCAGACCTGTCTTATCCAGTGCTTCCTGCTTGATTAAGGTTCCGAACCAGATCCATTCGGAATACGGCGCGATGCCGTAGAAGCCAAGCAATCGGCCATCGTCCGTTACGGTCGTTTTTCTTCTCATTTCATCGGAATTTCGCCATGCCGTGTAGTTGGGGGCAAACTCTTCCATCTTATCGGTGAGGTCCAAATAGGCACCATCGTTCACCCCGGCTTCAAAACCTCCCGGGTAACGCCCCGGATCGATAATGATATCCGGCAGCTCGCCGGAGGAGATCATCAAGGTAAAGGCGTCCGCCTCCTGCCCGACAGGAGGCGTAATGAAGTTCACTTTGATTCCGGTCAGCTTCTCCACCTGCTTCTGAACCAAGTGATTATTCATATCCGGGATATTGGAGTTCGCGGGCATCCACACATCCAGTACCACGTCACCTTGGACCGGATATGCAGAATAATCACTCGGAATCACTTCCTCGTAAACATCACCGAGGTATGTATCGTTTAACGTGCTGTTCACCTCGTCAATCTGCTCCTGCGTCGGTGCTGTATTCCCGCGAATGTCTCCGCTGATGTCTTCGAAAGTCACTTGATTCTTCTCTTTGGAAACGCCTTCTTCTTTGGCTACGGGATTATCGGGCTCATTGTTTCCTTTACCGCTGCAAGCGGTTACCGTCGAAATGATCAATATGGATATGAATAACAGTGTGAAAAGGCGCTTCATCGTTCTGTTCATGCTTAACCTCCCATGATATGAATAGTTGCAAGCGTTCCCGTATGGTGTCGAGATGTTCTATTAGCTGTAGTTATTCAAGGGCGCCTGATTAAAGCTTGACTTCATTCTTAAATCTCGGAGCATTGGTTGCTTCTCGGAAAGCGAATGTTATTCACTCCAACAAGATCATAGAAATGCGGACCAGCACCTCCTCGCTGGAAGCCATGCTTCTGCTCTCATTACCATCCCGAAAACAAGTCCCCTTTCAGCTAAAAAATAACTAGAACAAAACTCAAATTCCCCTCATTTAATACAAATATCCTGTATATTTAATCGAAGTATAAGCATATATCATTGTTTTGTCAACGCTTTCAAACACAATTAATGTAATTAATTTGATGTATTTTTTAATCTTTATGTTTTTGGAATTGTAAGTGTTGGAATAGAAAAACATGAATAAGTCTTGTTTTATTAGTATTATCAATAAAAATTCATCGGATGAGTCAACAGTCCCAGACGTTTATCCGACTAAACCTCTATTCGTAACAAACGCCCATTTATTACAGATTACCTGTAATAAAGTGGGCGTTTGGGTTCCCGTGGAAAAATCTATCGATTTACAGCAGCTCATGCATTTGTAATTCAGGAGGTGATTCCCTTTGAGGGAATCGACCTTGCAAGACGAAAGCCCAGATCCTCAATTCGAAATGTAGGATGACTTCGGCGGCGGCACGTTGCTCCACATCCCCTGGCTTCTTCAGCCCAGCTTCCACCACGAAAAACTCTGTAGGGACCGTACACTTCCGGGTCGTATAAATCCCAACACCACTCCCAAACATTTCCCAGCATATCGTAGAGCCCCCACGCATTCGGCAGCTTTTTGCCTACTTCATGCGCCATACCCTCCGAGTTTTCACCATACCATGCAATTTGATCCAGCTCGCCGTACCGATAACCACCCGTCCCTGCTTTACAGGCATACTGCCATTCCGCTTCTGTAGGTAAACGATAGCCATCCGTCTCCCGGTCACAGATAACCTGCTCTCTATCATCGCTTACCGAGTAACATGCCTTTAAACCTGACTTCTGCGATATTGTATTACAAAAGAGAATCGCATCATGCCATGAAACATTCGCAATCGGCGCTTGAGGCTTGTCGCCGAGTTCACCTGTCTGTTGCATAATCGAGCAATACAACGCAGCCGTAACTGGAACCGGTGCGAGCAAAAAAGAATTTACCTGAGCTGTCCATGTTGTCTTGATACGATCGTCCCTTAGTTGAATTTCACCTGCCGGTATTTGTACCATAGGATACCCGTCTCGATTACGCTCTGGTTTCAACCACGTTCCTCCTCCCGTTCCTGCTAACTTATCCGCTATTTTTATTCCACAAATAGCAATTTTAGGTTGTGTTTCACAATTCAATTCTTTCAAATCTAACGTTTGTTGACTATAGTATCAAGTTTGTTGTCTGGAAGCATCGAAACTTTCTCTTATACAATGAATTCAACAAGGCCACTACAAGCGAGGTATCCCCGTAAGGAGTGACGGACATGAGCTCTACAGCCGAACCAAAAGATAAACGAAAGCGCTTTCGAATGCGCTGGCACAAACAGGATACGGAACTGACCCTGTTGGCATTGCCAACGACGATCTGGTACATCCTGTTTAGTTTCTTGCCGATGTTCGGGATCATTATCGCCTTCAAAAATTTCAGGATTAGCGGCGGCTTCTTGAGTAATGTGTTCAACAGTCCATGGATAGGCATCAAAAACTTTGAGTTCCTGTTCAAGTCGAATGACGCCTGGATCATTATCCGTAACACCATTGGCTACAATATGATTTTTATCATTACTGGGATTGTACTGCCCGTTCTATTCGCCATTATGATCGGTCTGCTCCACAGTCGAAAGGCAAGCAAAGTCTATCAGACGATGATGTTCCTGCCCTATTTCCTATCCTGGGTTGTCGTATCTGCCGTAGGCTGGGCCTTCCTGAGCTTTGATAAAGGGATTGTCAATCAAGTGCTCGTCAATATGGGCAGCGATCCGATTAACTGGTATATGGAGCCAAGTTATTGGCCGTACTTTCTGATTCTCCTGAATATCTGGAAAGGCTTAGGTTATGGCATGGTCATCTATCTGGCAACCATCACGAGCATTGACAGCACTTATTATGAAGCAGCTGTCATTGATGGCGCCTCCATCTGGCAGCAGACAAGATTTATTACATTGCCCATGCTCAAGCTGGTGATTGTCATGATGTTCATTTTGGCCGTCGGACGGATTTTTTACACCGATTTCGGTTTGTTCTATCAGGTTACGCGAGATTCCAACTCTCTCTTCAACGTGTCTACCACCATCGACGTGATGGTGTACAAACAATTAAAAACCGCCACCGTAGGGATGGCCTCTGCTGCCGCATTTGTGCAGTCTGTTCTGGGGTGTGCTACCATTCTGATCGCTAACTGGATTGTTCGCCGAATTGATCCGGACAGCGCGATGATGTAGGAGGCAAAACGATGACAACGAAAACCGCTTATGAGACGGGCCTGGAGAAGTTTAACCGTACAAACAAAGCCGTGAACCTTCTGTTTAATCTGATTTTTATAATCCTGGCGCTGCTCTGCGTCATCCCTGTTGTTGTTGTTCTATCGATTTCATTCTCAAGTGAAGACTCCATCCGCGAGACGGGATATCATCTGCTGCCGGTTGCTTTGTCAGCTGACGCCTACGTCTATATCGTCAAGCAGGGTACGATGATTCTGCGCGCGCTCGGCGTATCCGCACTTGTTACCGTAGCTGGTACCGTGCTCGGTGTACTGCTGACCACTTCGATGGGATATGTACTCTCTCGCCCGACCTACAAGCTGAGAGGTTTTCTGACTTGGGTCGTGTTCATCCCCATGGTCTTCAATGGCGGCTTGGTATCCAGTTATTTCATTAACACCAATCTGTTAGGTCTCAAGGATAGCGTCTGGGCCCTAATTCTACCGCTGGCTGTTTCATCGTTCAACGTCATCATATGTAAAACCTTCTTCAAAAGCACGATTCCGGATGGGCTGATCGAATCTGCCGAAATTGATGGCGCGAGCCAGCTGCGAATCTTCTTCTCCATCATCATGCCGATCTCGCTACCGGTCATCGCAACGATCGGACTGTTTCTCTGCTTTAGTTACTGGAACGACTGGTTCCAATCGATGCTTTATATCGACAACCAGAACCTCTATTCTCTGCAAGCACTGCTTAACAGCTTAATGAGCAATGTGGATGCACTTGCCAAGAATGCCGCAAGCATGGGCGTCAGCTACGCGCTGCTTGTCGCAACGATGCCGAAGGAATCTGCCCGCATGGCTGTAGCCATTCTCATCGTTCTGCCTGTCGCATTCGCCTACCCTTTTTTCCAAAAGTACTTTATATCCGGACTTACGGTCGGTGCAGTCAAAGGATAACAGCGAAATAAGCCAAGCCATACTTGGTTTATGATAGATCACTCTTATACAACTTTTACGGTGAGTTAACTTCAAAAAGGGGGAAATGGAATGAAGAAATCTTTAAGGTTCTTATCTGCACTGTGCGTGATGACACTTATGCTGGCTGCTTTGGCGGCCTGTGGCGGCTCGAAGCCTGCATCCACGTCTGATGGATCTTCGACGACACCGGACACATCTAAAGAATCCGCAGCTGCAAGCAAGGATGTCCCAACGCTGACTTGGTGGACCATTGGAGGTCAAGTGCCTAACAATTTCAGCAAAGCGATTGATGCCATGAATGCATACACAGCCGAGAAGATTGGCGTGAAGATTGACATCAAGGTTGCCAGCTGGGGGGAATGGGACACCAAAATGAATACCATTGTGAATACCGGCGAGCCATTTGACATCATGTTCACGAACAGTGGTAAATACAGCAAACAAGTAGCTATGGGCGCATTTGCCGATATCACGGATCTGGTGCAGAGTGAAACGCCCGACTTGTACAAATTGATTCCCGAGAAGGTATGGGAAGGCACAAAAATCGGCGGTAAGTATTATTCTGTTCCGACTTACAAGGATTCGGCACTGACGCAGTACTGGGTATTCGATGATAAGCATGTACAAAAGTACAAATATCGATATCAATCAGATGAAAACATTGCAGGATCTGGATAAGCCTCTCCATGACATGAAGGCTGGCGAAGGCAAAAGCTTCTATCCGCTCCCGATGACGCAAGGCGAAGGCTTGAACGGCTTCTTCAACGAGTATGACGATTTGACCTTAGGCTTCCCGCCCATCGGCGTAAAGGCTGACGATGCTTCGCGTACGGTTGTCTCTGTTCTTGAGCAGCCTGATATCATGGCAAACCTGAAGCTCTTGCATGGGTGGTACCAGGACGGCATCATCAACCCGGATGCGCCGACAAAAACAGAGAACGACAAAGGAAGAGCATTCTTTGCAGCCCAGGCCTTCCCTGGGGCAGAGGTCAGCTGGCAAATCAATGACGCCGTGGAGAAGTACGATATGGTTCAGCATTACGGACCTATTTATACAACCAGTACGATCCAAGGCTCGCTAAACGCAATTTCGGCGAATTCAAAATATAAACAGGAAGCCCTGAAGTACCTCGAGTTAGTGAATACGGATCCCAAGCTCCGCAATATGCTGGCCTTCGGCGAGTTAGGCGTGGACTACAACAACGTTGATGGCGAGAAGGTGATTGAGCGCACCTCCGATACTTGGCCGCTGGCTGCCTATACGCAAGGGACGTTCTTTAATTTAGCGGTTACAAAAGGCGCTCCTGAAGATCAATGGGAACAGGTCAAAAAGCTGAACGATGCAGCGACCTCTTCAACGATTCTGGGCTTCGCGCTTGACATTACCGATCTTCAAACCGAAGTGGCGAATTGCCAGGCCGTATGGGATAAATACAAATATGAACTCATTACAGGTGCATCCGATCCGGAGAAAATGGTGCCCAAAATCACGGCGGAATTAAAGTCGGCCGGCATGGACACGATTATGCAAGCTGCTCAGGAGCAAATCAACCAATACTTCAAGTAATGCTTAGAATTCATGCGCATCCCTTAATGAGTCGCTGTTAAGGGATGCTTTTTCCTTACACCTATGAAGCTTGGTGTTAATCGTGTTACATTGAGATATAGCAACGATTATTTCGGCCGATCTGCTGCAATCGAGGTGTCGTATGGGCTCTTTTTTACAAATCAAAATTTATCGTCACAAGTTTATTGCCTATTGTATCTTCGTCGTGGCCATCGGACTCACCCTCGGCACGCTGACCAGTGCCATGCTGCTGAATCAATGGATTGGCAATGCCCGCATCGAGGCGGCCAATGCCTTCGCGCGCGTTGAGAACGAGCTGCAGTATGATGCCGACCGAATCGAAGCCTACATGCAGCGGATATACTCCAATCCCGGTCTGATGAACGACGCTCGCAGCTTTTTAAGCAGCAGTGCGGAAGGCTACTTAACCAACAGGCTGGTCAACAGCCAATTCTCACAGCCGCTGGTTTCCTTTCCGGAGGACGTTAAGACCTACCTGTACAGCTGGGCGCAAGGCGAAATTACGCAGATTAGTCTGCACACCGCCCGGTATGGCAATGTCGTACGTTTTAACGAAAACGGAACGGCAAGCTTCAGCTTCGGGCTGCCGAATGCAGATGAGGCCTTTCGCGATACCATTATGAAGGGCTTCGTATATCGCAAGAAATTGTCGGATCCGGCGCTCGGCGCTCCGGAGTTCGGGGAAATGCGCTTCCTGATCAGCAGTGATCAGGTTTTTAAATCCATACGAAATTTTCGATTCGGCAATGCTGCTGCCGTTAGTGCTTCTGGCGATACCTATCTCATCGGCAATGGACAGGACCAGGACCTGGAGGAGCTATCCCGTCTGGCTGAGGCGGATGGACGCAGTCATGGTTTTATTTCGAAAGGGTTCATGAAGCATATCCTATTTGCCTCCTTCCCATCCACCAAATTTAATTTCAAATTCATCACCCTCATCGATTTATCCATGCTGATTCGTCAGCATGCCGGCATGCTGGTCACCGTTTTTCTGATTGTATTGGCAGCCATGATTAGCGTGCTTCTTCTCATTGCATACAATATGCGGGATGATGCCCTCTTCCTCCGCCGCATCATTCAATCGATAGGACGTGTGAAGATGGCCAATTTTACGCCAAGCGGGCCTGCCCGCTACCGTCGCAATGAATACGGCATGATCGCCCGGGAATTGGACGATATGATTCAGCAGCTGAATAAGCATATCCGCAATGAATATCTGCTGAAAATCAAACAGCAGGAAACTGAAATGAAAGCGCTTCAACATCAAATCAACCCTCATTTTTTATACAATACGTTAGAGGTTATCCGCTCCACGGCCCTTGTCAACCAGGACAGGGACACCGCGGACGCCATTGCTACGTTAGGGACGCTCTATCGGGAGATGGTGAAGAAGGAAACTGTCATTTCGATTGCAAGCGAGCTGGAATTGCTGCAGAAGTACTTGGAGATTATGGAGTTTAAATACCCGGGACGTTTTTATTACCAAATCAATGTGGAGCCGCCGCTGCTCTTGCTCCCTACCGTGAAATTCTGGATGCAGCCTTTGGCTGAGAATTTTTTCATTCACGGCTTCAATACCCATCATGAGTTTAATCTGTATGTAGTTAATGGTTTTGAGTCCGAAGCGTGTTACGTGCTGGAATTTGTGGACAACGGGAGCGGGATTTCGCCAGAGCGCTTGGAAAACGTCCGAAGCACGCTGTCTAACCACGATGATCCGTCTTCCGGCAGCATCGGGCTGCGCAACGTATACACACGCCTTCACTTCTTCTATGGGAACGGCTTTTCGATAGAGATTGAGAATAATGAGGAAGCCGGAGTCAAGATTTCCGTGCGGATTTCAAAAGAGGTGATTGCACATGTACAAACTGATGATTGTGGATGACGAACCTCAGATTTTGGAGGGGATGAAGCGAATTCTGGATTGGAAGCAATACGGCTTCGGCCGGATCGAAACCTGCGAATCCATCAACGAAGCCATGTCCAAAGCAGTGGACCTGATGCCGGACATCGCCATATTTGATGTCTGCATCGGCAAGGAGCTTGGATATGAGGCGATTCGCAGACTCAACGAATTTCAGCTCCCTACTAAATTTATTATCATGAGCGGTTATAGCGAATTCAAGTATGCTCTGGAAGCCATTCGCTGCGGTGTCAAAGACTATCTGCTCAAACCTGTGGAACGCACCAAACTGCAGCAAGTGATCGAGAAGATTATAGTGGAGGATCTGAACGGTTCGATTGGTGATATAAATAGCGAGAGCTTGAACAGGGATCCGGTATTAGGTGTAAGTTATGACAGCTTATCGAAGCTGGTCAACCGCATTCTGCTGATGATCAAGACAGAGTATGCTCAGAACATCACCTTAAAATCCGTGGCGGAGCGTTTTCAGATGAACAGCACCTACCTTGGACAATTGTTTCTCAAAGAAACCGCTATGAAGTTCTCAGAATATCTTATGGCTTACCGAATGCTTCTTGCTCAAGAACGAATTCAAGGAACCGATGAGAAAATTTCCTGCATCGCGCTTTCGGTGGGCTACAACAATCTCAATTATTTCTATACGCAATTTCACAACTTTTTCGGTAAATCTCCTTCTGAACTGCGGGGAAAAGGATAACAACACGCTGCGAGAAAGGAGGAGATCGATGTTGAAGCATGCCAGACCCCGAAGATGGTTCATGCATATTGTTCTAATAATGCTGCTCACATCGTATACAACCGGCTGTTTCCCGCAGCCCGGACATAACGACGAGGCCTACGATGGCGACACGGTTAACCTGATCTATTATACGATCGGAGAGCCGGACAAGGATCTCCAGCTCGTAAACGACAAAATCAATGAAATCATGGCTCGCAAAATCGGCGTAACGATCACCTATGTCAAGGTAAGCTGGCTAGAATACGAGGATCGGCTGAACACGCTGATATCCGCCGGGAGTCCGTTTGATATCGCTTTTGCCCCCGATTATGCAACAACTGCGATGCGCGGCGCCTGGCTGAAGCTTGATGATTACCTTACCGGCATTGGTAAGGACATGTACGATGCCATCGACCCAACCTTTTGGCAAGGGGTGCGTATGAACGATGGCAGCATTTACGGCGTGCCCACCAATAAGGAATTAGCCGTGCGTGATCATTGGATGTACCCCGCTTCCATCGTGAACAAGCACAATATCGACATTACCCAATACAATACGCTGGAATCCCTTGAACCCTTGCTACGAATGATTCGCCAGGAAGAGCCGGCATACATCCCTATGGAATTGGACCGGGATTCACAGAATTTCTTCGCGCTCCATGGATACGAATATATTCTGAACCATAAATTGCCCTTGATGGTGCAATCGCTGAACCCTGCCGCCCAGGTGGTGAATATCTTCGAAACCAAGGAAGCGCGGCAGGTGCTGGATACGTTGCGGCGTTATTACAAGGAGGGCTTCATTAACAAGGATGCCGCGCTGCGAGAGCCTGGAGCGCTTAAGCGAGGGGCCAAGGTGTTCTGGAAGTCCTCGGGCGGCGGACCGCTCTCGGAGACAACTTGGAGCAAGGATCGCGGCTACAAACTTGTAGCCCATCCCGTAACCCCTAACACCGTGACTACGGAAGCCGTCCGTGGAGGCATCATGGCCGTTAATGCCAACACCAAACATCCCGTGGAGTGCATAAAATTCCTGAATTTGCTGAATACGGACCCGGAAATACGCAACTTGTTCAATTACGGGATCGAAGGCGTGCACTACACGCTGGATGAACAGGGCCAAGTAGTTCTGATTACGGATAAGAACAGCAATGACGACGCCGTCCCGGATACGCCGGCAAGCAGCTATTCAGGAGTGCAGTACACGCAGGGGAATTGGTTTATTCTGAAAACCATGGGCGGCGATAACCCGGAACCCCTCGACAAATGGGACCAATTCCGTAAATACAACGACGGCGTCGTCAACTCCACTGTTCTTGGATTCACGCCGGATCTATCCAGCCTGACCGCCCAAACCGCTAACATCGAGATGGTCTGGCAAAAATATTATCCAAGCCTCATGACAGGCTCCGTCGATGTCGATACCATCCTCCCCAAGTTTAACGAGGAGCTGAAGCAAGCAGGCATGGACGAAGTACGACAAGAGGTGCAGAAGCAGTTGGACGCTTGGCGGAGCCAAAGAGAGTAAGCGGCAGGTAGGCGGAATTGAATCGGGGTGAATGAACCCTATTGTCTATATTCAGAAGAGACCTTGAAGCTGATTGCTTCAAGGTCTCTATTTGCAATTTTACTCCCATTTGTCGTAGGCTGCCTGCAAATTCATTCCGGACAGGAGTCCTTTTTGCAGCTGCGGATTCGGAACCATCCGGTTGTACTTCATAATTTTTTGGTTGATGGCCTCCAGCTCAGCCTCCGGGATTGCATTTGGCTCCGGACGACCCAGGAGCCGCTTGATGTCGGCGGCGATTTCTTTTCTCAGCTCAATCCATGCCGGCTGGTAATTCGCGTTTTTCATGATACCGGTTAATACATCCCCGTCTTCGATCTTGATTGGCTTTCCCTTCAACGGCAAATCGTCAAAGCCGCCTTCTCTTGCAAACTTGTCGACCGCCGATTCCAGAAGCCCGCTGCTGGTCGACACAGGACGCCGTTCTTTTTCTTGATGCTGATCTTCATCAGCTGCAGAAGCAGATTCCTTTGGGTCCTTGTTCACATCCATCTGCTTCACCTCCTTTTTTTCTCCTACCGAGGGAATGAACATGACTCCTTCTTTAACTCATTCTGCATAACCATCGTCATGACCTGTAAAATGATCGAAAAATATAACATTTTCTCATCCGTAAATGGAAGAACCGGTGTGGAATGAATTAAGCTCATATACTTCTTCTGAACCAGGCTAATACGTTGAGTAAGGATGGTTCAAAGCTCCACCATCGCTTTGATCACCTTGGCGGAAGGATGCATCCAGCCCTGAAATTCACGGATCAATTCTTCAAATCTGCACCGATGAGTTATGTACGGTTCTACATCCAGCCCGCCGTCCGAGATCCGCTTCATCACCTCATTGAAATCATCCTTGGTTGCGTTACGGCTGCCCATCAGCGTCAATTCCCGTTTATGAAATTCAGAATCCCGAAATGAGATTTCTCCTTGAATCAAGCCGACATACACCAAGGTCCCCCCGTGGGCAACCATATGAAAAGCGTTGGTCATGGATTCCTGGTTTCCTGTTGCGTCCAAAACGATGGAGGGAAATTCTCCTCCTGTTAGCGCCGAAAGATCGGATAGTTCCTCTCCAACCTGAATCGTATGATCTACCTTCGCCCAGTCTTTGCAAAAGGCCAGTCGATCGACGTTTGTATCCATGGCGATAAGGGTTGCTCCCATCGCTTTGGCACAAACCATGATCCCAAGTCCAATTGGACCGGCTCCGATCACCAAAACCGTATCCTTGCTGGTTACATTCGCCCGCTTAACGCCATGAGTTCCAATGGCTAACGGCTCTATCAAGGCCGCCTGATCCAAAGACAGCCCTTCGGTCCGCATCAAATGGGAAATCGGAACGGAGATGCGCTCGCGCATGCCGCCGTCGAGATGCACGCCAATCACTTTCATGGATCGACAACAGTTTGTTTTGCCTCTCAGGCAAGACCAGCATTCTCCGCAGTGTATATAAGGAATGACACAGACGGTGTCCCCGACCTTCAATCCCTCATCGTTAACTCCGACCTTTTCAATCACACCGGATAACTCATGACCGAGAATTCGCGGGTACGTGAAAAAAGGCTGATTACCGCGGAAGGCATGTAGATCCGTACCGCAAATTCCGATTCGCTTGATGCGGATGATGGCTTCTCCGTCGAGTAATTGTGGCTCAGGCAAGTCCTCCCGGTATTGAAATTCCCCAATCCGATTACACACAATTCCCTTCACTTCTAACTGCCTCCTTCTCTTGATCAGTGGATGCCTTCATTGTATTCCGGACGGCCGCTTGTCCAAGTCCGCCCTTGTACGGGCTCCAATATGTTCAACACTTCGGCTAAGACAACAGGATCCAGCGACTCTTCACTCCAAGCAGCATTACGCTTTATATTGTCAGGGTTAGCCGTACTGACCAGCGTTGTCGGTATCTGTTCATTCGAGGTTGAGAACTGCACAGCTAGTTTCGCAATATCCACTCCGGCTTTGGCGCAATATTCGGACGCACGTCTGCAGGCTTCCTTGATCTCCGTTGAAGCCGGGTGCCAGGACGGCGCTCCTCTGGGACCAAGCAATCCCATGGATAAGGGAGATGCATTAATAAGGCCAACTTCTTTGTCGTTAAGCAGCGGCAGCAAACCGGTAAGTGTCTGATCGTTCAAAGAATAATGGCAATAAGAAATGATGACGTCCACTTGCACTTGGGGCAGCAGTTTCTCGAACAGCTGCAGCGGCAGACCGCAAATCCCGCCAAACCGGATTGTCCCCTTCTCTTTTAGATGCTGGAGTGCAGGAAGAGCCTCCTCGATAATAACGGATGCGGGAACGAACTCTATATCATGCAGAAAAAGAATATCCACGTAATCGGTTTTAAGTCGTTTCAAGCTCTCTTCGGCACTGTCGATAATCCGCTTGGACGTGAAATCAAAATCATGCTCGCCATACCGGCCTGCTTTCGTGGACAGGATAAACTTGTCCCGGGGTAATTGTTGGATTGCTTCGCCCAGCACGCTTTCCGCCTTCGTCAAGCCGTAATAGGGGGATACATCGATCAAATTGATGCCCGCATCAACGGCTGCGTGCACGGTTCGGATTCCCTCGCGGTCGTCCGTTTCCCGAAAGACGGAGCCTAGCGAAGAAGCTCCGAAGCTTAATACGGAAACATCGAGCCCGGTACGACCTAACTTACGATATTTCATGATGAAAACACCCTCCCTATTCATAGATATATCGATTCATGAGCTGCCCGGCAGTATCCCAGCTATTCTTCCAGACCGTCACCACGAACATCCTTAAGCTTGTAAAACGCCTTGGCATTCAGGCCGAACAATCGGGCATATTCCGCCTCTCCCCATGATTTCGGCAGAGCTTCGGCCAATACGTCAACCACTTGGCCATATTCAGCCGAAAGCAGGCATACGGGCCAATCGCTGCCGAACATGACCCGCTCAGGACCGAACATCGCTGTCACTTTATGTACATACTTATTAAAATCCTCCTGACTCCATCGGCGATGCTCCGCCTCGGTTACCATGCCGGAGAGCTTGCAGTAGATACTCGGAAAACCGGCAATTTGCTTCAGGAGGCTCTCCCAAGGCTCGATCCGTCCGCTCCGGATCGGCGGTTTGCCCAGATGATCGACAACTCCGCGGATGCTGGGAACATGTTGGATTAGCTTCAGCAGCGGTTCCAACTGGTGACTCAGAACAAGAAAATCAATTGGAACCTCCTCCTTGGCATATCCACTTAATGCTTCGATGTATGACGGCTCCAGGATCACCTGGGCATCAGGCATATCCTGGATCATAATACGAAAGCCGATAAATTTCGGATGTTTCCGAAATCGCTCGTAATGCTGCCGGTGTTCGGGATCGAAGAGATCGATCCATCCTACCACTCCGAGAATGGAAGAATCGTGATCCGCGAGCGACAATAGATAGTCCGTCTCTTCCATGGTCGGTGCCGCCTGGACGGTTATACTGCCGTCAAACCGGTGCAAATCCAAATGCGGCTTCAGATCAGAAGGCAGGAAGTTTCGATAAAGCTCTGGAATATCCGGCTTGATCCATCCATAATCTCCTCGTTCTATCAGCCAATAATGCTGATGGGCATCCACTCTCATGAACATCCCTGCCTTTTTGATGTAATGTTTGCTATTTTCATTGTATGATCAAAGTCTGTGTACAAATATAGCGTGGAATTGCAATTTTATAACTTATTTTGATATTGTGTTTCTATTAGAAGGTAAGGAGCGATGATCATGACTCCCCTGCGCAAACCATTTAAAGGGGACCCCCTGTTTCCGATGGAATTGGTTTATCGGACTACAAAAAGCCCCGAAGTGGAGCTGCCTCATCATTTGCATGATCTTTACGAATTGGTATATGTGTACCAGGGAAAGGGCACTTTTTTTATTGAAAACAAGCTGATGGAGAAAAAAGCAGGCGACCTTTTCATCATCCCCGGAAACACGATTCACAGCTCTTTCCCTGACCCGGATGATCCGATTATTTCGAGTGCTTTATTCTTTGCGCCTTCGCTCGTCTTAGGTGCGAATGGAAGCGATCTGCAATATGCAATCCTTTCTTGCTTCGACGTTGCTCAAAAATCAGGATCTTATCGTCATGAATTACCCAAGTCGAATCAACAATATATCGAGGGTATGCTAAAAAGGATCTCGGAAGAGACCCGACTTGCTCAGTTGGGTTTCCGCGAGGCGCTTGTGCTCTTGCTGCGCTCCTTACTGCTGCATATCAATCGCTACATCAGTACCTTGTCCGCAGAACAGCCGGCCCACTCACAGATCGGCCCCTCCTGGTTGAGGAATTCCATCCAATGGATTCATGAACATCTGGATCAACCCATAGGACTAGCCACTCTGTCGGCCCATGCATCGGTAGACCCGGCCCATTTTTCCCGTATGTTCAAGAAATATACCGGTTTGCATGTTACGGGTTACATCAATGCCAAACGAATCGCCCGTGCTAAAGAGCTCCTGCTACACCACGAGAAATCTATCGGACAAATCGCTGAAATCTGCGGGTACGACACCCTGACTCACTTTCATCGAAATTTCAAAACGTTGACGGGAATGACTCCCGGAGCGTATAGGAAGCAGGTAATTGACAGTTGACCCATTTAGAATTATATTATTTATAGTTAAGCACTTAACTAAATAGGGGATGTGATCTCGTTGAATGACGACCTGCAACAATACGTGCTGGATTTGCCGCTGCCGACCCTTGCTTTCTTCACGTTGGTGGAAACAACGGCAAAGCTGGTCGACGTATCCGAAAGCTACTGGAAGGCACAAGGGCTGAACGGAGCCAGAATACGTATATTAGTTGAACTTATGAAAGAGGGAGGAACCATGCTTCCCTCCAAGCTGGCACAACAAATCGGAGTAACCAAACCCAATATCAGCCTGCTGCTCACCCCCTTGGAAAATGAAGGCTTGATTCGGCGGGATAACCATCCCCGGGACGGTCGAAAATCGGTTATCAGCATTACAAATGAAGGTCAGCATTTATTAATCCACAACCTGCCTGCGAACAGGCAGCAAGTTTCAGCTAAGATGAACGTGCTGAATGACGAAGAATTAAAGCAGCTACTGGCCCTTCTGCGTAAATTAAAGGAGGCGTGACGGTTTTTCACGCCCATTTGGTTAAGCACTTAACTAAAATCAAAAAGGATGATGGCAATGTCAATCGTAATTACAGGAGCCAATGGCCGGCTCGGCAGCCTCATAATCCAAGAGCTTCTTCACCATGTTTCACCTGATCAAATCGTTGCTTGCGTTCGGCGTATGGAATCCGGAAAATCATGGGAGGACCAAGGAATAACTGTTCGTTTCTGCAACTACGACGAGCCCGCCTCCCTGGAGAAGGCCTTCGTGGGTGCTTCGCGGCTGTTGTTCATCTCTAGTCCCCATCCCGATGATACCGTTCGTATGCGGCAGCATGCCCATGTGATAGAAGCTGCAAAAAAAGCGAACGTTGGCCATATATTCTATACCAGCTTTGCCTTTCCCGAACATAGCGACATTTCACTGACCCATTTGCATTTGGCAACGGAACATGCCATTCGCACAACCGGAATTCCGTATACTTTTCTTCGCAATGGCCTATATATGGACTTTATCGAAGCACTCGATGTGAATGCGTCCATTCTGACAGGAAATCTTCGTATCCATCCGGGGTCGTGGAAATTCAATGCGGTTACGCGCTCCGATCTGGGAGCCGTCCATCGCGGCAGCATTATCCGGTGAGGGCCATCTTAATAAAACGTATGAGCTTGTGGCGCCTGACGTTTGGACCTTCAGCGATGTAGCCTCCACTCTTTCAGAACTAACGGGCAGAGCGATATCCCTATGTCCCACCAACGAGTTACAGCATTGGATATTCAGCTTTTTAAGAAAAATCGATACGGCTTCAACTTCTGGCGATCTGGAGAATTTATTGGGACGCCCGTTAACAACGATGAAAGAAAGCATGAAAGCTTATGTCGGGCAGTGATTAGATCCGACTGACGATGAATCGACATTTCCCCTTCATTGAGTACTGTGAAACCAACGTACCCAATATAATTAAGCAATACGGGAATACGATGGCCCCTGGGACTCAAGGAAGGAGGCAGGAATATGCCGATACGTCCGCCCATATTGCAGAGAGGCGATACCGTTGGAATCGTTACCTTGGGCAGCCCGCTCGATGCCAACATCATCAATGCACGGATCGAGTATTTACGAGCCATGGAGTTCAATGTCGTATTGGGCCAATATGTATATGCCCAAAACGGGTTTCTGGCCGGAACAGACGAACAGCGGGCATCCGATTTAATGATGATGTTTCAAGACGATCAGGTGAAAATGATACTGCCCACAAGAGGCGGCACCGGAGTAGCCGGAATCCTTCCATACCTTGATTATCATGTGATCCGGAACCATCCGAAAATCTTGACGGGCTACAGTGATATAACGGTACTATTAAACGCATTGCATCAATTCGTGGATTTAATTACGTTTCACAGCCTCTTGCTTATCGACTTCAAACCCGAGACGCCCTCCTACAATTACGACCAGTTTTTTGCCGCGACGTCCCTGTATTCATTAACACGGCCCATCCAGAACCCCCCCCGAGATGCCTCTGATCAGCCGAGTTCCGGGCAACGTTACGGGGCCGCTTGTGGGCGGTAATTTAACCTCGTTTGTAGATACGCTTGGAACGCCTTTCGAAATCGATACACGGGGCAAAATAATCGTTCTTGAAGAAACGCATGAACCGACCAATACCGTCTACAGGTACTTGAACGATTTGAAACTCGCTGGGAAATTCCGTGACTGCATCGGCATTATTACGGGGGAATGTACAGGCTGCCAGGCTGCTTACGGCAAATCCTACGAGGATGTCATCAACGAGTTCATTGTGCCGCTCGGCAAGCCGTTGATCACAAATCTTGCCACGGGTCATGGTTTGTATAAAGCAGCTCTGCCGATTGGCGCCTTGGTTAATCTCGATTCCATTCTTAAGACCATAACCGTGGTTGAACCTACGATCAGTACATAAAGCTCGTTGCATGGCCCTCGCTTCATCCCCATGCTGCCCATGCGCAGCGAGATATTAATGAAAAAAAGGCAGTTGATCATTACGATCAGCTGCCTTCATTTCTATGTGATGCTGCAGGTAAACTCATAGCTGCGCTACAGATGGGCAATCCCTTCACACCTGACTTATTTCACGTAAAATGTAGCGTCTCTTTGATCCCATGCTGTCGAGACCGGAGAAATTTCCAACACACCGTCCCGGTGTATTTTCCGTAATCTTATTTTCTGAAAACCTAGCTTGGCATAGGCATAGGTAATAAATGTATTTTTAAGATACTTCTCCTCTGTCTGTTTCTTGCTATCTTGTTTGTGCTTTCTTTCTGGATGAAACTTTTCGCCTAAAGCTTCTTCGAGTTGCACTTTCAATCTGCTGAATTCCGATTGTGAAATTGGACAGTTAATATACATAGTATCTATTCCGATATTGACCATATATAAAATTTCTTGTATAGAACTACTAATTAAAGATAGATGCATAAGGAAAATGCCATCTGTAGGAAGGCATACTGGTGAAGAAGGGTTACATTATTTAAGCATTATTCATTTGTTTGGTTTGCAATAAAAAAACACAACAAGGACGGCGACCATCGCTGTCCTTGTGAATATTTCGGTAGCGGCAGAGCCACTTGGTTAATTAGTGAGAGCCATGATGTTATCGAAATAGAGCCCAGCAAGTTAATAAGGAGAGCCATCAGAATATGAGGGTTCTCCCATTTTCAATTTTCAACTATCGTGCCCTTTTGATGGGCCGTTTACTGCGTGATGCGAGACTTCGGAACTCACATCGGAAACTTGCACCGATTTAACCTCTCTTTCGATAAAAATAAAGAGAGTGAGGAACCTTATCTCCACTCTCTCTCTTTGCTTATATCCTCTAAAAAACTGCTACTTTCCCAATTACAACGACTCGGATGCTTGCTTCAGATAGCCGGACAATTGGGCCAGATCCGGCTTATCTCCTTCGCGCAGCTTGATCCACTTCCGTTCGGCCGGACCCTCGAAGCCTTTCGGAAACGCCATGCCGACTGTATTCATGATCATAAATGCAATTGCATCTTTCGAAGGTGAGATGACGGCAGCAAACTGCCCGTTCTTCAGAAAATGCGGTTTCTTGTATTGAATCTTCTCTTCCGCTCCGGGAATCGTCTCGTGGACCATATGCCGAAGCTGACCGCACAATTGAACTTGCCATGGCGAGGACAGATTTTCAATAAATGTGGATACTTCTGGGTTCATTTTCAACACGTCCTCTCTTATCAATGGATATTAGACTTCCTGTTGCAACTTGGCCAAATATTCGGCGTAACGTTCCATGGACGCAATCGCGCCTTGCTCCGCACCGGAAGCCAGTGAGCCTTGAAGGGCTTCAGCAGAGACGTATTCCGTGCGCATCGTCAATTTTGATTTACCGCCTTCAAGCTGTTCAAACGAGTCGAAAATGACGGATTCGTGCTCGTTATACGGAGCCACGTCAAAAATCATCGTATAGTTCAGTCGCTCGGGCTTCACAATTTCGCGATACGTACCGATGATAGGAAACTCGGTCCCATCCGGACCCAACTGAACATATCGGTAGGTGCCACCCACTCGCAAATCGATCTCGCAGGCATGGAGGGGTACTCCGCCGTGACCCCACCAGCGGGACACATGCTCCGGCTTTGTCCAAGCATCCCACACCAACTCGCGCGGTGCTTCGAAAATACGCTCAATGATTAATGCTTGTCCTTCTACTCGCGTTGTTGCTTTATTTGCCTGTTGACTCATCGTGTTTTTCCTCCTCATTTGGGTAGGTAATAGGGTTCTGCTCAGATTTTATCCCATTTTTTCCAATATCGCCAACACAGTAGTTAACGGTTCAAGTTTTGTTCCAAGAACGCATCGAGTTGACCAAATGTCCCGACGAATCCTTGCTGTACATGCGGGCGCATGCTCTCAAAGGTGGCGCGTTCTTCCTCAGTGGCGTTAAACGGACCGCCTCTTAGCGTAAGCTTCGTCTTTCCTTCGCTTTCGATTAACATCAAGTGGTTGATCACTTCGAGCGGCCACGTTCCGCTGAACGGAGCCCGGATCGTGTTGCCTTCTTCATCGGAATACGATTGGATGAAGTCTGGATAAATCAGCATTTGGATTAACGTCGCGTGAAAACTCCAATCCATTCATACGCGCGATTACAAAGGATTCGCTATACGAAAGCAAACACGGGACTTCTGACCAATGCTCCCAACAACAGGACGACGGCAACAATCAAGAATGCCGACTTCTTCAGACCAAATCACTCCTTTTTCATATTATTTTCTGTTCATTTTGAATATACCTATTAAGGAATATACCTGTCAAGGAATATTTGGTATTTAAATTGACCGCACTTTCATTAATCGCGCCGAAGCGCGAAAGGCCAAGAATTTTACAGAATACCTCATGTCGTAGAAGTGTGCGCTTGACGAAGGCTTAAGCCGTGATTAACCATGTCTCGGACGATTCAGCGCGGCAACGTCTGCCGAATACGAAATAGAAGAGGCCTAAGCTGGCAACTTGTAAGACCGCCAGCACGAGCCAGATATTGCTGAAGATCAAGCCCTGCGTTGCGGGTGATCCAAAGAGCGGATTCCATGCTGGAATCGCCGATCTGCTGAGGTCCGTCATCTTGCCATAGATCCCGATTGCCATCCCTTGCGCGATGAAGTTGACCATTGCCAGCATCGAACATTGCGAGGAACAAAGCCTATGAATTGCTAAATAGTGGCGAAATCAAGTCGATAAAGATGAAGGGCTATCGAATTCCGAAGATAGCTGTCAGGGATTACGTACTGTCGCAGGCAAAAATAACAATGGGACGCTACAAGGAATTATCAGAAGGAGATTAAAATAAGCCGCGCATTTTGCTGCGGCTCCGCTGGCTCGTACTATAGAGTCTATGATTTGATTGTGTGTACGAAGTTAGGCACTCTTGTAAATCCACGCAACTTGCTTCGAACGTTCTATGATTTGACGAAGAAAGCGAAAGTCCCTAAAATAAAGGAAATCCCTGGGCATTCAGACATTCGAGTGACCTTCGACATTAATTTCCATATTTAACCATCTATTCATAAGGAAACCACACATCAGTATGGCAACATGATTTTCGGGTCGCAACTTGAGAGCAAAGAAAAGGAGGTTTTAATCGCTGCCGACACGGGTAGCTCGTTAGAATTTGATTCTGAATCGTTAAACATGATTCAATAATTCATCCTCAACTTACTGACCGCCTTTCATCGGAGCATTTAGAACGGAGTAAAAGTAAATCACCCTGCCTCCAAAAGAGGACAGGGCGATTGTTTGTGATCGAGAAAAATAAAATAAAGGTCTGAGCGGAGTCCTATTTGCCTCGCAAAAGATGAAATAGCATTAAAAAAATCCTTAGTGTGACCAAACGTGTGACCACGCGCTCAAATCATATCTAAGCATAGCAAGAACCCGCCAAACACTCGAAAATCCCTGTGTTTAGCGGGTTCTTTTTAGTTATGGAGCCTAGGGGGATCGAACCCCTGACCTCATCGCTGCCAGCGATGCGCTCTCCCAGCTGAGCTAAGGCCCCGTAAGCGACTTCTATATCATATAAAATATCAGCAGGCCTGTCAACATTTTTTTGGCATTTTATGAAGACAAGCTGTACTTCTTTTACTCTCTATATAATGTCACTTATCATGATGAGGCTGCGGAGCCATCCTAACATCGGTATAGTACCGTCTCCCTAAAAAACCACGACGCTCTTACAGCTCCTGTACGTCCGTATCCTTGGACAGCAGGCTTTTCAATTCCTTCATAAACATATTGATATCCTTGAACTGCCGATACACGGACGCAAAGCGGACATAAGCTACCTCATCCACGGGATATAACCGTTCCATCAGCAGCTCGCCGATCTGGCGGCTCTCCACCTCGGCTGCTGCGGTATTGCGCAGTGCTTTCTCCACATCCGACACAATCATATCCAGCTGGTCGACGGATACCGGACGCTTCTCGCAAGCCCGAATCAAGCCACGAAGCACCTTCTCCCGGCTAAACTCTTCACGGCTACCATCCTTTTTAACGACAATCAGGGGCGTTTCCTCCACCATTTCAAAGGTTGTGAATCTTTTGCTGCACTGCTCGCATTCCCTGCGGCGGCGGATGGATTTATTTTCGTTGGCCGGCCTGGAATCCAGCACTTTCGTTCCGGCATAACTGCAATATGGACATTTCATAAAGTCATCTTCACTTCCTTTGTTCTTCGCATATTTAACCTGTAACTACATTCAGAAAAATTTACCAGCAAAACTTTTGTCTTTTATGTTATGAAAATGCGAAACCCGAGACATAATACTTTTACCAACTCAAGGAGGTGAACTTAACATGGCACAAAGCAACAACAACTCCAACAACCTGGTTGTTCCTCGCGCAAACGCTGCTCTTGAGCAATTGAAGTACGAGGTAGCTCAAGAGCTTGGTATCTCCATCCCACAAGACGGATACCAAGGTAACATGACTTCCTACGAGAACGGTTCGATCGGGGGATACATCACAAAACGTCTTGTAACCCTGGCCGAGCAACAATTGGCTGGTCAATACTCCGGTCAATAATTGATTCTTCCTTAAAAAAGGAGTGTTGGCGGCTCGATGTAAGAGCCTGTCCAGCGCTCTTTTTTCATTAAAAACCGCCCTTATATACGTCCGTATATTGATTATAATAATAAATTACTCGCTGTACATAATGCCTGGTTTCCCCAATGGGAATACTCTTCACATTCTCATAGGTTCCATCCCACATACCCTTGTTGATCCAGTTCTTGACGTTCCCGGGGCCGGCATTATAGGCCGCAATCGCGGCAATCGGATTGCCGTCCATCTCTTTGTGCAGGCTCTGGATATACCAGGTGCCCAGCTGGATATTCGCGTCCACTTCATTCTTTACGCTCAGGAGGTTCACTGATGGCAGCTTGGCCATTTCCATCGCCCAATTGGCCGTATCCGGCATCAGCTGCATAATGCCAAGCGCGCCCTTCTTGGACTCCTTGCCCGGCTTAAAATTGGTTTCCACCCGAATGATGGACGCCACCAGGAATGGATCAACCTCATAGTAATCTGCATGCTTCCGGATCTCATCTTTATAATGGATCGGGTACAGGAGCGTCATCCAGTTGGAGCTCAGGAACAGAAGCGCTACAAAAGAAACAAACAGCAGAAGCAGCACTCTTTTTTTAAGCAGCCACTTCATATTTGAACCATCCTGCGCCACAGGTTGTCCACCTGCAGCTGTGTCTCGACTAGTGAGCCGCTGTTGTCGATAAGAATATCCGCCAGCGACTTCTTCTGTTCGATATCCATCTGGCTGCTTAAACGTGCCTCTGCCGCTTCTCTGGTAAGAGCATCACGATTCATCAAACGCTCAAGCTGCAGCTCTCGCGGTACATAGACAACCGCTATCTGCTCAAGAAAAGGATATTGCTCCCTCGCCTCCAGCAGCAGCGGAATATCGGCCACCACGAGCCGATCCGGATGCTGGCGTTCGTACGCTTCCGTCCGTTCCCGGATTTCCTGCCGGATCGCAGGATGTGTGATACCATTCAGCGCCGTTCTCTGCTCGGGATTATGAAATATGATTTCTCCGAGTTTTTTTCGATTCAAGGTACCGTCCTCAAACAGGATATCTTGTCCAAAATGTTCGGTCACTTCATCCAGCACCGGATGACCCGGGAGCATCACTTCCCGGGCGATGATATCCGCATCGACGAGAAGCGCTCCCTTCATGGCCAACATAGAGGACACGGTGCTTTTGCCTGTTGCAATTCCTCCGGTTAAACCGATATTCATGACTTCACCTCATAACAGCTTCATTATACCCATGACGATTAACAAAAAAGCGGGCAAATAAGAGATAAATCGCATTCCGCCCTTGGAAGCAAAACGTAAACCGATCCTCATGCCCATAACGAGGAATATCCCGCTAAACAATGCAACCACAGCCGCCGTACCCAGCGGCGAAAAACCCAGCATCGCTGCGCCAAGTCCAGCTCCGAACGCATCAAGCGATAACGCGATCCCGAGCCACATCGCCTCCCAGGGAGAGATGCTGCCGGAGTCATCCAGATCCGCCTTTGTCGGACTGCGCAGAATTTGAATGACAACGCCGATCTTCGGAATCTCAAGAGAGAATACAGCCTTCTGAAGCTCCTCTGGTTCAGCTGTGCCAGCCCCACCGTCGATGGACTTCCTTTGATTTAAAGCAGCCTGTGCTTCCGTAAGGGATTCGGAAATCCCCGAAGCAGAAACCGGCTGCGCTTCAGACTCGCTTCTTCTGCGGACTTGCTGATAGAGGGACCACAAACCCAGCAGAATCAAAATGGCAGCTCCGATAACGGATGCCACAGATGGGGATAAGAACCGCTGTAACAGAGCACCCGCCTGCATGGAGACGCCTAGCACCAGTCCGGAGCATAGCGAGATGATTAATACAGACAATAGCGGTATCCTTGTTTTGCGCAGACCGTATGTAACACCCGCTCCAAAACCGTCCAGACTTAATGCCATGGCCAGCAGCGCAGACGAGAAAATATGATTGAGCACCCTTTTCCCTCCTCCGAAAGCGCCATAGACAGCTGCTCATTCATAAAGAGAGCAGCTCCATGCGCTCCACATATGTTCCACATTATATGTGTGAGAAGGGGAATGGGTGCACGCCTATATTTTATTGCTTCTGGACCGGTTGGCATTTCGGGCAATAATGGGTCCCGCGTCCACCAACAACCATCTTATGAACCGGACCACCGCAAGCATGGCACGGCTTGTCCTTACGCCCATAAATCTGATGGCTGTGCTGGAACATGCCCATCTCGCCCTGTCCGTTGACGTAGGATTTAATAGAGGAGCCCCCAGCGTTTACGGCCTCGGACAATGTATCCACAATGGCATGGTACAATCGCTTCAGCTCCGCATCCTTCAAGCTGTTCGCGCTGCGCTCCGGATGAATCTTGGCCCGGAACAAAGCCTCATCGACATATATATTGCCGATTCCGACCACATATGCCTGGTTCAGCAGCACAGCCTTGATCTTTGTTTTTTTGCTGCCAATGACCTGCTTGAAGGTTCCTAACGTAAATGTGTCATCAAGCGGCTCGTAGCCTAATTTGGCAAGGGGAGCATGCTTGAATTCTTCCCCGGGCGCAAACAGATGCATCGTACCGAATTGGCGCACGTCCTTATAACGCAGCTCTGTGCCATCCGAGAAATGGAATATGACATGGGTATGCTTCTCTACAGGTTCCTCGGCCCTATATAATCCATATCGGCCTTCCATCCGAAGATGGGAAACGAGGACCAGCCCGTCCAGCAGTATCCGCAAAAATTTGCCTCGGCGCTCCACCCCTTGCACGGTGTGATCCTTCAGCATAAACGCAAACGCCTCGGCATCGTCGGGACGTTGAATAATCCGCGGCAAATGTACGGAAACTTGATCTATGTGCTTACCTTTAATCAATTGGTTAAGTGTTCGTTTAACGGTTTCTACTTCCGGCAATTCCGGCATAATGACTTCACCTCATGTACCATTATACCGGAAGTTGGGACACAGCGGGACCATGGTTTTGTGGAAAGGTATGGTGCATAATCAGCCCCCTCTTCACGCCATGATCCCTTAGAAACGTCCCCATCATCTGTAAGCAAGCTGCCTGCGAGGCAGAGCCTGCAGCACATCTACTTCGCTTCGTACCAGTTCTCTCCGTAGCTGACTTCCGATTTCAGCGGTACCGACAGCTTCAATGCATGACTCATGACTTCCGGAACCAATTCCTTCATGACCTCCAGCTCATCCTCCGGCACCTCAAACACCAATTCATCGTGTACCTGAAGCAGCATGCGGCTCTTCAATTGGCGTTCATGCAGCGCTTTGTCCATATGGACCATGGCAAGCTTGATAATGTCCGCCGCGGTTCCCTGTATCGGCGTATTCATCGCCGTACGCTCCGCGAAAGAGCGCAGGTTGAAGTTGCTGGCGTTGATCTCCGGCAAATAACGTCGGCGTTCCAGCAGCGTCTTCACATAACCGTCCTGCTTCGCCTGCTTGACGATCACGTCCATATAGCGGCGTACGCCCTGAAACACCTCGAAATACTGGTCGATAAACGCCGCAGCTTCCTTCCGGGTAATGTTCAGGTTCTGGGACAAGCCGTAGTCGCTAATGCCATAGACAATCCCGAAGTTAACCGCCTTGGCGGATCGGCGCATATTTGAATCCACCTCATCCACGCCGACTCCAAACACATCCATCGCAGTCTTGGTGTGAATGTCCATATCTTGAACAAAGGCTTCCTTCAGCCGCTCATCATCCGAAATATGCGCAAGCACACGAAGCTCGATCTGGGAATAGTCGGCAGCCAGAATGCTCCAGCCGGGCTCCGACGGCACAAAAACTTTACGCAGCTTGCGCCCTTCCTCCAGACGGATCGGAATGTTCTGCAAATTTGGATATTGGCTGCTCAGACGGCCCGTCGCAGCTATTGTCTGACGGTAATATGTGTGTACTTTCCCGGTCTGTGCCGAGATTTCCTTCAGAAGGCCTTCCACATAAGTAGATTGCAGTTTAGCCAGGGTACGATACTGCAGGATCAGGCGAACGATATCATGATAAGGCGCCAGCTTCTCCAGCACTTCAGCATCCGTGGAATAACCGGTTTTGGTCTTCTTGATGACCGGCAGCTCCAATTTGACAAACAGTATTTCTCCCAGCTGTTTAGGCGAATTCAGGTTGAATTCTGTTCCGGCAATCTCGTAAATCTCTTTAACGAGTTTGTCGATCTGCCCCTCGAACTCACGCCCCAACTCCCTCAGAGCTTCCGCATTCACGGCAATCCCCTGCTTCTCCATATCGGCAAGAATGCGGGAAAGCGGCATCTCCAGATCATGGAAGAGAGGAAGCATTTCATTTGCTGCCAGCTCCTTCTCCTGTACCGGGACAAGCTCCGTGACGGCCAAACATTTTCTAGCCATATGTTCGCTAAGCTTCTCCAGCTCGGGAACCTTGTATTTTGCCCCTTTACCAAACACATCCTCATCGGCTTGAAGATACGCGAGTCCGTATTTGGAAGCCAGCCCGCTGAGGCTCTGATTTGATTCCGTCGGATCCAGCAGGTAGGCCGCCAGATGGACATCAAATGCCGCCCCTGCAAAAGCAATACCCTGCCAGTGGAGCGCCAGATCAATCCGATGCAAATCATAACCCCGTTTTTGGATTTCACTATCAGCAAGCCAAGCACGGACAGGCTCCGCCTCCTCCGACTTCAGAACGTCAAACGGAATATAGTACTGCCGTTCCGCTGTTGCCAGCGCAATCCCGATCACCTCTGCATGATGGGGATTGTCTCCGTGCGTCTCGACATGCAGCATAGTCACGTGTTCAAGAATGTCAGCAACGCCGGCTAGCTCCTTCGTGCCTACAATTGCCACATCAATCTTCGCTTCCGGCTTCGCCTCCGCTGCATCACCGCTGATCCCGCTCGTGCTCAGGTTCAGCCTTTCAATCAGGGATTTGAACTCCAGCTTCGCCAGCGCAGGTCCGGCCGTTTCCTCATTCAAGCCTGCAAACGCCATATCATCGAGCGACTGCTCCAGCGGAACCTCGCGGAAGATCGTAGCCAGCTTCTTACTGAGAATGGCGGAATCCGCATGCTCTTCTAATTTTCTCCTTCATCTTGCCCTTGAGCTCATCGGTCCGCGAGATCACAGCCTCTACCGAGCCGAATTCATGCAGCAGCTTCAGCGCTGTTTTCTCGCCCACGCCTGGAACCCCTGGTATGTTATCGGAAGCATCGCCCATAAGCCCTTTTAAATCGATAATCTGTTCAGGGGTCAGATCGTAACGCTCCTTGATCTGCTCCGGTCCATAATACTCGATATCTGTAACACCCTTGCGGACCATGGCAATCGTTGTATGCTCGGAAGCCAGTTGAAGCATGTCCTTATCTCCCGATACAACCATCACTTTACGGCCAGCTTCATCAGCCTGACGGGTAATGGTGCCGATGATGTCATCCGCCTCATAACCGCCGATTTCAAATTGGGGGACACCCAAGCCCTTAAGCAGCTCTTTAAGCAGCGGGAATTGTCCCGACAGCTCAGGCGGCGTCTTCTGACGTCCACCCTTGTAATCCTGATAATCCGCATGCCGGAACGTTTCCTTGCCAGCATCAAAAGCTACCATCATATGTGTCGGTTTATGCTCTTCAATCACCCGAAGCAGCATGGTGGTAAAACCGTAAACCGCATTCGTCTGCTGCCCGCTTGCATTCGTAAGCGGCGGCATTGCAAAGAATGCACGGTAAATGATATTATTTCCATCAATTAGAATCAGCTTGTCCATAGAACACCTCGCACCCATATTACTTCCTTCCCACATGATAACATAGGTTACCGCTAATTCCGAACAATCCGTTCGATTAACGGTGAATTCAAGATTTCACGCAAAAAAACGCCGGCTTTCGCCAGCGTTTCCCTGTAATCGCGCTTATTGATTGAGGTCAGGACGATGCCCTGTAACGAGATATACGGTACTCTCGCCAATATTGGTTGCATGGTCGGCAATCCGTTCGATGTAGCGCCCCACCATGATCAGCAGCATGGCTTGATTGGCCGAATCCGGATCAGAAGTCAGATGCGCATAGAGGTCCTGCAGAATGACGCTGTATAGATGATCAACCTGATCATCGTCCTGAGCCATTTTATAAGCCAGATCTGTGTTTTCGGTTAGATAGGATTCGATCGATTCTGAAACCATCGCCCGCACCAAATCCGACATCCGTGGAAGATCCACGAGCGGCTTAATCAGCTTCTGTCCTTGAAGGCGGATCGTAACCTTGGCAACGTCTCGAGCCAAATCGCCCATACGCTCCAAATCGCTTGCAATGCGGAAGGCCACCAAAATCCGGCGCAAATCCTTCGCCACAGGCTGCTGGGTTACAATTAAGCGGGAGCCAATCTCCATGATCTGCTCTTCCATGGTGTTTAACTGCGCATCGTTCTTGATAACGGCCTGTGCTTTCTCCGTATCCAAGGTCTGGAGAGACTGTACACTGCTGGCCAGAGCTTCCTCCATATGTTTGCCCATATCCTGCAGCAGGGTCTTCAGCTCATTAAGCTGCTGATCAAACTCAATTCTCCGGATCATGTGTGACGCTCCTCCTATCTGCTTTTAAGAAAGATCATTTCGATATTGAATCATTACCCGAAGCGGCCCGAAATATAGTCCTCGGTACGCGCATCGGATGGTGTAGAAAACAGTGTATCGGTGTTTGCGGATTCTACCACTTCACCATTCAGGAAAAATACCGTCTGCCCGGATACACGGGCAGCCTGGTGCATGTTGTGCGTTACCATGACAATGGTGTAGTTGCTCTTCAGCTCTTGTACCAGCTCTTCAATCTTCAGCGTTGAGATCGGGTCAAGCGCCGATGTTGCTTCGTCCATCAGCAGAATATCCGGTTGCACGGCAAGCGCCCGGGCAATGCACAGACGCTGCTGCTGGCCGCCAGAGAGGCTCAAAGCCGAGCGCTTGAGATAATCTTTGACCTCATCCCACAGAACGGCTTGTTTCAGGCTCTGTTCCACGATTTGATCTAGCTGGGCTTTGTTGCGGATGCCATGCAGACGCGGCCCGTACGCGATGTTGTCATAGATTGATTTAGGAAACGGATTCGGCTGCTGAAATACCATGCCTACCTGTTTGCGCAATGCTTCAACGTGCACCTCTTCGCTGTAAATTTCCGTCCCGCCAATTTGCACGCTGCCTTCAATCCGGGTGGAAGGAATCATATCGTTCATCCGGTTCAACGTACGCAGCAGAGTGGATTTACCACATCCGGACGGTCCGATGAATGCCGTCACGGTTTTCTCCGGAATGTCCAGATCTACATTTTTCAGGGCGTGGTACGTGTCATAATAAAGGTTTAGTTTCTCAATTTGTATGATGGATTCCATATCTTATTCATGTCTCCTTTTTCACGATTAGATCTGCTTATAGCCTCTCTTAGATGTTCTTCGAATACTTATTCCGGATCCACACGGCTGCAATGTTCATAATGAACAGCATGATGAGGAGCAGAATGATACCCGAAGCTGCCAGCTCGTGGAAAGCCTCACTTGGTCTTGATACCCAGTTAAAGATCTGGATCGGCATGACAGTAAACGAATCAAGCAGATTCTCCGGCAAGAAGGCCACGTACGTTAAAGCACCAATCATAATCAGCGGCGCGGTTTCGCCGATCGCGCGAGACAAGGCCAGGATAACCCCGGTCATAATTCCTGGAATCGCTGAAGGCAGCACGGCGCTGGATACCGTTTGCCATTTCGTTGCCCCAAGGGCATACGAAGCGTCCCGCCGATTCTTAGGTACGGCACGAAGCGCCTCCTGAGCCGCAACGATAATAATCGGAAGCACGAGCAAGGTCATCGTTAATACCCCTGAGAGCAGACTGCGGCCAAGGTTCATCCCACGCACAAAAATCGCAAGACCCAGGATACCGTATATAATAGAAGGAACCCCTGCAAGCGTACTGATATTCAACTGAATCAGCCGAACCCAGCGGCTGCGTCCCGCATACTCTTCAAGAAAGATTGCCGCACCCACACCCAGTATAAAGGACAGCGGCGCCATGAGCAGCAGCAGGTAAATCGTGCCGACAATCGGCGATTTCAAGCCAGCTTTATCCGCAATTCGTGACGGAAAGTTGGTGAACAGCTCCGGTGAGAGCCTGTGAACGCCATCCATCACAATCGTAACAATCAAAGCCATCAAGGCCAGAATACCAATGCTGGTACAAGCCAGAAAAATAATATGCAGCGTCTGGTCACTTCGACGTCTCCGGTTGATACCTTTGCTATCCCCCAGATTTAATTGTTCCATCTAGTATTCCTCCCTGAAACGGCGAGCGACCCACTGCGCCAGTATATTAAGCAAGAAGGTGATGACAAACAAAGTCAGACCTACTGCAAAAATCGTACCGTATTCGATCGTTCCGCGCGGAACGTCACCCATACTTACTTGAACAATATAAGAAGTCATCGTCTGAATGCTTTCCAGCGGATTCAGTGTCAGCTGCGGGGTTGCACCGGCAGCCACCGTTACGATCATTGTCTCGCCAATCGCGCGCGAGAACGCCAATACAAAGGATGACACTACGCCCGATAGAGCGGCAGGCAGCACAATTTTCAGCGCAACCTCAAACCGGGTAGCTCCCAGCGCATAAGCGCCATGACGCAAACTCTTCGGTACAGCTCGCATGGCATCTTCACTTAGCGACGATATCATCGGCAGGATCATGATCCCGACCACAATACCGGCACTAAGGGCGTTGAATATACCCATGTTGGGAAAAATCTTCTGAAGGAATGGCGTTACCGTTTCGAGCGCAAAGTATCCATATACAATCGTCGGTACACCGGCCAATACTTCAAGTACTGGCTTTACAACCCCCCGAACCCGGGCAGGAGCGTATTCATTGAGATAAATAGCGCATGCCAAGCCGATAGGCACTGCGAATAAGACCGCAATGCCTGTAATCAGCAATGTGCCGCCCAGCAAGGGCAGCACGCCGAATTCTTTTGGAGGGAGAATTGGACTCCATGTCGTTCCTGTCAAGAAGGACCATACCGGCTACTTCCTTAAAGAAGATCACGGATTCCTGTAGAAGCGTATATACAATACCGATGGTGGTAAGCACCGAAAGCATGGCACACAAGCCGAGCAGAACTGGAATGATTTTATCTGAGATGCGTGTTTTGCTTCGACGGAATGTCATGCTTTTAGTGCTTCCCGCCACGGGTGAAGTTTTGTTCATTCTCCTCTTCCCTTTCTATGGGTCGCCCGGAGGGAACCCTCCGGGCATCTAGTCTTTAATTATTTTGCCAACTTGTCTATTTCTTCTTGATACTGGTCATCTTGAAGTGGTACGAATCCAACTTCGCCAGCAAGACTAGCGGCATTTTCAAGGTAGAAGTTCATGAACGCATTCACTTCTGGACGCTCAAGCTCTTTGTCATTCACATAGAGCAGCAGCGGACGGGACAATGGAGCGTAACTGTTATCCTTGATCGTTTCGATGCTTGGAGCTACGGTAGCTGTTCCGTTATCAATCGGAACCAGTTTCAACTTGTCTTGGTTCTCTTCATAGAAGGAGAATCCAAAGTATCCAATGGAGTTCTTGTCACCGGCAACGCCTTGAACAACTGCGTTTGTATCGGCACTGAACGTAATTTGCTTATCATTTCTGCTTGACTGTGCTTCACCATTAATCGCTTCGGTGAAGTAATCGAATGTTCCGTGATCCGTACCTGGCGAGTAGATTTTAATTTCTTCTGCGGGCCATCCCTCGCGAACGTCAGCCCATGTTTTCACGGTGCTGTTTGGTTCATAGATTTTTTTGAGCTCATCCACGGTGAGTTTATCTACAAATTCATTGCTAGGGTTAACAACAACGGACAATCCGTCATAGGCTACCAGAACTTCGTGATACTCAATGCCGTTGGCTTTTGCTTCTTCTGCTTCGGTATCTTTAATTGGACGGGAAGCATTGGCCACTGCGATTTCACTGCTGTTAAAGCGTTTAAAGCCAGCACCTGTTCCGCCTGTTCCAATCGGAATACGAACATCCGGGTTTGCTGCACCGAACTCTTCAGCAATCGCTTCGGTCAAAGGATGCAGTGTGCTTGAGCCGTCAATTTCAATTGTACCTGTCAAAGCTGTTGTGTTCTCTTCGTTTTGCTGTGCTGAACCATTGTCTGTATTTTCCCCTGTAGCACTGCCGGAAGTACCTCCGCCACATGCTGCCAGAAGCGTGCTCAGCATTAACACCAATACCAGAATACCTGCTGGTTTACGACCCCATTTTCTAAACAAACGAATCCACTCCTTCAAAATGGTTGTTGTCTCTACTTTCCTACTCACAATATTGATAATAATCCTGTAATGTAATAACAGTTTCTGAGAAATGTAAACTCTGTGTAAAATCTACAAAAAAAACTAGAGTCATAGACATAGATTTCGACACTTACGTTGTTGAAACATCGCTGTTGCTCATTCCTGCAAGCTCTAATTTGACCCGCTCCACGCGCTGGACCGTTGCCTCTGCCAGTTGATAAACCCGATTGCCGGATATCTCTATCTCATGAACGGTCGTCTCCATTTCATGAAACATCTGACTGCCTTCACTCACATGACTCTCGCATGATTGGATTTCTCTCAGCGAAGATACGGCACCTTCGGCTGTATCCGCTGCGAGCCGCTCGATGTGCTGCAGCAGCTCCGATATATCGCCCGAGAGCTTTCGTGTCTGCTTGGCAAGCGACTGCACCTCTACCGCAACCACTTGAAATCCCCGTCCGTGCTCCCCTGCATGTGCAGCTTCGATCGAGGCATTCATGGCGAGCAGGCTGCTTTGATTCGCAAGCTCCGTAATCATTCCTGTGATAGAGGATATGCGGCTTGCATTCTGGACGAGCTCAGAAGCTTGTCCTTCACGCTTGGTCATATCATCGACAAGCCCAAGGTATGAGGTTCTGACAAGTTCCAGCTTCTCTTTCCCGGTATGGGACCATTCCCTCATCTGTTTGCATTCGGAACTTGTTTTCGCTGCTGCCTCTCTGACCTCGGTTAACGAGGATTGTATATTATGCGTATGGCGGTAACTTTCCTGCAAAATCAATTCCCGCTTCTCTTCGGCCTCGGCTTGAAGACCGCTGGACAGACGCATCAGGTCCCGGACAGTCAGCACCCCTGCAAGCCGATCCCCATCCGTTAACAGGACACAGTCGTAGAATTTTGAATCCGGACGCTCCAAAGCCATTTGAAGCAGGGATCCTACCCTCTCCGACATGTCGATCTTCATCGGGTGATGGTCCGCAAACCGAAAGGCTGGCCTCGTATAATACAAATCTACGGAGAACCTGCCCATCATGCGCTGGTAAAAAACATCCCGCATGATCAGACCTGACGGCCTGTCCTCCTCATTGCAGTAAATAACACAAGGGATGGACGGATCTTTCGCGAACATATTCAGCACGTCCAGGCAAGATTCACTCTCCCGGATAATAGGGACCTTTCTTATGTACTGCCGATATGATGCACCTGCTTCAGGCTCCGTTGTTAATCGGCTCTCGAATGCCGCTTCCGCTTGTACTTCTACTACTGCTGATTGTGCCGGTTTGGTTTGAAGCAGTGTCATGCGCCCTCACCCCTTTTAATCTGGTCCTTTAGACGCATCTTACTGGACTAGTATTAGGAGAATTTACTCAAAATATTAAGGCAATGTAAACAAAAAACCTAAAAAAGACTCCTCATCATTTCAAATCGAATGATGGGAGCCTTTTTTCGGATTAACAACCAGTTTATAGCCAACTCCGCGTATGGAGTCTATGTGCACGGATTCAGGATCAAGCTCAAGCTTCTTGCGAAGTGAACTTACGTGAACGTCCACGGTTCGCTGTCCGCCGATATAATCAAAACCCCAGACCACGTTCATGAGATCATCTCTTGTTAACACAACGCCCGGTTTTTTGGCCAGATAGAGCAGTACTTCAAATTCTTTCGGTCGGAGATTGATGCTCTGACCGCCCAGCCGCACCTCATATTTCTCAGGGTAGATTTCCAGCTGTCCCAGTGAAATGACATTACCCTGCTGGTCAGGCGTCTTTACCTCTTCCACATGGCCCGAAACCCTGCGCATGACCGCGGACACACGCGCCAGCAGCTCGGATACCCCAAATGGCTTCGTGATATAGTCATCCGCTCCCATCTTCAGACCTTGAACAACTTCCTCTTCGGCGTTCTTCGCAGTCAGAATAATGATCGGCGTAGTGATTCCGCTGCCGCGCAGCTTCTCTAAAATCTGAAAGCCATTCATCCCAGGCAGCATGACATCCAGCAGGATCAGATCATACTCATGATTGGCTGCTTTCTCATAGCCTGCAGTGCCGTGCTCCTCTACCTCGACTTGAAATCCTTCCTGCGTGAGATTGTAAGACAACAGCCGAGAAAGTGTCGGCTCATCTTCGATAACAAGCATGCGTTGACTCAATGTTACCCCCGCCCTTATCTAGATAATTGGACTGCTTATGCAAGTATATCAACAGAATGTTAACGGAGTGTTAACTTCCTGTTTCGTCCGTTTCCTGCAATACCGGAAGATCAATGATGAAGGAACTTCCGGTGCCGAGCTCGCTCTCCACCTTGATGGTGCCGTGATGAAGATCCACAAGATGCTTAACAATGGATAGTCCAAGCCCGGTTCCGCCTGATCCGCGTGAGCGTGCTTTATCCACCCGGTAGAATCGTTCAAATATGCGGGGAAGATCTTTTTTGGGAATCCCAATCCCGGAATCCGTCACCACGAACTCCACCATATCATCGGCACTGCCGTTATTATGCTGTTCACGCGCGGTTAATTTTACTCGTCCGCCTTCCTGCGTATAATTAATTGCATTGGAGAGCAGATTCATGAAAATCTGACGAAGTTTATCCTCATCCCCCTCCATAAACAACTCTTCCGGAATGTCCAGCTCCAGGGTGATCCGCTTCTTCTCAGCCACTGTACGCATCATTTCCGATATCGTATCAAAGAACACCGACAGGTGAATCGGCGAGTAATCCATCTGGATTCGCTTGGATTCGATTTTGGACAGCTCCAGGATGTCGCCGATCAGCCGGTTCAGCCGTTCGGATTCGTCGTATATGATCTGGAGGAAGGATCGCGAGGTCTTCTCATCTGTAACTCCACCCCCGAGCAGTGTTTCAGCAAACCCTTTGACCGCGGCAAGCGGGGTCTTCAGCTCATGGGACACGTTGGCTACGAATTCGCTCCGCATGCGTTCTAGCCTGCGGATATCACTCACATCCTGCAGCAGGAACAGCATTCCGCGATAGGAGTCCTCTTCCTCCTCCTGCCTCATCGTCACCCCATCCAACCGGATAATGGCTTCGACCGGATAATAAAGATTGCGCTCCTCATGAAAATCTTCCTTACTCTCAAGTCCTTCCTCCATCAATTTCGTCAACTCATAATGCTGCTTGAGCTCACGGTATGATTTGCCGGTAATCACTTCGGCATCAATGCCCAGCGTTTTCTCGGCAGCCCGGTTGACGAGAATGATCTGACCTGCCCTGTTCACCATAACGATGCCGCCCGTCATATTGTTCAGAACGCTTTGCAGCAAATCCTCATTATCCCGTATGGTGCGCAGCTGGGTTTGCAGGCTGTCAGCCATGGCGTTAATGGCTTGTGCCAATTGGCCAATCTCATCCTGACGGTGAATCTTCACCCTCGCATCATACTCAAGGCGCGATATCCGTCTGGCTACGCGCGTTATTTTTTCCAGTGGTGAGGTTAAACCCTTGGCAACACGGTAACTCACCAAGGCAGCAATCAGAAACAACACCAGCAGGCCGATCCCCATAACCGTCCAGCCTTGTCTGACTCCCTGATCAACTTCCTTCAGGCTGACAGACAATCGGACGAACCCGTCAAAGTTCTCCCCTGCCTGAACAGGAAGTGCAACGTACAGCATGTCCTGCTGAAGGGTATTACTCCGGCGGATGGTGCTGCCGCGGCCTTCCTTCACCGCTTGAAGCATTTCCTCACGATAGGCATGATTATCCATGGTTAGCGGATCGCTCTCTGAATCCCCGATAACCGTCCCATCCTTCAATATAAAAGTGACTCGAGCGTCGGACAGCTCCTCCAGTTGTTTCGATCGTTCGGTATAATACGATAAGGCATCCGGATCGTCCGTAGCCGGAAACTCCATCATGGTCTGCAGAAGCCTGATTTCCCGAACCATATTGTCCTCGAGCAGCTGAATATGCGACTGTTTGAACACGGTCACCATAGCCAGGCCCGCTGCAAGCATGGATAGTCCAATTAAAGTAAGCATAATCAGGGTCAAGCGGTTGCGATACTGCCTCATGGTCTCTCCTCTTTCTGCTGCATAATCATTTTGGATATATTACCGCCCGCGTCCGCCTTCTATGAAACAGCGCATGAATAACCGTTGCGGCCGGCTGTTGAAACATAATGCCCAGTACAACCGGGATCGAAGCCTGCGGTGAGAAATAAGATGTCGCAAGCACCATCCCGAGAGATATATTACGCATTCCTGAAGCATATGTAAATGTGATTTGCATTTCCTGGGTCGGTCCAAGCATCACATACGAGCCAAAATACCCAAGCAGATAACATATCACAATCAGCGTAAGGACAACCGGTATAACCACCAGCATCTCATCCTTCATGCCAGCTGCATGGGGAGCGATAGCTGCCGCATTGAGCATAACCACCAGCATGAAAAACAGCTTGGATATCGGCTGTGTCACCGGAGCCGACCAGTCCTTCATCCGCCCTTTGGATACTTCGTACAGCATCACTCCGATCAGTGTCGGCAGTACCACCATGGTCAACAAATCCAGTATCAGTTCAGAAGAGTTCCATGTAACCAGAGCATCCCCGATAAACATGTCCATCAATGCTGGCACAACCAGCGGACTCAGTATAGTATCCAGCACTACAACAGCTAATATGAACGGAACGCTCCCGCCGGAGCTTCCCACCCACATCACCGAGGATATCCCCAGTGGAATGATGGCGAATAACAGCAGACCTATCGTATAGTCGGACTGTGCTCCGAATACGGCAGAACCCAGTCCGTAAGCAAGCACCGGAGCCGCCGCATGGGCGAGCAGCAGCGTCAGTATGACGGCAAAGGGCTTTTTTAGAACACCTTGCAAATGTCGGATGCCGCAGCCAAGAGCCATGATCAATGTAATATAACCAAACAGATAGGGGATCCAGTGTACAAAATCCAGCAAATAATCCGAGAGCAGCCAGCCAAGCACCAGCGAGCCGGGAATCAGCAGAAAGGTGTACTTTTCAAACCAAGCTGCAAAAGCCAATCCAAAACTTCTCACCTGTTTCCTCCTATGACTGAATTGACGTATTTGACTTTCATCATAAACCGGAGTGTTCTGATCCGCAACGAAAATTCGAAATAAGATCATGCGAATTCATTGTGACTACGTAAGCAGGCCCTTTAGCCAGCAAGTACCAGATCGCTATCCGGAGTGCCAGATTCCATATCATCCATGCTCCGATAAAAATGTGTCGATCTCTCCCGTTGTATCAACCATACCAATCTATGAATCTCGCATATATTGACCCTGGACGAAATCAGAGAGATCCGGGATACCGGCGTTCTTCCGAGCGGTTTCAGAAGCGTCTGATTATCCGAATCATCAATCACATGAAAACAGCGAACATCCAGGCTGAAGTCCTGGATGTTCGCTGTTTTATTCTAGAAATGTATGCTCGAAGTCTCTCGTAACAGATACAAGTGACTTATCCGTTAATCACTTCACCGCCATTGACGTGAATCACTTGACCGCTCACATAGGAGGAGTCTGTTGATGCCAGATATACATAAGCCGGAGCCAGTTCTTCCGGTTGACCCGGGCGCTTCATCGGCTGGGTTGCGCCGAATTCACTCACCTGGTCCTCTGGGAAAGTTGAAGGGATCAGCGGCGTCCAGATCGGTCCTGGGGCTACAGCGTTTACCCGAATCCCTTGCTCAACGATGTTCATCGACAACGAGCGCGTAAAGGCTACAATGGCTCCCTTGGTGGATGCATAATCCAGCAGCTGCGGGCTTCCCCGGTAAGCCGTGATGGAGGTCGTATTAATAATCGAGCTTCCCTTGGACAGATGCGGCATGGCCGCCTGTGTCAGATAGAACATCCCGAATATGTTTGTTCGGAAGGTCCGCTCTAATTGTTCTTTCGAAATGTCCTCAATTTTCTTCTGAGGATGCTGTTCCGCTGCATTATTTACGAGAATATCGAGTTTCCCAAGCTTCTCTACCGTTTCGGTCACGGCATCGCGGCAAAAGGCATCATCGCCAACATCACCGGAGATCAGCAAGCACTTACGTCCTTCCTGCTCCACCTGACGCTTCGTTTCTTCGGCATCCTTGTGCTCGCTCAGGTACACAATGGATACGTCCGCACCTTCCTTGGCATAATGCACGGCTACCGCACGGCCAATGCCGCTGTCACCACCGGTGATCAAGGCTACCTTGCCTTGCAATTTACCGGCAGCTTTGTATTCATTACTCTCGAATTCCGGTTTCGGGTGCATCTCCGATTCCGTTCCTGGCCTGTGATCCTGATGCTGGGGCGGCAATGTTTGCTTTGGTTGATCTTGTGGCATATGAACATTTCTCCTTTCAGGTCAGTATCTCAAACAACCATTCTTAGGATGTGTACGACACGGCTCTTTATACTCCTAAAAAGCCTCTCGCTATTGTTTTTTACCCATATTGATCAGGATCAAACGTTGTACAGTGTTTTCTTTCAACAAAAAAACCGCCCGATTCACCGGGCGGTTTTCTTCTCGTATGTAGCTGTTCTTAGATGATATGGTTGAACACCATGAAGAAAATCATAACCAAAAGCAGCAAGGCCAGAAGAGCGCTAAGCGTACCCAGCTTGCTTGTTTCTTCCTTCACTTACGACGCTTCTCGCGGATTCCTGCAAGCGCATTCTTCAGCGGTTTGCTCATAATGCCCCCTACCGCAAACATAGCCAGAAGCAGGATCGTTACAATAATCATCCAGGCAGGTGAATAGTCCCCTTGAGACATCAAGTATCCGCCAGTCAACAGCTGAATGACCAAACCATACTGAGCAAATCGATTCGTTACCCGAATCGTATTAATAGCTCCTTCTTGAGCACCGAGAGACAGCTTCTGAATACCGCCAACAACAAACGGCAGGATCAAGTAAAATCCTAGCGCCGCCGTACCGACCATATGCAGAAAAAATGTCACGTTCCACATAAATAATTCCTCCAAAGTCATTAGTGTGATTATTGTTACATACACGTCATCGTCCTTATTATACTGGACAGATCATCCAAAGAAAAGCAATCCCGCCCCTGGAAACGGGACGGGACTGCATTTTTAGACGATTCTGTGAAGCGTGATTCAGTTACAGAGTCACAACCGCCGTCACATTGCGTACAGATTCAGCAGATTTATCCAGTGCAGCTTTCTCTTCAGCAGTCAGCTCGAGCTCAAATATCTTCTCGATGCCGTCTCCCCCGAGGATGGCAGGCACACCCATGAACAGGTTGTCATAGCCGTACTCGCCTTCCAAGAGAGCAATAACCGGAATAATCCGCTTCTTGTCCTTCAGAATCGCTTCCGTCATCTGCACAAGAGATGCCGCCGGGGCATAGTACGCACTGCCGTTACCCAGCAGGTTAACGATCTCGCCGCCGCCAACGCGAGTGCGCTGTACAATCGCTTCAATCCGCTCGGCGGGAATCAATGTGTCGATCGGAATACCGCCGACACTGGAATAGCGAACGAGAGGGACCATGTCATCGCCATGACCGCCAAGAACAAATCCGCGAACATCCTCAACGGATACGTTCAGTTCCTGTGCGATGAATGTGCAGTAGCGGGCTGTATCCAATACGCCGGACTGACCGATAACGCGATTCTTGGGAAATCCAAGTGTGTTATATGCCACATACGTCATGGCATCCACCGGATTACTCAAGATGATGACCGTCGAGTTCGGAGCGTGAGTCTTCACGTTCTCACATACCGATTTCACAATTCCTGCATTCGTGTTAACGAGATCGTCGCGGCTCATGCCCGGCTTACGAGCTACACCAGCTGTAATGATAACGATATCGGAATTTGCTGCATCCTCATAGTTGGATGTACCGACAATGTTGCTGTCAAATCCTTGAACCGGGCTTGCTTCCAGCATGTCCAGAGCTTTACCTTTGGTTGGGTTCTCGAGCTGTGGAATATCGAGCAGAACCACATCACCCAGTTCCTTTTGAGCAAGCATCAGCGCGGTCGTCGCACCAGTAAAGCCAGCACCTACTACCGTAATCTTTTTACGAGTAATTGCCACGATGTCTCTCCTCCTTACAGGTTTTTAATGATTTCGTCTGCGAACTCGGAGCATTTTACTTCTGTAGCGCCTTCCATGAGGCGAGCGAAGTCATAAGTCACGGTTTTGTTGTTGATGGATGTTTCCATGCCTTTGTAGATCAGGTCAGCCGCTTCCTGCCATCCCAAATGCTCAAGCAGCATAACGCCGGACAAGATAACGGAGCCTGGGTTCACCACGTCTTTGTCAGCATATTTCGGAGCAGTACCATGAGTCGCTTCGAAAATCGCATGTCCTGTTACATAGTTAATGTTAGCACCTGGAGCGATACCGATACCGCCAACTTGTGCAGCCAGTGCGTCGGAGAGATAGTCACCGTTCAGGTTCAGCGTTGCGATCACATCAAAGTCGGTTGGACGTGTCAGAACTTGCTGCAACGCGATATCAGCAATCGCATCTTTTACGATGATTTTGCCAGCATCTTCAGCTGCCTTCTGAGCAGCGTTAGCCGCATCGACGCCTTCTTGATCCTTGATGATGTCGTATTGAGCCCAAGTGAATACTTTATCGCCAAATTCAGCTTCAGCTACTTCATAACCCCAGTTTTTGAAGGCACCTTCCGTAAATTTCATGATGTTGCCTTTGTGAACCAGCGTAACGGACTTACGTCCATGCTTAACTGCATATTCCACAGCTGCACGAACAAGACGCTTGGAACCTTCAGCGGATACAGGCTTGATGCCGATACCGGACGTTTCCGGGAAACGGATTTTGTTCGCTCCCATCTCGTCTTGAAGGAACTTGATCACTTTCTTCACTTCTTCGGAACCTTCTTTATATTCAATACCTGCATAGATATCCTCTGTATTCTCACGGAAAATAACCATGTCAACCAGTTCGGGACGTTTTACCGGGGATGGCACGCCTGTAAAGTAACGAACAGGACGCAAGCAAGTGTACAGATCCAGCTCTTGGCGAAGAGCAACGTTCAGGGAACGGATACCGCCACCGATTGGCGTCGTAAGAGGTCCTTTAATTGCAACGATGTACTCGCGAATCGCTTCAAGCGTATCATTCGGGAGCCATTCACCGTATGTATTGTAAGCCTTCTCACCGGCAAACACTTCATACCAGGCAATTTTCTTGGAACCGCTATATGCTTTCTCTACAGCTGCATCAAGCACGCGCTTGGAAGCTTTCCAGATGTCACGGCCCGTCCCGTCACCTTCAATAAAAGGGATGACCGGGTTGTTAGGTACCTGCAAGCTGCCGTTATCAATCGTGATTTTGTCGCCTTCAGTCGGTAGTGCGAATTTTTCCAATTTCATAAGTATGAGTTCCTCCTTCGAATATGGTTCTTATTTCTAGCCATTCAGAAAAATCCATGTGAATAGGCACAGAGAAACCCGCCAGCCGCGATTCGCTCACGTTTAAGCGGTTCTCTAGCCTATTGTACATGATTGCCAGTCACTTAGCGAAGTTCTATCGGCACATATTTTTGATCGGTCAAACCTGTATACTCTGCACGCGGGCGGATAATACGGTTGCCTTCATACTGCTCAAGGATATGCGCAGTCCATCCGGATACGCGGCTGATGGCAAAAATCGGTGTGAACAACTCCTGCTCGATGCCGAGCTGAGTATAAACCGAAGCGGAATAGAAATCAACGTTCGGCTTCAGACCCTTTTGGTTTGTAACCGTCTCGTCGATCAGAACCGACATGTCATACAGCGTGGTATCCCCTTTCATTTCACCAAGCTCACGAGACATTTTTTGCAGATGCTTCGCGCGGGGATCGCCGTTTTTGTAAACACGATGTCCAAAACCCATAATTTTCTCACGGTTGTCCAGCTTCTCCTGAATGTAAGCCTGTGCCCGATCAAGCGAACCGACTTCGTTCAGCATCTTCATAACGGCTTCGTTCGCACCGCCGTGCAGAGGACCTTTGAGTGCGCCGATGGCAGAAGTAACACCGGAATATATGTCAGACAGTGTTGCTACGGTTACGCGGGCTGCAAACGTGGATGCATTAAGCTCGTGATCCGCGTGAAGGACGAGCGCCTGATCCAACGCCTTGATGGAAGTCTGATCAGGATCCTCGCCTCTCAGCATATACAGGAAGTTCTCCGAAATGGAGACGCCGGCTTTGGGAGCTACCGGATCCTTGCCCTGACGCACACGAGCGATAGCAGCAATGATAGTCGGAAGCTGAGCTTGCAGTTTAACCGCTTTCTTCTCATTCGCTTCACGGCTCATATCATCGCCTTCTGCGTCGTACAGCGCAAGCGCGGATACAGCGGAACGAAGCGCAGCCATCGTATTGCCGTCCTTCGGATACAATCTGATCTGCTCAATAAGCTCATCCGGAATTGCAGCGTAGTCGCTCAAATCCTGCTGGAGCGCCTTGAGCTCCTCTGCGTTTGGAAGCTTTCCAAACCAGAGCAGATAGGCTACCTCTTCAAAACTTGCATGTTCTGCGAGATCGTCAATATCATATCCACGGTAGGTCAGAACGCCATCGACGATCGAACTAATCGCGGAGGTGGTAGCTACAATGCCTTCCAAACCCTTGGTAGCTGTCATGCATCATCTCTCCTTTGTGATCGGGATAAACTGAACGGTTTTGACATTCATGAAAACATTTTCATGAAGTCGGATGAAAAAGAAAAACACGCAAAAAAATTGCTATGGTCCTAGTCACAAAACCTTCTCATATCATACTGGATTTTGTCTGATATGTGAACATAAGCGACGACATTCGCCGCATCAAAATGTTTTATCGACACCATAAACATTTTTTTGAAATCACTTACAATTCCATTATACCTATGATATTTCTCATTGTCGAATCATGAAGATGGACGTTTTCGAACTCTTTATCCTTATATTGAAACTCCTCGCATAGGTATAGAATGAGCCCATTCTGCTCGTCCCTGAAGTCAGCCGCAAAAGGAGTGTGATTCAATGGAACGATTGATGCTCAAACGTATCGGCCGTGGAGTGTGGGTGATGTCTTCCATCTTTGTGACTGCCTATTTGATATATGTACTGCTGCCGCTGCTCTACCCCTTCCTGCTGGCCTGGGTCATCGCCTATGCCATGAATCCGTGCGTCAACCTGCTCCAGCAGAGCATGAAGCTGCCGCGCTGGGTGGCTGTCTCATTGTCCCTGCTGCTGTATTTCGGTGCGGCTCTGCTGATTCTGACTGCGGCTGTTACGAGGCTGGTCAAGGAGCTGATCACCCTCTCCCAGTCCTTCAACCTGCATATCGACGCCTGGATGGACTGGCTTACCTCTTGGACGCAAAATGACAGCTTCCAGAATATTGTCAATGAGATCGGCCGCTTCTATCAGAACAACCCAAACTACCATGAAACCATCAATCAAAACGTGACCCGCACTACACAAACCATCGGTACGGCCGTGACCGACCTGGTTACTGGTATTTTTAACGGAATTCTGCAAATTATTTATTACCTGCCGAATTTAGGCACGATTTTCATCGTTGTCCTGCTCTCTACCTTCTTTCTCAGCAATAGCTGGGAGCGTCATAATCGGGCGCTGTTCCGCATGATTCCGGGCGTCATCCATAAACCCATGACCTATATCTTCTCGGACCTCAAAAAAGCGTTGTTCGGATTCGCCAAAGCCCAGCTGATCCTAATATCCATTACGGCCTTTATCGTCATGATCACGCTGTATGCACTCGGCGTCAATTCCGCCTTTGCCATCGGACTTCTGATAGGATTGGTGGATCTTCTCCCTTATCTTGGCGTCGGAATCGTCCTGATCCCCTGGTCGCTGTATGCCTTCATGTCCGATGACCTGACGCTCGGCATCGGACTGACAGTGCTGTACAGCATCATCCTGATCGTCAGGCAGATCATGGAGCCCAAGGTGCTTGCCAGCAGCGTGGGATTAGACCCGCTGGCCGCCTTGTTCGGCATGTTTGTCGGACTGAAGCTGTTCGGCATTCTGGGTCTGATCATTGGTCCGGTTTCGCTTGTCATTGTGGATGCTTTCCGGCGGGCCCATGTATTCAAGGATCTCAGGAATTACATTATCGGGGGCAGGGTGAGGTAACTGACCCTAACTTCTCCATGGAGGAGAGATGTAATTTACAGGCCGCTGAGCTCCATGAAAGTGCAGTGCTCCATATAAATAGACCGGCCCCTGATGGGCCGGTCATATATGGGGGAAGCCTTTTTTGGATTTATCTGCGAAAAATCGTAATCTTGCCGTTCTTCATATTTTTCTTCATCCACTTCAGCAGCAAAATTCGGTACAACGGACGGGTCAGTGGAAATACCAGCGTAAATCCGATAATGTCAGTGACAAAGCCCGGCAGAATAAGAAGTACTCCACCTGCAAATATACATAAGCCATCCGCCATGGAAACACCGGGAACCATACCTGAATTCATTCTCTGTTTGGCATCTTCCATCGCTTTGCGGCCTTCAAACCTCATCATGGCAACGCCGACGGCAGAGGTCAGCAATGTCAGAAGAAATGTATTCATACCGCCCACACGATCCGCAACGAATTGGAAACCGAATATTTCAATGATAGGCACGAAGATAAATGCTGCCAGCAACCATTTGAACATGAAGCTACTCCTTCCTCCCCAAGAGGGTGTCCTTCAATGCATCATACAGCTTTGGAGCGCATTTATCCAGTCGAGCCGGCTTCCACTCACGGTTCAGCCATACATGACGGGTTGCCCCTGCGGTTAACAATGCACCGGGAAGTCCGGATTCCGGGAACATCATACTGGCATCCAAATCAGCCAGCTCCTGCCCACTCAGTAGACGAACCTCATACTCATAGTGTATTCGAAGCGGAGAAAAAGCAGTCATTCGAGTGAATACCGTAACCAAATCATCATATCGGGCTGGCTGGCGGTACTTGATGTCAAGGTCAACCACCGGGAGCAATACGCCTTCCTCTTCCATTCCGCGATAAGAAAATCCCAATTCACGAATCATTTCGGTTCGACCCATCTCAAACCAGTTTAAGTAGTTAGCATGATATACCACGCCCATCTGATCACTTTCCTGATAACGCACCCGAAAGGATGTCCAGTACCAGCGGCTGGGTCTCCATTCGTCTTTGCTAGGCAATGTCATCACCCCTTATCTATGCAAAAAGCAATGGTCGATAGAGTTCATCGTCCATTGCTTGTATGCAGCTATATTCAGAATCTCGCGATTCCTGTTAATCGAAATTACTTCTGCGCAGGGATTTGATCCACTTTCAGCAGGTTGGTAGAACCGGAACGGCCAAGCGGCACACCTGCTGTAATGACAACAAGATCGCCTTCTTTAACAAGTCCGGACTTCACGCCGCCTTGCAGAGCATAATCAAACATCTCGTCTGTAGAAGAAGCCTGTTCGCCTTTAACCGGCGTCACGCCCCAAGTCAGTGCCAAACGTCTCATCGTTCTGTCTTGAGTCGTTACAGCGACGATAGGAGCCTCTGGACGGTATTTGGATACCATGCGAGCCGTTTGACCGGACTCCGTGGACGAAATGATCGCTTTTGCATTCAAATCGAGTGCGGAGATCGCTACCGATTGGCTGATCGCTTCTGTAACGCTGGTATCCTGCGCGATGCGCTGTTTCAAGAACATTTCACGATAATTCAGTGCAGACTCCGCTTTTTCCGCAATACGGGACATAGTCAACACGGACTCCACCGGGTATTTACCTGCAGCCGTTTCGCCGGACAGCATGATGGCATCTGTACCGTCAAAAATCGCATTCGCCACGTCACTTGCTTCCGCACGGGTAGGACGAGGGTTGCGCTGCATGGAATCCAGCATTTGCGTAGCCGTGATAACAGGTTTGCCAGCCAGGTTACATTTTTCGATCATGCGTTTTTGAACCAATGGAACTTCCTCTGCAGGAATCTCAACGCCCAGATCACCGCGGGCAACCATCAAACCGTCGGATACTTCAAGGATTTCGTCAAGGTTATCAACGCCTTGTTGATTCTCGATTTTGGAGATAATTTGGATGTGCTCTCCGTTGTGTCTTTTCAGCAATTCGCGGATTTCAAGCACGTCACTTGCTTTACGAACGAAGGAAGCAGCAATAAAATCGATGCCCTGTTCGATCCCGAAAATGATATCGTTGGCGTCTTTTTCCGTAATTCCTGGGAGGGAAATTGCAACTCCCGGTACGTTAACACCTTTTTTGCTCTTGATGGTTCCGCCATTAACGATGCGGCATCTAATTTCCGTGCCTTCAATCTCCACTACGGTCAGACCGATCAGACCATCATCGATCAAAATCGTCGATCCGACTTGAACGTCTTGCGGCAACTCTTTGTAAGTAATGGACAAACGATTCTTATCACCAAGGATTTCCTCGGTAGTAAGGGTGATATATTCATCTTGTACAAGCTCAATCGGTTCCACTTCAAGTTTACCTGTACGGATTTCCGGTCCTTTGGTATCAAGCAGGATCGCTACCGTTTTGTTCAACTCTTCGCAAGCTTGGCGGATATTTTTAATCCGGTTGCCATGCTCCTCGAAGTCGCCGTGAGAGAAGTTCAGACGAGCCACGTTCATGCCAGCCATAATGAGCTTCTTGGTGTTTTCCAACGATTCACTGGAAGGACCGATGGTACATACAATTTTTGTTTTGCGCATTTTGGGTTTCCTCCGTTTATTAAAGGGTTCTCTATATCTCTTTTTCCAACAACTAAATCTACTACAAAAAGTCTCATTTGTATAGGAACTTTGTCATATCGTCACATACTCATCAGACTTTTACAGTATAATGTCTTCCTGTTCCGTCTTTTCGGCCTTCGCAAAGTCAAATTCGCCGATCTTGCGGAATTTGCGGTAACGGTCTTCCTTAAGCTCACAGGCGTCCATCAACGACAGCTCCTTCAGCTGGCTGATGAGGGCGCTTTGGATCGCGGCAGCCGTCTCCTCATAGTTCCGGTGGGCACCGCCCTTAGGCTCCGGAATGATCTCCTCAATGACTTCCATTTCGAGCAGATCCTTCGCGGTAATCTTCATCGCTTCCGCAGCCTGATCTGCCTTGGAGGCATCCTTCCACAGAATGGATGCGGCACCATTAGGGGATATTGCGGAATAAATCGCGTGCTCAAGCATCAGCACACGGTTGCCTACGGCCATCGCAAGAGCACCGCCGCTTCCACCTTCGCCGATGACCACACAAACAACAGGCACTCCAAGAGACGACATTTCCCGTAAATTACGGGCAATCGCCTCGGACTGACCTCTTTCTTCAGCTGTATTACCCGGATATGCGCCTTTTGTATCAATGAAGGTGATGATCGGACGCTTGAATTTGTTTGCCTGCTGCATAAGTCGCAGGGCTTTGCGGAAGCCTTCCGGATGCGGACTTCCGAAGAAACGGGCGATATTGTCCTTCGTATCTTTGCCGCGCTGCTGACCAACCACCGTAACGGGAATGCCGTCAAGTTTGGCCAATCCGCCGACGATGGCGAGATCGTCCCCATAGAGTCGATCCCCATGCAGCTCGATAAAATCGGTGAAGACCAATTGAATCAGATCAAGCGATGTCGGACGCTGCTGGTGACGGGCCAGATGCATTTTTTGGGAAGGTGAAATCGAAGTGTAAATTTCTTCCTCCAATCGGCTATATCGTTCTTCGAGGCGGGCGATTTCATCCGTGAAATCGATCCCTTTTTCCTGTCCGAATTGTTTCAGTTCTTCAATCTTCTTGCGCATTTCTGCAAGAGGCATTTCAAAAGGCAATTCGCCTGACATTAGAATCCCCCTTTCACGGAATGCATCTCCAGCAGCTTGCCAAGCATGGAGCGCATATCTTTCCGATGAATAACCATGTCAAGCTGACCATGTGCCAGATTAAATTCCGCTGTCTGGAAGTCGTCCGGCAGCTTCTGGCGAATGGTCTGTTCAATAACGATACGGCCCGCAAAACCGAATACGGCACCCGGTTCGGCAATGTTAATATCGCCGAGGGTTGCGAAGCTGGCGGATACGCCGCCGGTCGTCGGATCCGTAATTACTGAAATGTACAGCCCGCCCAGTTCATTGAATCTGGATAGGGCTGCGCTTGTTTTGGCCATCTGCATCAAACTTAGAATACTTTCTTGCATCCGGGCACCGCCGGAGGTAGAGAAAATAATAAGCGGCAAACGCTTGTCCGTTGCAAACTCAATGGCGCGCGTAATTTTCTCCCCTACGACGGAGCCCATGCTTCCCGTGAAGAAATCAAAGCTCATCACAGCCACAACAACGGGCTGGCCCAGGATGGAGCCGTGACCGGTAATAACCGCATCATGAAGTCCGGACTTCATCTTCTGCTGCTCCAGCTTGGCTGCATATCCAGGAAACTGCAGCGGATCCACCGAGATCATATCGGCATCAAATTCTTCGAAGCCTGTCTCATCCAATGTCATGCTAATCCGTTCTATCGCATTCAGACGCATGTGATGTCCGCATTCCTGACAGACCTTCAGATTCTTCTCAAGCTCTTTGCTGTATTGAATGGTGCCGCATTTGGCACACTTATTCATCAGACCTTCTGGAATTTCCCGTTTCGGGCGTTCGCCTTCCTGAGGCTGCCCCGCTGTCCCAAGTCGTTCCGATGGGATCGTTGCGTATTTCCTTTTTTTCTGAAACAAGTCTTTAAACACAACTACACCTCTCCAGCCGTAAATTTGAATGGCCGCCGCAAATAGCACTTCGCCGATCCGTACACTTGCTTCGCTATGTAACCCAGGTGAAACTAGGGGTGCAATATCGAATTCAACACTTCCTGTACTTCCTCAAGCTCTCCGGAGGGTACCAAAATCTCAAACTGCTGTTTGGAAAGATTCACAGGACGGCTTTGAACCAAAAAACCTTCTTCCGTTAGCCTGGTCTTGATCATTTCCGCCACCTTTGCAGTTGGCGCAATATAGATTACCGTCCACATGCCTTTCAGATCCCCCTAATCTCGTCCCACAGGCATATCCTGAGCCGATATAATGGATAATGATAACATACTTCAGTTTTTACCTCAACAAAGAGAGCAGGGGGCTGAAAGCCAAATTTGTACCCTTATGCATCATTCGACAGCACTCGCGATAATCAGTCAGAACCCGCAGAGTAGAGGGCCGCATCGGGATTTCGATGCGCGATCCGCGAAGAAGCGGCAGCGGCAATACCTGCAACGAGATCGTCCAAAAACACATGGATCCCGTCGGATTTATCATTCAACGTCTCAATCACACCCATTTTTTCCTTGTCCAAATAACCGAAACTGGTCAGTCCGATCATGCCATAAATGCTTGTGACACCAAGCGCCATGGTCTCATCCACACCGTAGAGCGGTTCATCTTGTTCCATAATCGACTGCAAGGGCTCCGGCAGCAGCTTCTTCTCTGCCAGCTCGTCAAGCGCAATGCCCGTAAACAGCGTATACTGCACTTCCCGCTTGCCAAGTACGGCTCGAACGCTTTCCTCACACTGGTCGATCGTTAATTTCGGATGATATCGCTTCTGAAGCTGAAACACAATATCCGCGATGGAGCTTACGCTGACTCCCCTACGGCTGAGCATGCTCTCTGCCAAATCAATTGACATCACAAATCCCCCCCGCGTCTCTGGCCGAATCCCCACTGGATTAAATGTCGTGGAGAGCCTGTTGGGCTGGCGATACTCGGCCAATGTTTCCTGTAGTGTCCTAATTGTATGCGGGAGGGATTAGAAACGTTCTTAAATTTTGATATCATTTTACCTTGACGGTGTCTTGTCCCAGCATGCCCTCCATTTCAGCAAAAAGCTCCTTCGAGGGCTTAATCCGGTAGGCATCGCTAAGTGCAAGGACCTTTTGGCTCCGCTCATAAAATAACACCGTTGCGACAGGTCCCGGGTGCCGCTGCAGCAGCTCTTTCAGCTTCACCAGCAATTCTGATTGCTCGGCATCGGCTGTTATTTTCACAAACACGCGCTGCTCAGCCTTAGGATTCGCTGTGTCTGTACGAGAATCCTTCTCGGACGCATGGCGGTTGTTTACGGCTTCGTTTCCAGACGGGGTCGTCTCACCGCCATTCATGGTGTTCACCGGGGTCGCGGCCGGCTCTGCCGATGGCACTGCGGTGGAAACCGGCTGTGCTCCTGACGGACCCGGACCCGATCTTCCAGCCCCGCCGCTGCCTGATCCTGGTCCCCCGGCTTTGCCCCTCGCCGCCGCCTGCTGCTCCACGGACCTTGCTCCGCTGGACCAGTTGACGCAGCGTCTGCGCTTCAAGCGGCGCCACTTCTTCGGCCAGCAGCTTGAAGCCTTCATCCTGCAGCTGTACCTTGGCCCGTATGGCGAGCAGGGCGCCTTTTTCAATCAGATGCGCGCTTCGTTTCCATACTTCAGGAAAGAGCACAACCTCGCAGCGCTCGATTTGGTCCTCGCATTCCATGAAGGCCATCGCTTTGCCCTGTTTGGTCGTAATCGTCTTCAGCGTAACCACCATACCGGCCACGGCAGCCATCGATTCGTCTGCCGCTTCATGAAGGTCCATTAGCCGGTCGGCCCCCGACTCCGTCAGTGTATCTTCATATCCATCCAGCGGGTGGCCGGACAGATACATACCCAGAAGCTCACGCTCGAATTCGAGCTGCTGACCTGCCGTATAAGGCGGGATGTCAGGATATTCAATGTCCCAATTGGTTGCTTCAACAAAGTCAAACAGCTGAATTTGCAGGTCGTCCCGCTCTTTACGCCACTTCACAGCTGCCTCCACCGTCTCATCCAGCATGGCCACCAGTTGGGAGCGGTGACCCGGCAAGGAATCGAAGGCCCCGGCCTGGATGAGTGACTCGATCACGCGCTTGTTGCATACGCGGAGGTCTACGCGGCGGCAAAAATCGAGCAGACTTTCAAATGGCTTCTCGCGGCGTATCTCCACGATATTCTCAACCGCCTGGGTGCCCACGTTCTTGATGGCTGCAAGCCCAAAGCGAATGCCGCCTTCGGTGAAATGATGGCTCCCTTCATCCAGGCTGCCGGATTCAGACTGGCTTACGACCGGCGTAAAATATGTCCCGCTTTCATTGACATCGGGCGGCATCACTTCAATATCGATGCGGCGAGCCTCCAGCACGTATTCTGCAACCTTCCGGTGACTCCCCATAACGGCGGTCAGCATGGAAGCCATGAATGGAACCGGATAATGTGCCTTCAGATAAGCCGTCTGGAAAGCGAGCACGCCGTAGGCGGCAGCATGCGCACGCGGAAATCCATAGTTCGCAAACCGCACAATCATATCGTACACGCGGTTAGCTTCATCCTCGCTATAGCCAAGCTTGAGGCTGCCCGAAACGAAGTGGCTGCGCTCCCGGTCCAGCACCTCGCGCTTTTTCTTCGATACCGCTCGGCGAAGCAGATCCGCCTCCCCGAGAGAGAAGCCCGCCATCGTCGAGGCAATCTGCATGATCTGCTCTTGATAGACAATGATCCCATAAGTATCGCCAAGTATTGGAATTAGATCCTCATGAGGGTACTCAGGATCTATCTGGCCGTGCTTAACCTGGATAAACCTCGGTATAAATTCCATCGGACCTGGTCGATACAAGGCGACCACGGATACGATATCCTCAAACGCCGAAGGCTTCAGATCTTTCAGCACCCGCCTTACACCTGCGGACTCAAGCTGAAATACGCCCGTGGTTTCACCGCGCCCCAGCATTTCGTACGTGTTGCCATCGTTATCCGGTATCTGTTCGAAATCAAGCGCCCCGCCGGTCAATTCTTGAATCCATTTCAGCGTCCGCTCGATGATGGACAGCGTCCGCAGACCCAGAAAATCCATCTTAAGAAGGCCCACGCTCTCCAAATTCTCCATGGAATACTGCGTCAGCGCTGTCTTCTCGCTGCCTTCCTGCAGCGGCACCGCATCCGTCAGCGGATCGCGTGAAATAACGATACCCGCGGCATGCGTCGAAGCATGGCGCGGCATACCTTCCACTTTCATCGCCATGTCGATCAACTCGCGCACCTTCGGCCTTGTTTCGTACTGCTCCTTCAGCTGCGGGCTTTGCTCCATCGCTTTGGCAATACTGATGCCAAGATGGTTAGGAATCAGCTTGGCCGCTTTGTCCACATCCCCGAACGGCACATTCAGCGCACGGCCGACATCGCGTACAGCCGCCCTTGCCGCCATCGTACCGAACGTGATGATCTGGGCGACATGCTCCTTCCCATACTTATCCACCACATAATCGATAACCTCATCCCGGCGCTCGTCACTGAAGTCGATATCAATATCGGGCATCGTAATCCGCTCCGGGTTCAGGAAGCGTTCAAACAACAATTTATATTTCATCGGATCAACATTTGTAATCTGAAGGGTGTAAGCGACCAAGCTTCCCGCCGACGAGCCCCTGCCGGGCCCAACTGCGATGCCCTGTCTGTGGGCGTAAGCAATAAAGTCCCATACGATCAGAAAATAGTCGCTGAAGCCCATATTCTCGATGACGCCGAGCTCATAATTCAGACGCTGCTCCAGCTCACTCCGAAGTGCCTCATCCTGCCACCGTTCCGTAATCCCGTAGCGTTCCTGCAGTCCGTTCAGGCAAAGCTCGCGCAGATATTCCGCAGCATTCTTTCCCTCGGGGAGAGAGCTGTACTCCGGCAAAATCGATTTGCCGAATTCGAGCTCCAGATTGCATTGGTCCGCAATCTTGGCTGTATTCTGTATCGCTTCCGGCACATGGGGGTACAGACGCTCCATTTCACTGCCGCTCTTGAGATACAGCTGGTTGGTCTGGATTTGCAGCCGGTCCTCGTCCTCCACCGTTTTGCCCGTACCGATACAGATCAGAACATCTTGAACCTCGGCATCTTCCTCCGTGAGGTAATGCACATCATTGGTAGCTACGAGTGGAATACCCGTCTCACGGCTGAGCGCGATCAGCTGCGGATTGACGCGCTTCTGCTCCGGAATCCCGTGATCCTGCAGCTCCAGGTAATAGTCATCTCCGAATATCGCCTGGTAACGAAGCGCTGCTGCCTTGGCTTCCGCTTCACGTCCATGAAGCAGATGCTGCGGGACCTCGCCTCCCAGGCAAGCACTGAGGCATATGATGCCTTCATGATGGGCAGCCAGCGCCTCCATGTCGATTCGGGGTCTGTAATGGTAACCCTCCAGATGCCCGATCGAACTGAGCTTCATTAAATTGCGATAGCCAACCTCATTCTTGGCGAGCAGAATCAAGTGATAGATCGGCTGATCCTTCCGGCTGCCCCGTTCCTTGCGGGAACCCGCCGTAATATAGGCTTCGCAGCCAATAATCGGTTTAATGCCCTGCGCCAGGCAGGCTTTATAGAATGGAATGGCCCCATACATCACGCCATGATCCGTCAGCGCCAGCGATTTCATTCCAAGCGCTGCCGCTTCCCGCACCAGGTCACCGATACGTGCCGCTCCATCGAGCAAACTGTATTCGCTATGCACGTGCAAATGCACGAAAGAGCTCATCGTAACGCCTTCCTTTCGCCGGTACATTTATATTTATAGTCAACCCGGGAATATCTTTAAAAGTCTTTATTCCATTTTATCATAATCATGCTAGGCCCGCCCATAGAATGAGACTAGGGAGAATGTGGACAGGCGGCTGCCGTGATATCCACCTAAGAAGAGAGGAGACATGAGGCGATGAGCATTTTTTTATCAAAAGCGATCCTGGACTTTTTTATAGCCTTCGGCATCGTCCTGGGGGGCGCTATGGTGGGAGGCGTGGGTGCCGTGCTGTCCCTGCAGCCCCCCACCCATACCATGCTGGAGGTCGCAGACCGGATCAAGATATGGGCGCTTGCTGCCGCCATCGGAGGCACCATCGATCCGATGCGCGTCATCGAGAGCAATATGCTTGGCGGCAATTTATCCCCTGCGATCAAGCAAATATTATATCTTGGCTTTGCATTTCTCGGAGCGCATATGGGCAGCGAACTCGTAAAATGGGTTTGCTCCAGCCGGAGCTAGCCTATGCGAGTGCCCCCAGCCCACCGCTTTCGCCCCTTCTATCAGGTTGCTTCCATCTTCGTGCTGGGGATGGTCGTCGGCAGCATCGTCTACAACTCGATCTACCACGCAAGCTACACTAAACTGTGGGAAACGAATCAAGCCCAGCAGCTCCAAATCACGCAGTATAAAGAAGATATCGATTCGTTAAAAAAATACAATAAACAATCTACGGTCATCAAGGAAATCAAGATCCGCAGCGAGCAAGACGCCAAAGCCCCTCTTGATCCCGTGATCAGCAAGGATATCATAAAACTCATGGGGGAAGATCTGGCAGCCCTTCGCGGCCGGAACGTGTTTGATATCGATACGGACAGCAAGCTGACCCGTTCGCTCCTCAGCGACAAAATTTACACCGTTCGCGATAAAGATTACAAAGTCCAAATCAAGACCATGCTGGTCATGGAGGGTGTGCTGCAAATCTGGATCAGCATTGACCATCTGGATGCAAAGTCAAGCATATCATGATACAATACCGTTATCGTAAATGATCGAATCGTATATGCTGTGCTGCATCGTGAGCACATAGCCGAACTAAAGGAGCCTTCCATGATAACCGTCATTCACTACGTCCTGTACATTATCCTTGTCTTGTCCGTAATTGCCGCTGCGCTGTACAGTATTCGTGCTCGCCGAGTGGCCGATCCGGCTGATCGCGGACTATATATGTCCATGATGAACCTCTGCATGGGCATTATGCTGGTTTCCCTATCGCTTATCTGTATGTTTTTGTTCAGCGGCTCCACGCCGGCCGTTATTGTAGAGGCCGCGTTTATGGTGCTTGGCGCATTTAATATATTTGCCGGGCTTCGAAGCCGCACCTATTACAACAGGCTGAAGAATTCCCGGACTGCAAGCTGAGTGAATTAAGCTGAAGGGGCATCCCGTCAGGTCATAGCGACCTATGGGATGCCCCTTTATATTTCAAGCGTTTGTATTATCCATGATCGATGGCCTGCATCGTCATGACCGCCTTGGCAATCAGACTGGACTGATGCTGGATTTCGATCTCCATCTTGCAGGTGCGCCGGCTGATTTCCAGCAATTTCGGAATAATGACGATGGGATCCTCAATCTGCACGGGCCGGATGAAATAGGTCGACAGATGATCCAATACATGATCCCACCCGCTGATATCCTTGGCAGCCTTGACAGCCGCCTGACTCATCACCGTTGTGAGCACGCCTTGAGAAATCGTACCGAGATCCGTGGCCATCTGGGGAGTAATAAAGCCGTGGAAAAACAAATGCCCTTCCTCATCCCGATCCTCGGCAATGCCATTCCAGATCAGCTGGTCAAACGTCTCTCCAAGCTGAGGCTGGTTTCGGGCATCGCGAAGTGCGCCAAGCACCTCTTTTCGGGTGACGGTTGCGAGCAGCTTGCGGTTCCTATCGACAATCGGGAGAAAATCGATTCCCTCCCACATCATAATCTGTGCCGCTGAAGCGAGGGACGTCTTCAAACTTGCCGTTACCGGATTGCGGGTCATTGCTTTCTCGATCGGCTGGGATTCGGCCAATCCCTCCACATCCCGAACCCCGACGATGCCGATGACCCGGTTCCATTCATCGGTTACCGGATACCGAATCTCTCCGGTCTCCTGGATAATCCGCTTAAATTCCTGAACGGTAACAGAGTTTTTCAACTGGTGATTCTTGGGTTTATCATGGGCAATATCCTCGACCAGCATAATTTTCTTCTTAATTAAACGGTCAAAAATGGCGCGGTTAATCATGGAGGCTACCGTAAACGTATCATGTCGGGATGATATGATGGGCAGGTCCAACTGGTCTGCCAGCTGCTTCACTTCACGGCTCGTACCGAAACCGCCCGTAATCAATACTCCCGCTCCCTGCTCCAATGCCAGGAAATGCGCATCCTCCCGGTTGCCAACAATCATGAGGCTTCCCGCATCAATATACCGGATCATCGCCTCTACCTTCATGGCACCTATCACATATTTGTGCAGGCTCTTGTTCAGCCCTTCCGCACCGCCCAATACGTGCCCCTCCACAATTTCAACAACATCCGCAAACGTAAGCTGCTCCGATATGTTCCGCGGCTTGCGTTCAACGCGAACCGTGCCGATCCGTTCCTTGGTGACCACGATGCCCAGGCTTTCCGCTTCCTTCACGGCACGATAAGCGGTACCCTCGCTCACCCCCATCTCTTTGGCTAATCGGCGGACGGATATCTTGCTCCCAACCTTCAAACTTTCGATATGCTGAACCAACTGCTCGTGTTTTGTAATCGTATCATCTCGAACGTCCATCTGTTACACCCCCGGAACACTATCTGTACCATACTGTATCTATTATATCACGTCCTAACAAGCTCCCATACCCGGCCAACGCAAAAAACTCCCCTGCGGATACCGGATGGGTGCAGCCATCCAATCCGCCCTAGGGAGTTTATTTGTTCTTGTCGCGGTACTTATCGTCCCCTGCTATTAATTCGCTTCCTGGCTCTTCTGTTCTTCAGGCCATTTCAGTTCCCATTGATGCATTTTTTCCTTACGAATCTCATCAAGTGCTTTCTGTTTTGCATCATCAACACCGATAAGGTAATAGAGATGCGAGCCGATAACGAGCAGGGCAAATCCAGCCCAGACTGCACCGAACAGAGAAACCCATGAGAACCCTCCTGTGAAAGAAATGCTAGGAAGGGCGTATATCAACATGCCCAGTGCGACCAACAAATAAGCCGTGTGCTTAAACTTGTTCTTCTTCTTTTTCATTGTAAACGCAGCTCCTCTACTCTCTGAAATCTATATTTCTACTCTATGAGGAGTCTGCACAATTTATGAGACAAGTTTTCGAAATTTATCCAGTTCGGCTATGCCAATGACGAATTTATTGTTGGCCTGGGCCATACAGATGCTGAAGACTATCTGAAATGATCTTGTTCACGTCTTCAATAATAACACTCAGACGGCGCTCTGCATCAAACAAACGGCGAATGTTCAGGTTCAGGCTAAGCACATCGAACTGTTTCTCCATTTTCTCCATTTCGTCCTGTGCCGGCATATCCCCCGACATCATGCGCTGCTGGAGCTCCATCTGACGCTGACGGAAATCATCCAGCATGCGTCGGCTCTCCGGATCGGCATCCACGAGTTTCATCGCATCCGTAATCTCCTGTACCTCCTGGCTTTCCTTCATCGCTTTTGCCAAATCGTGCGCTTTATCATAGATGTTCATTTTTAATTTCCTCCAATTATGTTCGGCCTCATTGCCGTATTTGTTTGCTTTGCACTCGATGAATATCCATCTATCTCCAGAGCAGGGTTAACATCGATTGGAACAATCCAATCATTCCCCCCAGCAGGACGCCCAGCCACGTAATGGCCCTGAATTCCCGCCCCAAGACGCTTAATATGACCTCTTCCAGCCGCTCAACGGGAAATTTCTGGACCTGCTCCTGAACAAGCTGTGGTAAATTAACAGCCTTCATGGCCACAGGAACGCCTCGCTCCAGGAAGCCCAGGGCTTTGTCAAGCAAGCCCGGCAGCGCCGCCTCGATGGCAGGCATCCGCGTCCCGATCACGTCGGCAACGCGAAGATTTTCGATTTGCTGAATCCACTTGGCCCAAGGAAGCTTATCATCCAATGTGCGTTCGATCCACGTCAGCCCTGGCTCGCCCGTTGCATGCTCGATGACCTCCCCAAGCGGCATATCGCCGTAATATGACAATTTTCCTGAGATGATGTCCGTAATCGTCTTACGAACCTGATCTCCCTCAAGCTGCTGGATCAGCATGGGGGTCAGCTTCTGAATCAGTTTATCCTCATCCACAAAAATCGAAGCCATTGTGCCCAAAAATCCGCCCGCCTTATCGATGAGCGAGGAAGCCACATCCGATAGCATTAGCTGGCCTTTGGCTGACAGCAGCGTGCTCCCCAGTTCCTTCAGCACCATATCAGTGGCTGCCCTGCTCCAGCCCTCGATCGTTTCTTCCGACCAACCGGGAACAAGCACCTTCAGCGGTTTGGCTCCCAGCTCATACCCATGCCATATTGCAGATGCGCCCTGGGCCGTAAGCGAGCGCGCCGATTGTTCGGCCCGAACCTTTACCTGCTCCCACTGCTCGGGACTCCATACCTTCAACGCCAAGTCTCCCAGGCTCCGTTCCGATTGGCTCCATTCCACCAGCTTCCGATGAAGGGTATCCTCCATCTTGGCCCGGAATACGGGCTTGCGGATGAGTTCCTGCAGTCCTTCGCTTGTCACCAGATAGTCCGAGACCACATGTCCCAACGACTCTGCGATTTCTTCCTTGCGCTTCGGGATCAAGCCTGGTGTAAATGGCAGGCGACGACCCAGCAGAATTTTTTCTTCGCGGGGGTGAAACAGCATTTTTATCGCAAAGTGGTTGGTGATGCCGCCGACAAAAGCAGCTACGCACACGTTCACCAAAATAAACAGCCAGTTCGGCATTTTAAGCACTCCTTTTTCCCGAGCAGTACAATCACCAAGGGATATATGTCCTCATATGATGCATTACATGCAATGATCAGATGAAGTTCTTAGTCTGTTCACTTAAGTATCCAGTTGTTGTCGGAAGGAGATCCATCATGCGCAAATCCAAGATTAAACCCAACACCAAATCCAAGATATCGGTTCAATTAGTCCGTTCAGCCCAGCTTCCGGATAACGATATCAAGCTTGGTGATCGGCTCATAAGACAGCTCCGTATCCCCACAGATTCGCCGATACAGCTTGCCTTTGGCTCCTTCAAGCAGGAAATTCAAGTCACTTCAGGAGGTAAATCGAACTCGCTGCATCTTAACCCTTCCGTATTCAGCAATTCGGGACTTCTTCCTCGAACCGTAATGAATGTCAAATATTTTCCATTAGAAAGGACTCTGAAGCTCGGTCCGCTTATCGGGGTTATGGTCAGTCGCTATCACCCGGATGAGCCAGACAAACCTTTCGGATCCATTTCAGCCTTCTGCCTGGAAATGGTAAACGCGGCCAGGAAACAAGGCGCATATGTATACTTCTTTACCCCTGACATGATCGGTTCGAACCCGTCGACACTTGAAGCGATTGCCTATGACGCGGGGTGGAAAAAGCTCAGCGTTCCAGCTCCAGACGTCATTAATAACCGGCTGTCTACCCGCAAACTGGAGAATAGTCCTAGCGTACAGCATTTTATGAGAGAAGTAAAATCACGATTCGGCACCCACATCTTCAATGAGAAATTTCTCGATAAATCCGATGTTTTTGAAGCACTCGGACCTGATGCGAAACTTCAAAAGTATTTGCCTGAATCCTATTTACTGAGCGGTTATCCAACCCTCAAAAAAATGTGTGCCGCTTATCGGACGGTGTTTCTAAAACCGGTACGTGGAAGTCTGGGAAAAGGAATCATCCGGATATCCCGCCAAGAGAACGGCCATTATCAGACGATGACCACCTCTCTTGAAGGAATCAAGAAAAATACCTACTCCTCGCTTCCAAAGCTGTTCAGCAGCTTATCAGGAAAAATCAAGAAAACGCGTTATCAAATTCAGCAAGGATTGGATTTGATCCGCATCAACCGGCGAAACGTCGATTTTCGCGTGCTTGTTCATAAAAACAAAAACGGCAAATGGTCGGTGACTTCTGTCGTAGCCCGAATCGCCGGCGGAAATCACTTTGTGTCCAATCTTGCCAGAGGCGGTACGCTCTCTGCCGTCAAGGATGCGCTTGCGATGAGTGGAATTCCGTTAACCTCCAAACAAACAGCGCCTGCTCGAATGAACCAGATCGCACTGGACATCGCTCATGGATTGGAGGCTGCCATTCCATATCATTTCGGTGAGCTCGGCATTGACTTGGCGATTGATACGTCAGGACGCATATGGCTCCTTGAAGTCAATTCCAAGCCTTCCAAAGGTGAAAATGCACCGCTGAATGCCGACTCCAAAGTTAGACCTTCAGCCGTACGCCTCGTTCAATATTGTCAATTCTTGACGGGTCTTTAAAAAAAGGAGAACCTTATGTCCTTAAACATGATAGGCACCCTGGGTGTCATGGTATGCCGCAGACCAGGTTCCCCTCCCTTTGCCGAGAAGGAATTTCTTCGTGAATTAAGCTTGAGGGGCAGGAAGCTCGGAATGCAGGTATTTGTTTTTTGCCCGGACGATGCTTTTGCTGCTGACGATGCAGGAAGCAGTTCAGACAGAATCAAAGGGTATTGTTACGGCCCGGATCAACAGTGGAGTTCCGGCAGCTTTCCACTGCCTGATATCATCTATGACCGAGGTCTGCATCGAAACGGCGAGGAAACCGCCGCCGCAAGCGAATCTCTAAACCGCATGTTACAACGAGGTTCCAGACTATGGTCGCGCGGTTTGCCAGGCAAACAAAAAGTACATCAATTATTGAAGCATTCAGCCGCCTTAAGACCTTATCTTCCTGCAACCTTAAGTTATACGGGAGACGAATCACTGAACCGGGCTTTGCTGGCTTTTGGCAGCGGCATTTTTATGAAGCCAAGCGGAGGCTCTCAGGGTCGTCACACGCTGTGCATCTCCTGGATAGATGAGCTGCATGTCAAATTGCAAGGGAGAGATCGGAGCAATCGCATGTTCGAGCAGACCATTCCCTTGGAGAAGATGAACGACTGGGTGCGGAGGTTTACCGGCAGACGCCGATTTATCATTCAACCCTTCCTGAAGCTTCATAACCGTAACGGGGAGCCGTACGATATCCGGTCGCTGGTCCAGAAGAATGATCGCGGCTTATGGTCCATTACAGGAATTGCAGTAAGGCAAGGAGCTGTCCAGGGGTTGACCTCTAACCTTCATGGAGGCGGTACGGCTTACCCCGCCCTTCCATATCTAACCTCCGATTACGGGGAAGAGAAGGCCTTGAAGATCATTCAGACCATCCGGGAATTGTCCGCCCAGCTTCCTTCACTGCTGGAAGAAGGGTTCGGCCGTCTTGGGGAACTGGGAATCGATTTCGGCGTGGATATGAGCGGGCGAGTATGGATTCTGGAGGTCAATTCCAAACCTGGCCGACGCGCATTTACACTAACGGGAGATGGTGACGCAGCCCGGCTGTCCGTCGAACATCCGATTCAATACGCCCGTTATTTATTGCTTCGACAACTTAGGAGGGTAAATACATGAGTTTGAATTTCGGAAATATTCATTTCTCGCAGCAGCCCGAAAAAGTCGTCTTTTTATCCGGTTCGCTGCTTCGGAGCCTGGGACTAACAAGCAGGAAATCCATTCAGCTTCGCATCGGCACCAATGCCGTGTCCGCTTCTGTGAAACCGATAGAGCGGTCGGGGAAACATATCTATTTAAGCAACGGCGTCCGAAACAGCATCAATGTCCCCAGACAAGGACCCGTCTATATTCATTCCCCCCGTGACGGAGAAATCGAACTCGGGCCCGTTGTTGGCGTTCTGTCCGATGGACCACATAATCCATCCAGCCCGTTCGGCGCCAGGACTTCGTATATCAAGCAGCTGCTTCGTGAGGGCAATAAGAAGATGTTTGTATATGCCTTCGCCCCGCGGGATATCAACTGGCAGCGTGAAACCGTGCAGGCCTATATGCTCGGCTCTAACGGCGGCTTTGTGCGCAAAACCGTTCCGCTTCCTGACGTGGTCTATAACCGCCTGCCCAGCCGGAAAACCGACTTCTCCCCGTTCACCAATCAGCTCAGAGACCGGTTTGGCAAACGCAATATCAAATTCTTCAATTGGGCATTCTTCAATAAATCGGATGTGTATTCACAGCTGGACGGCGACGTGCAGGCCGGAAGATATTTACCAGAAACCTATAACAATCCAAGTCCCGAGCGGATCAAGGATATGATGGAACGCCATAGCTTTGTCTACTATAAGCCCTCAGCCGGAAGTTTAGGACTCGGCATCTACCGACTGACCTACCTCCCCAAAAAAGGATACTATGCGCGATATCACGGAAACGGTGGTAACACACTGCTGAAATTCCCGAACTTTAACAGCATGATGCGGATGCTTCAGGCCAAACACGGCTCCAAGCTGAAGAATTATGTCATCCAGCAGGGAATTCGGCTTATTGAAATTGACGGCTGCCCCATCGACTTCAGATTCCATATGCATAAGAACAGCAAGAACCGCTGGTCGGTGGTCGGTATCGGTGCCAAAAAAGCCGGCCGGGGCAGCGTAACAACGCATATCAAGAACGGCGGCTCCTTAATGACACCGGAGCAGGCGCTCTCCCGTGCCTTCGGCTCCAGGTCGCGTGATGTGCTGGAGCGCGCCAAGGACGCCGCCATTGCGATGTCCGAAGCCATCGAGAATCATCATCCGCATCTGCTGGGAGAAATCGGGTTCGATATCGGCATTGATGATAACGAGAGAATATGGATGTTTGAAGCGAATTCGAAGCCCGGCAGATCGATCTTCAGCCATCCTTTGCTCAAAGGGGAAGGAAAAGCATCGGTCGAGCATATTTTTGAGCACAGCATGTATCTGAGTGGCTTCCACAGGGGGAATGATTCGTGATCAGCCGAGTGGAGAGTGATGGAAGACCGGTTGTAGCTATTCTGACCATGCATGATTCGTATTCCATGTTCAGGGGCAACCGGCAGAACTTTCAGGAAATCATCAAGACGGGAAAAGATATGGGCTTTATGGTCTATGTAGTAACCGTGCGTGATCTGAAACTAAACTCGGGTACGGTCAAGGGCTATACACTGCAGAGCGACAATTCCTGGGAGCAGAGGCTCTGTCCTCTGCCCCAGGTTATATACAACCGGATTCCATACCGGGAGGATGAATCCCTCCCCTGGGTCCGCCGCAAAATCAAGGAATGCCAAAAGCACCCCCACATCGATATTTACAATCCGCACTTCTTCAATAAATGGCAGCTCTTCTCGTGGCTGAACAAATCACGCTTAACTAAAAAATGGGCTCCTCTAACGAAGCGTATGAAAGGCTTCCCCACTTTATACGAGATGATTAAACGGAAGCCTTACCTTTATCTGAAACCCGAGGATGGAAAAGCCGGGCAAGGCATCATGAGAGTGCGGTATCAGAGGAACAACTCCCTTCCTTACCGCATTCAAATTCAGAACAACAAGAACAGCACGACTTATAAAGCGGCGTCTCTGGAACGGCTCTGGAATCGCGTCTATCAGGAAACCAAAGGGAGCTCTTACTTGATCCAGCAGGGAATCGAGCTGGCCCAGGTCCATGGACGCGCTTTTGACCTTCGAATTCTTGTGCAAAAGAATGAGTTTGGTGCGTGGTCCGTCACTGGCATCGGCGCTCGCATGGCAGGTGCCAAGAGCATAACCACACATGTTCCCCGCGGAGGAACCATTGAGGATCCCGAGAAATTGCTTCCAATCGTGTTCGGTCAGGAGCGCTCTGAGGCCATTCTTAGTGAAGTTAGAAAAGCAGCCGTGCACATGGCCCGGCAGATTGAGAAAAGCTCCGGCCATACGCATGGTGAAATGTCGATGGATCTTGGAATTGACAGCGAAGGCGTCCTCTGGTTTTTCGAAGCCAACTCGAGACCGATGAAATTTGACGAACCGGCCATCCGTAAAAAGTCACTTGAGCGGATTTTTCAATATTCCGACTATCTGATCAATCAACGATAGGACGCTGCCTCGCCTCGAAACCGAGCCTTAGGGATTATAGGAAAGGAGGGGATCCTGTGGAAATCTCATGTCTCTCTCTCTCAAGTCCGGATGAATGGCCGCATGCACGACAGCAGTGCAGCGACTTTCTCCGGCGGTATAGCAGCAAGCGTCTAACCCGTGAAGGTTATCAGCGTCTGGCTTCGCTATCCTACGATGAATTGATGCAGCCCGGTACTTCTATTATAGCGGCTACAGTTCGAAGCGATGTCGGCCGCATACCTGTGGGAATTTGCTATGCGGCGGACTATGGCGAAGGTGCCTGTATGATTGCGGTGCACCCGCTTTACCGCAACCGGCATATCGGCTCTTCCCTGATCCGCTCACAATTGTCCAGACTTGGTCGGCTGCGCTGCAAAGTAGCTGCCGATCATTCAGCCAGTTTGCAAATGTGCTTCCATGCAGGCTTACAAGCTATCGCCCTTGAGCAGGGTCCAACAGGCAAGCCAACGCTCATTATGAGCGGAACCCTGCCCTTAAACCAATACCAGAGTTCTTCAGCGCCTAATGCTGACTCTATTCAAGAAGGTGACCTTCTGTGTCAAAACCCATCTTAGGTATCATGACGCTTTACTTGGATGATCGAAAAAAGCTGGAAGAACGGCATATCTACGAGCATATGATCAGGGAAGGCAAAGCGATGGGGATGGACGTTTATGTCTTCACCCCTGCCGATGTCAACAGCTCACAAGGTCTGATCAACGCCATGGAGTACGATCCTGACAACAACAAATGGAGCCGAAATTGGCGTTCGTTTCCCCATATGATCTTTGACCGCTGCCGAATTCAAAAGAGCGCCCGATTTCAACAACTGCTGCGCTTTCGTTCCCGCTACCGGTATTTACTGTTTCTGAACAGACCCTTGCGCAATAAATGGACGATTCATCAAATATTATCCACCAAGAAACGATTCCGGCCCCATTTGCCGGATACCCGGATCGTGACGAGCACCAGCGATATCCACCGGATGCTGAATGTTCATCCCACCGTCTACTTTAAGCCGATTAACGGAACGGGCGGACGCGGAATTCTGAGGATAAACAAAGTGGAAGGTGTCGCAGGTACCTATGAAGTCCAGGGACGCAATGCCAACCGCAACATTATTAAACCAAAACGCATGCCTTCAGGCCATCTGGCCCAATACCTCTCAGGCTGGGGCAATAAAGATAGATACCTGGTTCAGGAAGGAATACAGCTGGAACTGCCGGATGGCAGAGTGCATGATTACCGGATGCTCGTACAGAAAAATGGAACCGGCCGTTGGCAAGTGACGGGCTGCGTAGGACGCGTTGGAGCACCCAAAAGCGTCACCTCCAATCTGCATGGCGGCGGACGTGCAACAAGGATGGAAGAGCTGCTGAGCAAATGGATTGCGGATCCGGCAAGGCGTGCCAGCATCCGCGAGGAAGCCGACGCTCTCGGCGTGGATGTCGCTAAGTTTCTTGATGAACAGTACGGGGGCTTGTGCGAACTCGCCCTGGATTTGGCCGTTGATAAATCCGGGAGAATCCTCATTATCGAGGTTAATCCGAAGCCATCGCGGGAAGTCTTCTCGCAAATCGGCGATATGACGGCTTACAGGGAATCCATGGTAAGGCCTCTAGAGTATGCAATGTGGGTATACAGTACAAAAAAAATCCGCAAAAAATGCTTAATCGAAGCTTACGAATGCCGTATCTCAGAATTCAGAAGAACACACAAAGGCTGTTCCCAAGTTGGTTCCTACCCTTGGGAACAGCCTTTGTGACTCCTATCTATCTATTCCGCTTGATCATGAAGCTTCAACAGCTGTGAAAAAGAATGAATGACAACGTCCGAACCCTTCAGCTCCTGCTCCCCGCCAAAGCCAGCGTACTGACATCCGATGACGGTCTGTCCATTCTCTTTGCCTGCCTCCACATCCGACGACCGGTCACCTACCATCCAGGCATTCTGGATATTATGCTGATCCAGCAGTAACCGTACCAGATCTACCTTCGAAGCCGTTCCATGCTCTCCAGCACTGTAGACTCCGTCAAAGAGCGACATGATTCCTCTCGCATCAGCAATGCCCTTAACGTAATGCTCCAGACCGTTGCTGGCAACAAACAAACGGACACCGCGCTGATGAAGCTCCTCTAACGTTTCCTTCACCTCAGGATACAATATGCCTGTTTTATTGTTCAATCCCTCAAGCTCCAGCTGCAGCAGCAGCTCATCTGCCCTGCGATGGGCAGCAGGCGTTCCATTCGGTATGACCTTCTTCCAGATGTCATCGAGCAGCATTCCCAAACATCCAAGCATCAGCTCCTCATCCGGTGTTTCCCCTTGATAATGCCCCTCTTCACGCAAAATGTCGAACAGTTTGTGATAGGCAGGCAGCAGCAAGGTTTCCGTCTGAAACAGCGTTCCATCCATGTCAAATATCATTGCTTCCGGCTTGATCAAAGTTGCTGTGTTTTCCAATTTGGTCCTTCCCTTCGCTCCGTATAATCTGATTTTAGTCTAATCTCCCCTCATCATATAGGAACCATATCACAACTGCAAACCCCAATTCCTATATACTTTTGGACTTCAGCCTATAAAGTATGCGTAACCAGGGGAGCTTAATCGTTGTTATAAAGATAATGAGTTAATGTGAAAGGATGATCGACGTGCCGGGAACTCAGGAATCCGCCGCTGCGCAGCAAATCGAGCAACTGGAAGCCGAACTGGCGACAGAGCTCAATCGATATAATTCAGACGAACAGGCTGCCATTCTTAAGCGAATAGTCAGCCGTCTAAAAAGAGGGAGGTATGTCCGCAGCCCGATCGTGATTGTTAAGGAGATGATCAGAACGCCGCTGGTGTGGCTCCTCATGGCGATGGGAATCACGATCCCTCTGCTATTCTATATTCTGATTGTCTGGGTATCGCTGGCCGTTGAAAGGTAATCTTCGACCTGGTTACTTCGGACACGTGCGCCAGATGAACAGCGTAGCTGCGCACAATACCGACTGCCACCGTTAGACGGCGCCATCCCGGCAGGTACTTACTGACTGAATCACTAGGCAAAGGCAACCGCCGAAGCTCCATCATATACAGGACAGTCTGGCAGATATTAGCCTGGCCTTATTTGTTCATTGCGTAAGCAAAAAGCAAATCGGACAGAGTCATTGTCGATTATTTTCCTCCGTCAGCCAGTCCAGCCTGTGTCTAAACTAGGCGAACGTACATAGACTGGGATATATTTGATTTTGCCGATGAAGGAGCCCGAAAACCATGAATCATGCAAAAGCGAAAGCCAAACCCAAGCACATCCCCTTAAAAAAACTTCCCCCGCTCGCCCGGATCCAGGAGTTTCCCACTGTGCGCATTCATCACGCATCTTCTTCTACGAGTCAAGCAAACGCCCCCGCTGCCCAACAAGTGAGCGCCGCATACAACGAATGCATCGATCGGGCTTTTCGGATTCCAATCTTTTTGAGCACGGCCAATTCGTTGAACAACGTGCAGCAGCAATTTTTCAACCGGCTGGTTTTGGAAATTGAGGACGCTTTGTTATTTCCACGCACCCTGCCGCAGAGTGAGCAGTATCCCGAGACGGTGCTGACCAACATCCGTCGTCTGGTCATCTCCAGCTACGGTATGCTGGCTATCAACTTCCGAAGATTTTTTGTGCAGATCCTGGAAGCTAACGTCGGGCAGCCGCCAACAACCACGCCGTTTTGGCAGGGCTCTACCTTTTCACAGATCGAACCGTCGATGGCTTTCCAATTTGGCCTTCCGATCTTGTTGGTCAGGGAGCGGGGGACCGATACCACCAATGGGATCTGGGCAGGCGGCATCACGCCGCTGAACATTTTCGTGGAATGGGACTCCGACAATCAGACCGTGGATGAATTTTTTGGCAGCGTGCAATGGAGAGAGGTCTTTGCCAACTGGACTGCGGAGGTTAGGGGCAACTACTACCTCCGAACGGAACCTCAGTTCAGCCTACAGATGCAGTAAGATACATAAAGTCCCACCGGCAGGCTGCCGGTGGGACTTTATGTATTCCCTATTTAAAAAACCTTCTTTGTCGCCCGATCATCCTTAATAATCTCTACCGCCTCCCGGAAACGGATGGCATGAATGATTTCACGTTCCCGTAAAAATTTAAGACCGTCCTGCAAATCCACATCATCCGTCATATCGATCAACCACTGGTATGTAGCCCGCGCTTTCTCTTCTGCGGCAATGTCCTCATACAAATCCGCGATAGGATCGCCTTTGGCCTGTATATAGGCTGCCGTCCATGGTACACCTCCGGCATTCTCATAATACAGCGCATGGTCGTGATTCACGTAGTGAGCGCCGAGTCCTGCAGCTTCCATCTCCGACACCGTTGCATCCTTCGTTAATTTAAATACCATGGTGGCAATCATCTCAAGATGTGCGAATTCTTCAGTCCCGATATCATTAAGCAGCCCAATGACCTTGTCAGGAATGGTATATCGCTGATTCAGGTAGCGGAGCGCTGCCGCCAGCTCGCCATCGGCACCTCCGTACTGCTCAATCAAGAACTTCGCCATTCTTGGATCACATTTACTTACACGGACCGGATATTGAAGCTTCTTTTCATATACCCACATGGGCTCTTCCGCCTCCTTGTTCTCGCTTTTCCTAATCTTTAGGGCTGCATGCCGTTCGTGAAGGAAGTTGCAGCCCGAGTGACGGCACCATTAAACCTGCCAAGGCCAGGGGCCTTGAGCCCATTCAAAGGGATATTTAGAAAATGCACGGCCAAAATTTTGCAGGGGTCCATACAGCTCTTGAAATTGCTTCGCAAGTACCGTTCTTTCCTGTGTCAGCTTGTTAAACTGCTCAATACTCTTCAGGTCATCCGGATGAGTATCCAAAAACAGATTCAGCTCCACCAGGACAAAATCCAATGCCTGCAGCTGCTCCAGCAATTCGTAATACTTCAGATCACCAACCTGGGGTTTGGCTTCATTCACGCCGCTCACTCTCCTTTAAATTTTCGCGAGGTATACGGACTATATAAGGATGGCCACAACGTTCCGTATCTCAACGCTTCGGCAGGGCTGAATTGTGGCAGTCCAGCCGGTTGAAATACGATATACTGGTTAACAGGGACTACGTACGATCTGTAGAGTTTGGGAGGGCAAGGATCAAACGGGGAATGAAAAACCGGGTAGACACGTACCTCTGGATTCTCCTTCAAGGGTATTCCTCCTTATGTTTTACTATCCGTAATATCAAGGACTCTTCGTAATTAACATATGTCCTTCGCCCAGAAAATGAACTCCAAATTGACAAAAAAACCCTCATCTCTGGAATATTTCCGGGAAAAGGGTTCTTTTCAAGTTGTCCTTAAAATTTAATTTTGATTTGGAACAAGCCTGCTTTGCGCATCGCTGAGTAGATAATGACGACTAATGGACCGATAAAAAATCCGATGACGCCAACCAGCTTAAATCCGACATACATGCTGACCAGAGCAGGTAATGCGCCTATACCAACAGCATCACCGATGACCTTCGGTTCCAATACACGGCGGATCACCGTAATCAGAATGAACAGGAAGATCAAGCCGAGCCCTGTGAAAACATCACCTGTTGCAAGCAGATACACCGACCATGGCACCAATACGGACCCTACGCCCAGAATCGGAAGAATGTCGACAATCGTAACAAGCAGAGCGATTGCCAGCGGGTAGTTAATCCCTAATATCAGCAAGCCCAGCAGTGTGATCACATATGTAAACAGACTGAGTATCAGCTGTGCCCGTAAAAATCCGAAAATTGATTTTTTCAGGCTGAGCAGCACTTCATTCACCTGCGACTGCGATGTCTCATCAAACAAGGAGAGCACTCTTTCTCGCATCGTATCCAGACTGAAGGCAAATAAGTACACGGCCACGCAGAACACGATGAAGGTTACAAACAGGTTAGGCAATGTTTTGGCAAAGGACAGGAATGTCGATGATACCGAATTGACAAGCGACTGCACATAGGAAGAAATATTCGACATAAACTCGGTCAGACTGTCTGCAAGTCCCGGCGAAATGCCGTTCAGCATGTCTTGAGCTTGTATAATCGTATGCTGAAGGAATTCGTTAGCCCCTTCAAAATATTGCGGAGCCCGGCTCCAGTACTCAACCAGCTGGTTAAACACCTGCAGGCCGATTAAATAGGCTAACAGCAGCAGCAAGAGAAGGAACAGTGTGCTTGTAGCGGTGGCCGCCGCGATCCGATTGAGCCGCAGCCTTTTCATTAAGAGCCGATTTAACGGCTCCAGTGCAATAGCAATGACAATGGCCAACAAGAAGGGAGCTCCCACCGTAAACATTCCGTACAGCAAGAAGAGCCCCAGGCCGATAAATATCAGCTGCTTAATCGACATAATCCACTTCCTAACAAATAGAGTCTTGCTAGTTCTAAGTGAAGCTGCTATCCAGCTTCTGATGAATCATGACGCGGTTTACACGAAAACGGGTTGACTCCTCCACCTCGAAGACCACTCCATCGAATGTTGTTTTCTTCCCGACTGCCGGATTACCTTCAAGTTCCTTGAATAACCAGCCGCCAATGGAATCAACATTATGCTCCTCAATCATTAATCCGGTTAAATCATTCACTTCTTCAATGAGCATTCGCCCATCCACCGAAAAGTACTCATCGTACACTTCCATTTCCGGACGTTCATCTTCAAATTCATCGTACAAGTCACCGACGATCTCTTCCAGAATCTTCTCGGCTGTGAGTATGCCGGCAGTTCCCCCATACTCATCTATCACAAGAGCAAGCTGCTCATGCTTCGCTTGCATCTGACGAAGCACCTTGCTGATCTCCGTCGATTCCGATACGTCCATAATCGGTCTGACCAAGCTGGCCAGATCACGCTGTTTCTCAGGATCGGCGAGTAAAAGATCCGTAATATGAACAAATCCGATGATGCGGTCCTTGTTGTCCGTTGCAACCGGATAACGGGAATGCTTCGTCTCGCTGACAATCTGCAAGTTCTCTTCCAACGTAAGATTCGTGAACAGAACGTCCATATCGGTTCTCGGCAGCATGATTTCCCTGGCTCGCAAGTCGGAGAAATCGAACAGGTTGTCCATCAGCTTCATCTCATTCTCATCGATGACCCCGCTCTTTGCACTCTCGTTCATCAGAATTCGAATCTCTTCTTCCGAGTGGGCCGCCTCAGCTTCGCTTACCGGCTGAATACCGGCCAGCTTGAGGATACGGTTTGCGGACGCATTGAGTATCCAGATCACCGGCAGAAAAATGCGGTAAAACCAGAGCAGCGGAGCCGACAGGATCAGTGCCGTCCCCTCCGTTCGCTGAATCGCAATTGATTTAGGGGCAAGCTCCCCTAATACAATATGCAGGAAGGTGATAATACAGAAGCCGACTGCAACGGAGATTGTGCTGATCAATCGCTCATCCGTAAAGCCAATACTGTGCATAATCGGCGCTACCAGCAAATCCGAAATTGCAGGTTCCCCAATCCAGCCCAAACCCAGTGAAGTCAAGGTGATTCCAAGCTGAGTCGCGGATAAATACGCATCCAGCTTTTGGTTAACTTTCAGCGCAATACCTGCAAGCCGGTTGCCTTCACTAACGAGCTGGGTCAACCGGGATTGACGCATCTTCACAAGTGAAAACTCCGCAGCTACAAACACACCGTTCAACAAAACGAGCAGGAAAACCAAGAGTAAATTCAAAATCAGTTGCCCGACCTCAAATTCCTCTGCCATGATGACACGCCTTCTTTCTAGGGTTCTAGTTTGTCTGTGCTTTTCTTGACTTGAAATCCACACCCCGATAGTACATGTCAGCTACCAACAAATTCGGGCCGCAGCAGCTTACTGCATCACAATGACAGTTGACGGTTTGATTTAACGGGTGGCCGGTCGACCATTCGTCAAAAATATCGTCCAGCTTCTGTTCCTTAATATTACCAAAAGCCGGGATATCAGCAAAATCCGTAACATACACGTCACCCGAGAATAAATTCACATTCACCCGGTTGCGACCATCCGGATCATTGCGAACCGTTACATTAGGCTCTTGCCGCAGGCGGCGGATGATCTCCTGATCGTTAGCATCGAAGCTGCACGCATAAAAAGGCAGCGTTCCGAACAGCATCCAGATCTCAGGGTCGCGCACATCCAGCAAATGCTGAATGGCGGCCTTCGTATCCGCTAAGGACAACACAGGCAGAGCAGAAGCAAAGTTCGATGCATACATCGGATGGACTTCATGCCGCTTAGCGCCCATGTCCTTAATCAACCTGTGAATGCCTCCCAATTTGGTATGCGTTCGATAGTTAATCATGGATTCAGCGGAGATGTACATTCCCGCCCGCACTCAATTTTTCCGAATTGAGAAGCATCGTATCATACTATACTTGTATGCTGTTTCCTTAGAAACAGGACGCGCACTATTCGCAAATCCGACTTCATAGAAGTCGTCCCCGTTCAAATAATTAAAGGAGATATGCATAACATCCAGATAGGGCAGCATCTTCTCGTAACGGCTGATATCGAGCGTCAAATTAGAGTTCATCTGGGTCCGAATTCCCCGATCCCTGGCATACTTAAGAAGGGGAACAATCACGTTGTCCACCGTCTTGCCGAGAAATGCCGGTTCCCCACCGGTCAAACTGATCGTCTGCAGATGCTCTACCTCGTCGAGCCGCCTCAGCATGGTATCAAGTGGCAGCATCGGAGCTTCCTTCATGACAAGCATATCGCCAACAGCGCAATGTTCACAGCGCATATTACAAAGATGCGTCACTGTCATTTCCACGCTGGTCAGCACATGGCGGCCATGCTCACGCAATGAAGTTATCGGATCCCACGGATCATAACTCGGCGAAATGGGCCTCAAGGCTGATGGAAATGGCTGTGCTGTATTACTCATGGTTCACTCACCTTACTTCTTTGAATTACCGATTCTATCAGTACAACTTACATGGATGTACTTACGGTTGTTGATCATGCCCATTATATGATTATAACATACCCGTACAGAAGGCTTGTGTTTCATTCTTAGAGAATATCAGCCGGTTTCCCTTCCGCGATCAGGCGTATCCCTGGCAGCAGGCTTATATCGAGGAAACATCCAGTTTGGACTCCACCAATTGGCTCTGCCCAGCATTTTCATGAATGCAGGAACAAGCAAAACACGAATCACCGTAGCATCCAGAAGAACAGCCGCAGTTAAACCTAAACCGATTGCTTTCATGACTTCATTATCCGTAAATACAAAGGCACCCACAACGACAGCCAGAATCAGGGCAGCACTTGTGATCAGCCCACCCGTGCTCTCCAGACCTTCGGCTGTGCTGTATTCATTATCCCCCGTCCGCTCATAGTTCTCCATAATCCGAGAGAGCATCATGACTTCATAGTCCATGGATATGCCAAACACAACACAGAATATCAGTATCGGCAAAAGTGCAAAAATGGATCCTGTTGAGGACACGCCCAGCCATTCTGCGCCTATCCCCTCTTGAAATACCCACACAACGATCCCGAGTCCCGCACCAAGGCTGAGCAGGTTCATCACACTCGCTTTTAACGGGAGCACCATCGATCGGAACGCTATAAGGAGAATGACGTAAGTCACTACAAATACAAAGGTAAGGACAAACAGAATATTCTGATGAATAACGTCAATGATGTCCAGTTTATAAGCAGGGCTACCTGTTACATAGGTTGTCAGGCCCAACGCATCCATCGTTCTCAAATCCCGGACAAGCTGCGTTGTTAACGCATGAGATTCACCGTATTCCGGAATCACAGCTACTGCGGCCATCTCTCCCCTTACGAAACGATGCTGTTCCAGCTGCTGGCGGATATCTGCACGAGACAAATACTTGGACACTTCATCGATGGACCCCCGCCCGATGCTCAGATAGCTCTCCACCCGCTTCACGCCCGGCATGATCCTGATTTCATCCGTATATGCCTTCATCTGCTCGATGCTGCGCAAATCCTCATAAGAGGCAGGCAGCTCCACAGCAACAACGATGGAGTTTAGTTCACGCTCATCATAAGCCTGTGCAAGCAGGTCATGACCATAACGGGATTCATAGGCTGGAGGCAGAACCTCGGCAGCCGGGATCTCGATGTTCATGTTTCGTACCGGATAAATGGCCAGCAGAAGCGCACCGATCACAGCTATCGAGATCGTCACAGGATGAGCCATGACAAACCTGGATAGTTTTCTCCACATGCCTGAAGTCTGCTGTGCACGGAAGTGCCGGAATTTGGCCGGGAATAGAGGGAGTGTATGAATGCGGGGTCCCAGTAGCCCCAACAGTGCGGGAAGAAGCGTGTTGCCTGCCAGAACCGATAACAGCACCACCGTAATGCCGCCAAGGCTAAAGGAACGGAAAATCGGCAGATTGATAAAACCCATGGCCACAAAACCGATCAATACAGCGGCTCCGGAGAACATGACCGCTTTGCCGGCTGTTGCACAAGTGACGGCCAAGGCACTTTCCACGTCTCCGCTGCGCGCTTGCATCTCTTCTTTGAATCGGCTTACTACGATCAGAGCATAATCAATACCTACAGCCAGACCCAGCATCGTGACAACATTCGGAAGAAAATTACTGATCGAACCGTCAGCCATGGCAACAAAATACAGGAGCCCCATCGTAACAACCACGCTGACCACGCCTGCGATCAGCGGAAGGATCGCCGCGGTCAATGTGCCGAAGACCACGGCCAAAATGATCAAAGCTGCAGGTATGCCAATCATCTCGGCTTGGATTATGTCGCTTTTGACAGCTTCATTCATATCGGCGAATATGGCCGTATTTCCGGTTATGTAAGTATCCGCTCCCGTAATGGCAGGGACCGATTCCCTAATCTCATCAAACTGTAACAGGGCTTCCGAGGAGTCCAGGTCCAGCAGCACCGTCACCGATACGATATGGTCCTGACCGGCTCTATGAGCTGCCATATTCATATAGATATCTCTCACGTAAGGACGGGAACGCAAAGGCTCCAGCTCCGTTAGAATACGCCTCTGCGCCATGCCTGTTGTCAGGTTCTCATCACTGTTGCTGACCACGACAATATCCAGCGAGGCTGCCGAAAGTCCCAGCCCTTCCTCCAGCTTTTCAATCCCGATCTGGGCGGGACTATCCTCCGGTGTAAATCCGTTATGCTGCAATATAGAAGGAAGTTTAAATGCAAAAGGAAGCAGCCCGCAAAACAAAATAAGCCAAGTTACAACAACGGCTTTACGGTAGCGATATATCTGTCGCCCCCATGTATGCAGCAATGTTGTACGGCCGTTACGTTTCACGAGTCAACCTCCTTATAGTCAAGTTTGATCTATGGTGCTCTGTCCGATTCCGGCAATCATGATCGCCAAGGTTTCGGATAAATCCAATTCGTACGGAGCCGAGAGCGGCGTTCCGTCCCCATCCGTTAAGACACGAACCACCGGCCGATGGGGCACATGCGCGTGGATTTTGGATACAACCCCGCTTTCACCCGTGTGCAGCTTCACCGTTATCCCTGGAGGATATATTGCTACGCGGTCGCGGAACATGGCCAGAAATTGCTGTTCATACAGCGTTCCCGACCCGGCATACATGACTTCTACCGCTTCATGCGGCAGTAAGGCAGGCTTGTACACCCGCTGCGTTGTCATCGCATCGTAAGAATCCGTAATGGCAATCCATTTGGCATATTCATGGATATCAGGGCCTTTCAATGCTCTTGGATAACCGCTGCCGTCCAGACGCTCATGATGCGACAGCGCGCAATGAGCCGATAACAGCGGAATATTGGGCTCGTCCTTTAATATTTTGAACCCGATTTCGGTATGCTTCTGGATCTCGCGAAATTCATCCTCGCTAAGCCGCCCGGGATGCTGCAGAAGCTTCTGGGAAATCCTGGTTTTTCCAATATCATGGAGCAGAGCCCCCAGACCGAGAACTCGAAGCTCCTCCCGGTTATATCCGTAGGACACGCCAAGAACCGTTGAATATAAACATACGTTTAAGGAATGGCGGTACAGATTGTAATCATTCGTATTCATATCGGTCAGCAGCACCATACACTCATCATGTCCCGATATTTCATCCATGATCGATTCCATCATTCCCGAAAATGTCTTGCCCAAATGAAGAAAGCTGCCTTTCAGACTCGCTTGACTCTCCAGGTTCTTGAAGCTGGTTCGAATCGACCGAATCGCCTGAAGCCGTGTTTCTTCCGTCAATAACTCCGGAACCACGATATCCTCTGTCACCGCATCCTCGATATATACATATCCCAATTCTAATGTGCCAAGTCGGCGGATCAGTCCAGTCGTCAGTTCAACACCTTCAGCAAGCAGGACCAAACCGTCGCTATTGTATATTCTTTTACCAAGTACCATTCCCGGCCTCAACGCATGGATAGGTATAAGACGCAAATCCGTCACTTCCTCTGCTATTCTCAAACTTGTGTGGGATATAGCGTCTAGTCTTCAGTCGATCACTATACGAAGAAGCCGGACCACCTCTTGTGCCTACGATCTCTAGTGCATAATAAACAGCCAGAAAACAGCGGCGAGAACAAAACGGTAGATCGCGAAATGAGTGAGACGTATCTTCTGTATAAGCTTCATGAAGGCCAAGACGACAAAATAAGCGACAACAAACGAAACGATAAATCCGGCGAGAAATACACCAATCGTATCTGAAGTAAAATATGGATAAGAATCCAGCAATTCATAACCGGATGCAGCACACATAATAGGAATTGCGATAAGAAAAGAGAAATCGGCCGATGCCTTGTAACTCACTCCGCTGAGCATGCCGCCGGAGATGGTCGAGCCCGAACGGGAAAAGCCCGGCCATAATACCGATATGATCTGATAGACACCAATCAGAAGTGCCTGCTTGTATGTCAATTCGTCCAGATCGTGTGAAGTCACTTGGACTTTATTTTTGTTGTACCATTCTGCAAATATCATGAAAATACCGCCCGCAACAAGTGCAAATAACACGGTTTGGGCATGAAAGAGGCTCTTGATGAAATCCCTCGCAAAAAACGCTACCAGCAGCGCTGGAGCAATGCCCAAAAATACATGAATCAGATTCAGTTTTTTGCGCGGCGCCTTTTTGTTCAAAGATTCACTTCGACTCCAGCCCAGCAGGTTCAGAATACGATTCCAGTAAACAATCGCAATCGCCAAAATAGCGCCAAGCTGAATAACAATTTCAAATGTCTTCATGATCGCTGTTTGATCATCGTACCCTAACACCTTGGCTGTCAAAATCATGTGGCCTGTGGAAGACACCGGAATGAATTCCGTTAATCCTTCCACAATCCCCAGTATAATAGCTGTTATAAAATCCATGTCCATCCCCTCCCTAACCTTTGTCCTCATATGTATGCTCGGCCAAAGGAAGTTAGTCGGGGGTTGTCAGGATATCCAGCGTGAAATCAAGGTCTCTTCAAGCGAGCCGGGGCGCGAGAGTTCTTTTCGCAGCAAATCTCGGATAAACTCCGGCAGCATGTAAACCGTATCCTTGCCAAGTGCCAGCGTCTCGTATCCGATTTTGAAAGTGAACATGTCCAGCGTCCCCACTTCATATTCACGTTGTCGATCCAGCGGCTGTCCCTGGATGGAGATATCGGTGATCTTGTGATACGGCTCTCCCTGCTTATCGTAGTGAATGCTTAATCCGTCTACGGCAAGCCCGCCTAATATATAGCCGCGAAAGCCGAAACCGAGTATTTTCTTGCTGCTAAACTCCTGGAGTAGACTCTCTTCAAGCGCCTGGTAGATATGTTCCCCAAGCAGCTTCACTACACAGGGGTTAATGGGGGAAGGACACAAACCATGGAGCATTCCCGTACTGATCTCGCCCTCCGGCAATGGACCGAGCAGCTGTCCCGAGTTAACGATGGCAAGTTCTGCCCCTGTGTGCTGAAGCACGGCCTGAGCCAGCAGGTTTGCAAACGGCGACTCCTCTTCATAATGGATCGGCAGACTCCGATCTATAACGGCAACAGACTCCGTTAATCGCTCCCTTGCCAACTCATGATGCCTCATGATCGCTTGTTCGACGATCGGCTCCATCACGCTCTTGTCAACGGGCAGAAGGCTGCCCTCAATACAAGTAAACCGCTCCTCCACATGGCTGCGCTGCATAACGATTCGACCAACATATTGTCCGAATTTGCCTGCGCCGCATACGGCGGTATTTCCGATCATCAGTGGTTCCTCTAAAATATGATGGGTATGACCGCCAAGAATGACATCAATGCCTTCGATAGTCTCTGCCAATCTTTTATCAATCGTTAGACCTAAATGGGATAGGACAATGACGATGTCGCACTTGTCCTGAAGTGCCTCTACTTGTTCAGCAATGGCCTGCACAGGATCCTCAGCTTCCCAGCCTAACAATTGATAAAATCCTGCAAAAGCAGCGGTTGCGCCAGTCAGCCCGATTCGGATGCCTTCCCGCTCAAGGATGACATGCTGTTTCATCCATGAAGGAGGAGCGCCGCTTATAGTCTCATGAATGTTGCAGCAGACGACAGGACATAGCAGTCCGGCGTAAACACTCTCCAAGATGTCATAGGGTATGGTCAACCCTTCATTATTGCCAATTGTAATCGCGTCGTATCCTGTCAGATTAATGACATCCACATTGGCTTGGCCCATGGAGCCTTCCGTTTCCACCGAAGCCCGGTCCATATGATCACCGATATCCAGTACGATAGCAGAATCGCCGGCAGCCGTCTTTTCCCGGGAAATAAGTGCCGCCACCTTACTCATCATTTCAAAATGGCTGTGTATATCGTTGGTATACAGTATGGTAAGCGTCTGTTTATTGCCTTGTATCCCCATCTGGCGGCCCCCCTCCCCATGTTCGTTTTACGATAATTTCCGGTCTTACAAGCATAACATTTTAGCGAAGAATATGGTATATTGTAGCCCATAAGAATTACGAGGTGATAAAGATGTCGACAACCATTCCTTTACTGCTATTCGCCGGACTAGCTGATCGGATCGGCACCAGTTCGCTTGCCTTCAACGTACCGGGCCTCCCGCTTACAGCCGGAGAATTAAAGTCGCTTCTCAGCGAAGCTTATCCTCATGCCAAATCCCAGATTGCCACCGCTTTTGTAGCGGTCAATCAAGAATATGCCCTATCGGATCAGCTTATTCAGATTGGCGATGAGGTTGCTCTCATTCCGCCTGTATCCGGCGGTGATGGAACAGAGGGGGATGCCCCTGACTCGAAGTCCTCCACGGATGGGAATTGCCTTATCACTTCCGACAAGCTGTCTGTAGAAGAGGCTGTAGCCAAAGTCCATGATGCAAATCATGGAGCTACACTTTCATTTATAGGAACTACCAGGGAAATGACCGGCGAGATGCGTACGGTTACGTTGGAATATGAGGCCTACATTCCGATGGCATTAAAAGAAATGCAGCAAATCTGTGCAGACATTCTCTCACAATGGCCTGGTACGCAATGCGCGATCTCTCATCGAATCGGTACCGTCGGCATAGGTGAAACCAGTGTGGTCATTGCCGTGTCCTCTCCCCATCGGGCATCCTGTTATGATGCCAGTCGCTACGCCATCGAACAGCTGAAGCGCTCCGTCCCGATATGGAAGAAGGAGATATGGGACGATGGGTCGGAGTGGAAAGGACCGCAGACTGGACCCTGGGACCCAATGATTAGGCAATAAGTCGTGATTATATCATTGTAAAACCATAATTTTCTTGCTAAGATAGTTTTGATCTTTTTACTTACTATAAGGGCAAGAGGTGCAATGATTTGAGAGTACATGTCACGGACCTGATACCCGGTGATCAAATGCAGCATGATGCTTACAACAGTAACGGCGTTCATGTTCTACAAAAAGGAGCAACACTTCGAATAGAGGATATATCCAAGCTGCTGCAGCACGGCATCGATTACATTGAAATAGAGCCACGGGCATTGACTGTATCCCTCGATCCATTATCTGAAATTTCAGATTCATTCAACAAGGTGAAACCACAATTCAATCTCGCATTCAACGGATGCTCCACCCTGTTCACGGAAGCATCTCAGTCCGGAAAGTTCAATGAATCCGTTGTAGACGATGTCTTCAAACCTTTGGTCGGCTCTCTGGATGAGCATACGGATGTCGTATCCCTCCTCCTCCTCTTTAACGGTAAAGATGATTACACCTACCGGCACTCCATTCAAGTAGGAATGTTATCGTACTATATAGCGGATTGGATGGGATATTCCCAAAAGGAAGCTTACGATATTGGCAAAGCCGGTTATCTCCACGACATTGGCAAGAGCAAGATTTCAAGAGATATACTGGACAAGCCTGGCAAGCTCACCCCTGAAGAGTTTGAGGAAGTGAAGCTGCACACCATCTATGGTTACGAGATGATCTCGGAATCCATGAATGATAAGGTTACCGCAATGGTTGCCCTGCAGCACCATGAGCGGGACGATGGCTCCGGTTATCCCAGAGCACTCCGTGAAGATCAGATCCATCCATATGCCCAAATATGTGCTGTCGCGGATGTATATAGCGCGATGACAACGAACCGGGTGTATCAGTCCAAGCAGCAGCTGTTAACCGTTCTTCGGGAGCTCTACAGCCTCAGTTTCGGAAAGCTGAACGGCAAGCCTACACACGCCTTCATCCAGCAAATGCTTCCGAACTTTATTGGCAAAAAAGTTCAGCTGACAACCGGTGAATCGGGCATTATTGTGATGAACAATCCCTCGGATTACTTCCGTCCGTTGGTGAAAACCGACGACCGGTTCATCGATCTTTCCAAGGAATACAATACGGCGATTCTGGAGATCCTCCTGTAATCTGTAAACCGCGTTTTTCTATGGTTACGTCCTTTTCGAATTCATTTCGATACATACATTTGAAATAAAGGTTCCCCGGCTGGATGAGAGATTCACCACCGGGGAACCTTTTCATATTTTCAAGGGAAGGTGTGATATTTCTCACATCCGATCCCTCCTGGTTTCTGGCAGAATATAAGACGTATCCCGATAACCTGAGCACGCAAGTATAAAAGTCACACTAGATACATCATGGGACCGTTCCTGTCAAAATGAATGGAGAAGGACACCATGCTTTCCCCTTCTCTGTGGGCTATAATAATCGGGAATAAGCAAAAAAAGGGGCAAACCACTCGCATGTGAGTGATTTGCCCCTGTGTTTAGGATTTAACCGATGGAACCTTCCATCTCGAACTTGATAAGACGATTCATCTCTACCGCATACTCCATTGGGAGTTCTTTGGTGAACGGTTCGATGAAGCCCATAACGATCATTTGTGTAGCTTCAGCTTCACTGAGACCACGGCTCATAAGGTAGAACAATTGATCCTCGGAAACCTTGGATACGGTCGCTTCATGCTCCAGCACGATATTATCGTTCTTGATTTCATTGTAAGGAATCGTATCGGATGTAGATTCGTTATCCAATATGAGTGTGTCACACTTAATGTTGGCTTTGGCGCCTTCCGCGTTGCGGCCGAAGGAGGCAAGTCCGCGGTACGTTACTTTACCGCCGTGCTTGCTGATGGATTTGGATACAATGGTAGACGTTGTATCCGGTGCCAGGTGAATCATTTTAGCCCCTGCATCCTGATGCTGGCCTTTACCTGCTACAGCGATGGACAATACCATCCCTTTAGCGCCGCGGCCTTTCAGAATAACAGCTGGGTATTTCATTGTAAGTTTGGAGCCGATGTTGCCATCAACCCATTCCATCGTTGCATTCTCTTCAGCAACCGCACGCTTCGTAACGAGGTTGTAGATATTAGGTGCCCAGTTCTGGATCGTTGTATAACGAACGCGAGCGTTCTTTTTACAGATGATCTCAACTACCGCGCTGTGAAGCGAGTTCGTGCTGTAGATTGGAGCTGTACAGCCCTCTACGTAGTGAACAAAGCTATCTTCGTCCGCAATGATCAGGGTACGCTCAAACTGTCCCATGTTCTCGGAGTTGATGCGGAAATATGCTTGCAGCGGAATTTCGCATTTTACACCTTTTGGAACATAGATAAAGCTTCCGCCGGACCATACGGCACTGTTAAGTGCAGCAAATTTGTTATCCGTTGGAGGTACCACCGTTGCAAAGTATTCTCTCAAAATTTCCGGATGCTCTCTGAGCGCCGTGTCGGTATCCATGAAGATGACACCTTGATCCTCAAGATCCTTCTGCATGTTGTGATAAACAACCTCGGATTCGTACTGTGCGGATACACCGGCCAGGAACTTCTGCTCTGCTTCCGGAATTCCTAATTTGTCAAAGGTTTCTTTGATCTCGGTAGGTACTTCCTCCCAAGTCTTCCCTTGCTTATCAGAAGGTCTTACATAATACTGGATATCGTTGAAATCGAGCTCGTCGAGGTCGCCGCCCCAGCGAGGCATTTGCATTTTCTCGAACTGCTCCAGTGATTTCAGGCGAAATTCCAGCATCCATTCCGGCTCGTTCTTGATTTTGGAAATTTCCATAACGACTTCACGTGTCAAACCTTTACCGGTTTGAAAAATAGCTTTGTGCTCGTCGCGGAAACCATATTTATACTCTTCCATTTCTGGTGCTTTTTTAGCCATTTAACTTACCTCCCTATCGATCTATTATCGTTCGCTTACTTCGCGTCTATTCCTTTTCGGAGTGCGTTCCACGCAAGTGTTGCACACTTAATGCGGGCAGGAAATTTATTAACACCGGATAGAGCTTCAATGTCCTCGTACTCTTCAAATTCCACGGCCTCACCTTTCATAAGGGAGGAGAAGCGGTTCGCAAGACTAATTGCTTCATCAAGCGACTTGCCCTTTACAGCATCGGTCATCATCGAAGCGGAAGACATGCTGATGGAACAGCCTTCGCCTGTATATTTGGCATCGGCAACTACGCCGTTCTCCACCTTCAGCTGCAAGGAAATTCGATCTCCGCAAGTCGGATTGTTCAAATCGATGGTTACCACATCTTCATCAAACTTTCCGCGGTTGCGGGGGTTCTTATAATGATCCATGATGACACGTCTATACAAATCGTCAAGTTGCATCGCCGAAATACTCCTTTGTCTGGATTAAGGCGCTAACTAACCGATCAACGTCCTCCTCTGTATTATACAGATAAAAGCTCGCACGTGCCGTAGATGATACTTTTAACCAACGCATAAGCGGCTGACAACAATGATGTCCTGCTCGAATCGCAATTCCTTGTGCATCAAGTACCGTGGCTACATCATGCGGGTGAACGTCTCCAAGATTGAATGTAACGAGACCGACCTTGCGTTCGCGTGGACCGTATATCGTAATCCCTTCAATCTCGGACATGCGGTTCATAGCGTAAGCCGCAAGCTGAGTCTCATGCTGTTCGATCGCGTCCATTCCGATTTCCTCCAGGAAATCGATAGCGGCGCCAAGACCGACAGCCCCTGCAATGATAGGCGTGCCCCCCTCAAACTTCCAAGGGAGCTCCTTCCAATTCGATTCGTACAATCCAACATCATTGATCATCTCGCCGCCGAATTCGATCGGCTCCATTGATTCCAGCAGCGCCTTCTTGCCGTATAATGCGCCGATGCCTGTTGGAGCACACATCTTGTGGCCGGACAAGGCGTAGAAATCGCAATCCAAGTCCTGAACGTCCACCTTCATGTGCGGTGTGCTTTGAGCGCCGTCAACCACAACAACTGCACCGTGGCGATGGGCGATTTCCGCGATTTGTTTTACAGGATGCACAATGCCCATGACATTGGATACGTAAGCAATCGCAACGACCTTCGTCCGTTCGGTAACGATGGCCTCTACATCCTCGACCCTGATCGAGCCGTCAGGCTGCAGAGGAATATATTTCAGCGTAGCGCCAACGGCCAGGGCCGCTTGCTGCCACGGAATGAGATTACTATGATGCTCCATTTCCGTCAGGACAATTTCATCCCCGGGACCGCATACAGAGCGTGCGTACGACGAAGCAACCAGATTCAGTGCCGTCGTTGTACCGCGGGTAAAAATAATCTGTTCCGAACTCTCGGCATTAATGAAACGGGCAACCTTCTCCCTGGCTCCTTCATAAGCGTCGGTAGCACGGCTGCCGAGCGTATGAACCCCGCGGTGCACATTGGAGTTCTCCCACTCGTAGTACCGCTTGACAGCATCTATGACTACCTGCGGCTTTTGAGATGTCGCGGCATTGTCGAGATATACCAGCGGATGTCCGTTAATCTCCTGATGAAGGATGGGAAATTGCTTACGGACGGAGGCTATCATTGTCCCAGCTTCCTTTCAACAAGCCCCTGCAGCTGATCGCGAAGTCCCTCAAGCGGGATTTCACTTACAACCGGAGCCAAGAAGCCATATATAATCAAGGATTCAGCCACTGTACGCGAGATACCGCGGGACATCAGGTAATAGACTTGCTCCCGATTCACTTGTCCGACGGACGCTGCGTGTCCTGCCGTTACATCGTCCTCGTCAATCAACAGGATCGGGTTCGCGTCGCCGCGGGCTTTCGGGCTGAGCATCAGAACGCGCTCGGTTTGTTGTCCGTCCGCCTTCGTTGCACCCTTCTCGATCTTGGTGATTCCGTTGATGATGGCCTGGGCTTCTTCACGCATGACCGCGCGAGTAATCATCTGGGATTCAGAGCTCTTGCCAAAATGCTTCGCTTGCGTCGTGTAGTTAATCTTCTGGGAGCCGGAACCAACCGCAATGATTTTTGCATCGGAGGTTGAGCCATTGCCCTTCAGAATACTCATGGTGTCACTTGCTGTATCCCCATCATTCATCTCGCCGACGATCCATTCGATGGAGGCATCATTCTCCAGCACCGCGCGGCGGAATGTAACATCCGTTACCTCGCCGGTCAATTGGTGTACGGAAGCATACCGAACCTTCGCGCCATTTTTAACGAATACTTCCACCGCTCCGTTGTGCGTTACCGGCGCAGTCAGGGAATCCGATACGTAGTTATCCACATACGTAATCTGACTGTTCGCTTCCGCTACGACCAGAACATGCGGAGCAAATGTCGCTTCGGCATCATCACTCAGCATAACGGCCTGAAGCGGAACATCCACCTCTACGTTTTTGGGAACATAGAGGAACACCCCGCCGTTCCATACCGCAGCATGCAGAGCAGCCATCGAATGCTCATCGTTCTTAAGCGCTTGGTGCAGATAAGGTTTAACCAAATCCGCATGCTCTTTAACCGCTGTTTCCAGATCAGTAAAGATAACGCCTTTTGCAGCAAGTTCCGGTGCCAAGCTTACATGCACGGTTCCCGAGTTGCGTTGAATAACCAGACCGCCTTCTCTTGAACCTTCTACAAGTTTAGCAACTTGTTCAGGCAGATCATCAAGGGAAGCAAGTTTCTTGCTCTCTTTATATTCACCGTAGCTTTGAATGTTCCAGCGTTCAATACGCTGTTTCTCCAGCTTGGGCAGTTCCAACTGGCCAGCCAGTTCCAGAGAAGCCAGACGGCTGTCTGTCAGCCAAGTCGGCTCCTGTTTACTTTCGGACAATGCCTTCAGAGCCTCAGCGTTGACCGGAAGAATGGTTTGTGTAGTCATATCGTTTCCTCCTCCCGTCTATTTACGCGTCTTGACCTACAGTTTCATCAGTAATGCCCAGCTCTTCTTTAATCCAGTCGTAACCCTCAGCTTCCAGACGCTCCGCCAGTTCTGGACCGCCGGATTTCACGATGCGGCCTTGCATCATAACATGTACATAATCTGGCGTGATATAGTTAAGCAAACGCTGGTAGTGGGTAATAATCAAGAAACCGCGTTCTTCCGATTTCATGGCATTCACGCCGTTCGCTACAATTCTCAAAGCATCGATATCAAGACCGGAGTCGATTTCGTCAAGAATCACAATTTTCGGATCCAGCATCATCATTTGCAGGATTTCGTTACGCTTCTTCTCACCGCCGGAGAAGCCTTCGTTCAGGTAACGATGGGCAAACTCAGGGTTCATCTCGAGCTCTTTCATTTTGCCTTCCATTTGACGGATGAATTTGATCAACGAGATTTCGTTACCTTCGCCGCGGCGCGCGTTGATGGAGCTGCGCAGGAAGTCGGAGTTCGTAACACCAGCGATTTCGCTAGGATATTGCATAGCCAGGAACAGACCGGCGAGTGCGCGCTCATCAACTTCCATATCCAGCACATCTTCATCATTCAACAAAACTTTACCGTCTGTAACTTCATATTTAGGATGACCCATCAAAGCGGAAGCCAACGTACTTTTGCCTGTGCCGTTTGGTCCCATGATGGCATGAATTTCTCCGCCCTTCATCTCAAGGTTGATCCCCTTAAGGATCTCCTTGCCTTCGATTGTTGCTTTCAATCCTTCAATGACAAACTTGGTTGACATATTAGATTCCCTCCGTTAGATAGGTAGTGTATTTTTGTCCTATATGATAACAGGATTTGGACGCCCTGATTTCATAAATAAAAAATAATTATTTATTTATAATCATTCTAAACTGATTATCAATGATTCTCAAGCCATTTTATAATAAAATATGACGTATTTCAACCGGACAAGCGTTTTAGAGACAACATTCGGACAACCAAAACACTTAAAAAACAGGCTTGACCGATAGACCGGCCAAGCCTGTTTTAATCTGCTCTGCTCATCCTGTAGTTGCTGATGCTTCTAGTGTCGTCACGGCATCCGTCACCGGCGTTAACGCTCGTTGACAAACGGTGTTATAGTCATCATCATGTTGAGCTGTACAGGCGCACGTTGGACGAGCACCCTAAAGCTCTGCAAATACAAGTCATGAACATGGCATCGTTACATTATTATTCACGAATTATCCAAGGAAAGAACGCAGCATCCACATATGCTTCTCAAGATCAGCCTTGAAGCCTGTAAACATATCCGCTGTAGGCGCATCTCCGGCTTCCTCAGCCATTTCGATACCTTCTGTCAGCTCTTCCGATACGGTAGCAAAGTCCTCAATCAGGGCTTGTACCATTCCGCGAGTATCCTCGTTGCCGGAAGCTTCCTGAACCGTTGCAAGTTCCAAATATTCTTTCATGGTTGCCGCAGGCTTGCCTTTGATCGACAGCAGGCGCTCCGCAACCTCATCCATTTTAAGTGTAACTTCATCGTACAGTTCCTCGAACTTGACATGAAGGGAGAAGAATTGCTCTCCTGTTACATACCAATGATAATTATGAAGTTTGACATAGAGCACGTTGAAATTCGCGACCTGTTGGTTCAACAGCTGCTCTAAGCTGGAGTTTTTTGTTTTTCCTGCAGATTTGCCTGATGTAGTTTTTGCCATGGTTAATCCCTTCCTTTTCTATATGAAATGCACCCTGTACTGCGACAAAGGAATATGCTGCAGATTGGTGTATACCCATTGTAACTGGAACCTTCTGCTAATGCCATTCCTTCATTAATATATAAGTACATCCTGAGCTTGGGCGTCTATTTGTAGTTTACCCTTACGGCTTCGAAGCGAATCAGATTCACCAAACTTAAGGGTTGCCAAAAAGTTATACAAAATTCGCGAAAAAACGTTATACTAGGTAATACCAAGCAAAAAAGTTGGCTTTGTTTTTCTTCTATTCTATTTGGGGGTGACCATCCATGTCTGCATACCATCCGCTGAACGCGGAAGAAGCTATACAGTTAGCAAAAAGTATACCGGGCCGTTTCCCGGACCATGCCGAACTCGAATGCCGCGAAATCGGCGACGGCAATCTGAATCTGGTGTTTCATGTCACCGCCAAAAATACGGCTGATAGTATCATTATCAAGCAAGCCGTTCCTTATGCAAAAGTTGTAGGTGAATCCTGGCCGCTGTCGCTCGACCGTGCCCGTATTGAACGTGTGGCGCTGGAGACGCAGTACTCCCTCTGCCCGAACCTCGTACCGAAAGTATACGGCTATTCGGATGAGCTCGCCTACACCGTGATGGAGGACTTGAGCGAGTATACCATCATGCGCAAAGGCCTTATTGAGGGCATCGCCTATCCGAAGTTTGCCGAGCACATTGGCGAATTCATGGCCAGAACGCTGTTCTATACATCGGATCTCGGGATGAACCAACAGGAGAAGAAAGTACTTGCCGGCCGTTTTGTGAATCCGGATTTATGCAAAATCACCGAAGATCTGATCTTCGAAGATCCATACCGCGAATCCTCCAATAATAACTATCCGGACCATATTGCCGATGAGGCGGAGGCGCTTCGTACGGATCTGCCTCTCCACTTCGAAGTGGCTCTGCTTCGCGAGAAGTTCCTGACTCACGCCCAAGCCCTGCTGCACGGGGATCTGCACACAGGCAGCATCTTCGTCACGCCGGAATCAACCAAGGTGATTGACCCGGAATTTGCATATTTCGGGCCGATGGGCTTTGATATCGGCGCCGTGATTGGCAACCTGCTGCTCAACTATGCCGCTCAGCCGGGCTGGAGCCAGGACGAGTACACGCAAGCGACCCGGGAGGCAAGGCTCCTCGAAATGGCAAGCGACGTGTGGAATCACTTCGAGAGCAACTTCCGCATGCTGTGGAATGATGACCTGTTGGATGAAATGTCTCGTACGCCTGGATATCAGGACTACTACGTATCGCAGATATTGAAGGACACCGCAGGATTTGCCGGCTGCAAGATGATCCGGCGCATTGTTGGGCTGTCCCACGTTGCGGATATCGATACCATTGCCGACGATACCGCCAGAGAAGCGGCGCAGCGCAAAGCACTGGCGATCGGCAAGAATCTTGTTCGCCATCACCGCAGCATCAAATCCTTCGAGGATATCCTGACTTTGATTCAACAAGCAACTAAAGGAAATGAGGTATCGATATGAGCGGTATAACTACCGGCAACTCCAGCACCTATGAGCCGCTAAGCTCCGTATACTGGGGCGGGGACCATCTGGTCCTGCTTGATCAGAGATTGCTTCCGGAAGAAATTGTGTATCTCAAGCTTTCAACACCGGAGGAGGTGTGGGAAGGCATTCATTCCATGAAGGTCCGCGGCGCACCGGCCATTGGAATCGCGGCAGCATTCGGCGCCGTGCTGGGAGGCATCCTGTACGAAGCTGACGACAGCGAGGGATGGCTTCAGCAAGTTGTAAAGACCTGCGCTTATCTCGCCACTTCTAGACCGACGGCTGTCAATCTGTTCTGGGCACTGGACCGTATGAAACTGGCTGCAGAGAAACTCGCAGCAGATAAGCTTGATACAGCCGCGCTAAATGCAGCATTGCTCGCTGAGGCTGAGGCCATTCGTTCCGAGGATGAAGAGGTATGCCGCCGGATCGGGGAAAATGCACTGCCTTTCTTCAAGGATGGCATGGGCGTCCTTACCCACTGCAATGCGGGCGGATTGGCAACTGCCAAATACGGCACAGCCTTGGCACCGATGTATCTGGCTCATGAGCAAGGCTTGAACATCAAGGTGTTCGCCGATGAGACAAGACCTGTACTGCAAGGCGCCCGACTAACCGCTTTTGAGCTTCAGCAGGCCGGTATCGACGTTACGCTGCTGGCAGACAATATGGCCGCCATGGTTATGTCCAAAGGCTGGATCCAGGCAGTCATCGTCGGTACAGACCGTGTAGCCGCAAATGGCGATGTCGCCAACAAAATCGGAACGTATGGGGTAGCCGTTCTGGCGAAAGCCCACGGCATTCCTTTTTACGTGGCTTGTCCGCTGTCTACGATTGATCTGAACACGAAGACAGGCGCCGATATTCCGATTGAGGAGCGTCCTGCCGAGGAAATCACAGAAGGTTTTGGCAAACGCACGGCTCCGCAAGGCGTAAAAGTATATAACCCGGCCTTCGACATCACACCGAATGAATATGTCACAGCAATTATTACCGAAAAAGGCGTCGTACAGGCTCCTTATCACGAGAGCTTGAAAAGTTTGTTTGAATAGTCCTGTCGCTGCATATGCAAGTCACTTCAACTAAAACGGACAACCGGTTGAAAAACCCGATTGTCCGTTTTTTTCTTGTCAAAGCTGCTTCAATGCAGCTTACTAACTATTTCATATAAAAAAGAGCGATCCGCTTGGACCACTCCTCAGCCCCAGAAACAGGCCCTATAACATCCGAAGAATCGCGTCCTTGCCAGCCAAGCCTGGATGGATACCCCATTTCTCCGCTTCCAAGGTTACGGATTCGAGCGGTGCTTCCAGCAGCTGCTCGAGTGTGCGTACCCCAACGGCTCTTGCGGCAATGATCTTGCGGTCCGCAAGCTGTTCGTTCAGAAGACCAACATCCAGCGCACCACACATAATATAGCCGCGGGAAGTATATACGGCCAGCAGCGTAGTTTTGGGCAGCTTAACCTCAACCCCCATAACGGTATGTCCTTCAATTTCGATTGGCAGTAAAGTCACCAATATAAATAAACCTCCCCTCACATCGGCTTAGAATTATGTTTATTCTCCATGAACCGACATGGTGCGAATGTCTCTGATATCTGGGCCTTCTCCTGCATACAAGTGGTACGAATGTCTCTAGATCAATAGAACAATCATGAAATACGCATGACATTAGGACTATGAAAATCTGAAAATTATGGTATATTTGATTCAGTAGAAACAATGTGAAAGCTGGTGAATAATAAAAGCTATGAACACAATTCCTGTCACCGATGATAACGGCTTTTTATTCAACGTTGATATTCTGGTCAAGAGTCCCTCCAACGCACTGGCTTTGCAATATTTGCTGGAAATGCTGAACGACAAGGCTGAAGTCGTCGATTTCCGGGTTAAATCCGGGATGGAGCTTGGAGAGATTATCAACACTTTGGTTCAAGCCAAGAAAAAATCCGTTATCAGCAAAGCCTCTCAGAAGATGGCTTCTGCAACTTCTCAGAATAAGGAAAAGCCCGCTCCGCCCCCTGCGACATCCTTGCCGGAAAAAAAGAAGGTCGCTGCCAGCGTGCCTTCTGTTCAAACTCCACTCACCGGAAACGATCCCTTTGAATGGATTAAAGTATATAGTAAGGAGAATCGCCTTGTTCGCTTGACAACCAACCGCCACGGCAAGCAGACAAGTCTTCCCTGCCGGATTCTCAACTATGATGAAAGCAATTTTCTGGTCAACGTCTATCATGTCGATGAGAAACAGGTTTATACCTTCAAGCTTAATGAAATAGACGAATTCAGTGTCAGTTAACAGGGTATACATTTAACCGGATTCCACTAAAAAACGGCTTCGCCGCCCCTGCAACAAGGGATCGGCGAAGCCGTTTTTCAGGAGAATCAGGCGTTTCTTCGAGACAGCGCCGAGGACATCAGCATCAGCCAGCCCACGATGAAGGATACGCCGCCAATCGGCGTGATGGCCCCAAGCCACTTTATACCTGATATACTTAACACATAGAGACTGCCGGAGAAGATGATGGTGCCTGCAATGAATAAAGCTCCCGCCCAGAACAGCTTGCGGGATTCGCCCAGTACCTTTGCCAGAATACCTGTAATCAGGACCGCAAGTCCATGCATCATATGATATTGGACTCCCGTCTCATAAATGGCAAGCTCGTCTGCCGTAATCATGCCTTCTAACATATGGGCACCGAAAGCACCGATGGCCACAGACAGCGCCATCAGGATCGAGCCCCATGCGATGAATGTTCGACTCAAGCCGTTTCAACCCCTTTTGTCAACGGACACACCGTGTCCTTATGTAATCATGTTAAGTTTAACGGATTCGCCACAGCTTTTCCACCTGCATGAAAGCGCTCTGGACTTGATTTCAGGGCCATTTTGTGAAAGATTAATAAGGATGTCTTTTTTTATGAATAACCCGCATGGACTATTAAAGAATGTATCCCAAGTTAGGAGCGATTAAGTACATGGATCAGCAAACACCTTCCTCCCCATCCGAGGACCAAGCTTCACCCCAGAAACCTAAAACCACATTTATCCCCCCTGAGGACAGAAAGCACTCCCGATTCGGCATAGCATCCTTCATACTGTCTATCGTTACGCTGCTCGGTTATATTTTGCTCGGTGCACTCGGCACAACGATGATTGAGCCTTATATGACGGAAAATGGCCCGATCCTGGAGCCGACGCAGGAAACGATGGAAGCGATGACGACGCTTGCCGCTGTGTTCATCCTTGTGATGATCGTAAATATCGTCGGGCTGGTGCTCGGCGTTGTAGGCTGCTTCTCCAAAACGCGCAAGCGTGCGGTTGCCGTCATTGCAACCATCGTCAACAGCGTGGTTATCGTCACCATCGGCGCCCTGTTCCTATTTGTACTAAACGGCTAAGCATTATCATGGTGGGACACTTGCCTGATCATTTTCAGGTGAAGTGTCCTTTTTCACGGCAAACACGGATTCACACTCACATATCGCTCTTTCTCCCGAATATAATGAAATACTACAGCCAAAACGACGGCAACAGTGTCAAGGCTACACTTGGGAGGTGACTGTCCGTGCAAAATGAAGATGCCCTTTCGTTTGTCGTATCCCGTGAAGACTGGTCGCTGCACCGCAAAGGCTATCAGGATCAGGTACGTCATCAGCATAAAATTCGCGAAGTGATCAAGCGCAACCTGCCTGACCTTATTACCGAAGAAAACATTATCCTCTCCGACGGGAAACAGATCATTAAGGTTCCGATCCGAAGCCTTGACGAATACCGTTTCATCTATAACTATCAGAAGCAAAAGCATGTCGGCCAAGGCGATGGCGACAGCCAGGTTGGAGACGTACTCGGTCGAGACCCTTCGTCGGCCCAGCCCGGAAAGGGAGAATCCGCGGGCGATCAGGCAGGCCAGGACATCGTGGAGACCGAGGTCAGTCTGGAGGAATTGGAGAACATGCTGTTTGAGGAGCTGGAACTTCCGCTGCTTCAGCCCAAGGATAAAGAGCAGATCGAGACGCAGTCCATCGTGTTCAACGACATCCGCAAAAAAGGCATCATGTCCAACATTGACAAGAAACGCACCATTCTGGAGAATTTGCGACGCAATGCCAGAGACGGCAATCCCGGCATCCACGGCATCAGCCCGGACGATCTTCGTTACAAGACCTGGGACGATACCGTCATTCCGGAATCGAGCGCAGTCATTATTGCGATGATGGATACTTCAGGGTCCATGGGCTCTTTTGAAAAATACTGCGCACGCAGCTTTTTCTTCTGGATGACCCGTTTCCTTCGCAAACAGTACGAAAAGGTTGAAATTGTGTTTATCGCCCACCATACCGAAGCGAAGGAAGTAACCGAGGAGGAATTCTTCACACGCGGTGAAAGCGGCGGAACCATATGTTCATCCGCTTATCAGAAAGCGCTGGATATTATCAATCACCGTTATCCCCCTTCCCAATACAACATTTATCCATTCCATTTCTCGGACGGCGATAATCTCACTTCCGACAATGAACGTTGCGTCAAACTCATCGGCGAGCTGCTGAAGGTAAGCAATATGTTCGGTTACGGCGAGGTCAATCAATACAATCGCAGCAGCACGCTGATGTCGGCCTATAAGAATATCAAGCTGGACCAATTCATGTACCATGTGATCAAAGACAAAGGGGAAGTGTACGACGCACTGAAAACCTTTTTTCGCAAACGTGAAGGAGCCGCTATATAATCCGTACGCAAAAAAGAATGAAGGAAGATGTGAGCTGATTCATCATCTTGACGTTAGGGGAGGCAGGGACCTCCTCTTTCTTATGGTCTGAAGCGATACGGCTAACAGGCTGTTATCGAAGAGTGCACATACCAAGCACAATAGCTTGTAATTTCAAATGAAAAATCTGTCTTATTATTGACATCACAATGTAGCCGTAGGTTCATTTTTTTGTCACCTTCTGTTTTTCTGGGGATGCTAGTATTTAACTATGACATCAAGTTGCAGGGTATTACAGGTTTCGATACAGGTCTCCTTAATATGAAATATCCTCCTATAAAGGAAAGGGAAGGTTTACCATGTTCCAAATGACACATCGACTATTCAGCACCCAGACGTTTGAGAATATGTCCTACATATTATCGCAGCGGCTGTTGCAGGGCGGCATCAGTGCAGATCCTTCGAAAGGAGTGATCTCCAGTGCCGATATCGGATAAACCACATTCGCGTTACATGCCTGGTCTGGATGGGCTAAGAGCCCTCGCCTTGATCGGGGTTATGGGATACCACTGGAATTTTGGTTTTGCAGGCGGTGGTTTTCTCGGGGTCAGCTTATTCTTTGTACTATCCGGTTATCTCATAACCGATATTCTGGCATCCCAATGGCATCATCAACGGCGGATCGACCTGAAGGATTTCTGGATACGAAGGTTCCGGCGCCTTCTGCCGGCCATGCTGCTCATGCTGTTCATCCTGGTCGTATGGGTTACACTGTTCGACCGATCCCGGCTGCTCACTCTTCGGGGCGAAGTACTGGGAGCCGTTACGTACATAAGCAACTGGCAGTTTATTTATCAGCAGCAATCCTATTTCGAATCATTTGGCCCGCCGTCTCCACTAGGGCATTTCTGGTCGCTGGCCGTGGAAGAGCAGTTCTACTTGCTGTGGCCGCTCATCATGCTGGCGGGACTCAAGCTGTTCCCCCGCAGAGGACAGCTGTTCAGCTTTATCGCCGCCGGAGCAGCAGCCTCGGCTCTGGTCATGGCGCTCATCTACCAGCCGGGAGAAGATCCCAGCCGAGTCTACTATGGAACGGATACCCGGGCGTTCGGTCTGCTGATCGGAGCAGGGCTGGCCATCGTATGGCCCAGCTGGAAGTTATCCCTTCAAGTATCCACTGCCGTCCGGCGCAGACTTAACCTGACAGGTGCTGCAGCATTGCTCATCATCCTCTTCATGATGTGGCAGGTGGACCGGTACGATCCGTTCCTGTATCGCGGAGGCATGTTCCTCTTCTCTATGGCTGCTGCCGTACTCGTTGCGGTACTCGCCCATCCCGCGGCATCAATCAGTCGCTTGTTAAGCTGGAAACCGCTGTTATGGGTAGGCGTACGTTCCTATGGCATCTATTTGTGGCATTACCCTGTGATGATACTCACCTCGCCTGCTTCCGGTTCAGGAGATCTGAGCCTGCCACAGGTTGTATTGCAGATTACGGCAAGTGTCATACTGGCAGCACTATCCTGGAAGTATGTAGAAGAGCCGATACGACACGGCGGTTTGAAGAAGTTATGGCTTAAGGTCCGTTCCGTTCGCCGCCGTCCGGCTTCGATATCGTTAAGAGGCTGGATCGTGTCGCTAAGCTCGCTTATCTTAATTGGTATTTTCTGTACCGGCATGATGAGCAGCGTATCCGATGCAAGAACAGTTGGCGATATCGCCGCAATGCTGAACATCGAGAACCCGGTTCTGGAAGAACCCGAGCCGTCTCAAACAGAGGAGCCCTTCCCAGACGTTCCTCCGCAAGGACAGCAGCGAAATCCGGTAGGAACGAGTGGAAACATTACTCCGCCTGCGGACGTGTCTTCGATGCAGCCTGAAGCGACGAGGGAGCCAAGCTCCGGGGATGACACGAAGAAGGATTCCCTCCCGGATACAGAAGCCGTTCCAGGGAATAACGATTCAATCGTGAATGAAGATTCGGGCAATGCACTTCCAGCCGGAGATGGCACCGTGAGCCATCAGACAAACAAAGTGGATGGGAGCTCAGAGACAACGGATTCCGGCAACAATGATAAGACTGGTAAGGAAATAAAGTCTGAAAATCCTCCTCAACCCAAGGATTCTTCAGGCGGTTCTGCTGATGGCAAGGACCCTAACCATACCAAGTCGGTGAATAAGGATCCGCAAGCTCGGCCATCGTCTAAATCCACAATCACGGCCATCGGAGATTCGGTCATGCTCGGTGTCTCCCCTTATCTGGAGAAATCACTGCCCGGCATTCATATCGATGCGGTGATTGGACGCCAAATGCGCCAGGCTGAAGATCTTGTCCCAGCATTGAAAGCTCAAAACCGTATCGATGGCGGCATCATCATTATCGGACTGGGTACCAACGGAGCTTTCTCGAAAAAAGACCTCGATTCGCTTCTGCGCCCGCTGGATTCCGCTAAGCAAATTGTACTTGTCAATACACGGGTTCCTCGTGATTGGGAACAGAACGTAAACGACATGCTGGCAAAAGCGGCTGCCGAGAACCCGAAGGTTACACTCGTGGATTGGTACTCGGCGAGCAAAGATCATCCTGAATATTTCCGATCCGACAGCGTTCACCTGGAACCGGAAGGTGCCGCTGCCTACACCTCGATGCTGCTTCAATCTATCAAGAAATAAGCATTATCCGATTCTTGCCATATTCCATTCTTACTAATGTCGACCTGCTCTCATAATTTTATGAGACAGGTCGACTTTTTACTTATATGAGCATTTTGCATTAATCTGAGTC